>JBBRTO010000037.1:0-20018 GCA_038244345.1 Sphingomonadales bacterium | reverse complement strand
CTTCTCGATCACCATTTCGGCGACTTGGACGTGGCGCGACGCGGGCTCGTCGAAGGTCGAGGAGATGACCTCGCCGTTGACCGAACGCTGCATGTCGGTGACTTCCTCCGGCCGCTCGTCGATCAGCAGGACGATCAGGAACACCTCGGGATGATTGTCGGTAATCGCTTTCGCAATGTTCTGCAGCAGCACGGTCTTGCCGGTGCGCGGCGGGGCGACGATCAGCGCGCGCTGGCCCTTGCCCTGCGGCGAGATGATGTCGATCACCCGCGCCGACTTGTCTTTCTGGGTCGGGTCGGCGCTGTCGAGGGTGAGCTTCTTGTCGGGGTAAAGCGGGGTCAGATTGTCGAAATTGACGCGGTGACGGACCGCGTCGGGCTCGTCGAAGTTGATCTGCGTGATCCGGGTCAGCGCGAAGTAGCGCTCGCCATCCTTGGGACCACGAATCTCGCCTTCGCACGTGTCGCCGGTACGCAACCCGAACTTGCGGACGAGGCTCGGGACGACATAGATATCATCGGGCCCGGCGAGGTAATTGGCCTCGGGGCTGCGCAAGAAGCCGAAGCCGTCGTTGAGCACCTCGATCGTCCCCATCCCCATGATCTCGGCGCCGGCCTCAGCGCGGACCTTGAGGATCGAGAACATCAGATCCTGCTTGCGCATCGTCGACGCGCCCTCGATGCCCATTTCCTCGGCCATCGCGACCAATTCGGCCGGGGTGTTTTTCTTGAGATCCTTGAGATGCATGGATTTTGGGCTTTTCAGTTGGATGACGCGACAGCGATTACGCGAATTGGAAGTTGAACGCCGGGCGGCAGGACGCCGCGAAGGAGTGGTCACACCGGCGATAAGGGAGAAACCGGCCAGTGCGCCTTATGTGGCGGCACTAGGTGTGGCCCCTGGTTTAGTCAATATGGGGATGCGCCCCATTGAGCTTCAAGTCACAGCGCTCTGATACCTCGATTGCGTGCAACCCCTAAAAGGGACGCACGATTACGAGAACCACGATCAGCGCCGCGGCGACTCCGGGAACCTCGTTCATGATCCGCAAGGTTCGATTCTCGAGCGGGCGCATGCCCTTGGCGAGCTTGCGCCCATAAGCCGAGATCCAACCCTGGTAACCGGTCAGCGCCACGACCAATGCGAATTTGGCCATGAACCAGCCTTCGCGGACCAGGTTGAGATGCACTACCAGCATCAGCCCGAGCGCCCAGGTGATCAGCATTGCCGGCATCAGGATGATCGTCCGCGCCCGATCCTCACGCTCGATCCAGGCGCGGTCCTCGGCCGAGCCGGGGGTAGTGGCATGGTGATAGACGTAAAAGCGCGGCAGCAGGAATAGTCCCGCCATCCAGAAGATGACGAAGGTGACGTGCGCCGCCTTGACCCACAGATAGGCGGCCCCGAGGAAGCCGGCGAAATCGCTCATCTGCCCGTCACCCTCAATGTCGGCCCCTTCACCAGTTCGACCAGTTGCTCGACATGAGCGATCGGCGTGTCCTGCGCGATGCCGTGCCCAAGGTTGAAGATGTGCGGCCGGCTGGCGAAGGCGTCAAGCAAGCGGTGCACAGCATCACGCATTGGCTCGCCGCCAGCGATCAGCGCAAGCGGATCGAGATTGCCCTGGACGGGCAAACTCGCGGGAAGCTCGCGATTAGCCCACACAGGATCGACCGTCTCGTCAATTCCGATCGCATCGACCCCGGTTTCGCGCGCATAAGCGCCAAGCTTGCCGCCAGCGCCTTTCGGGAAACCGATGATTGGCGTGTCGGGGTGACGTCGTTTCAATTCGGCGACGATCAACGCGGTCTTGGCGATGACGAATCGCTCGAACTGCGCCGGGGCAAGACTGCCCGACCAGCTGTCGAACAATTGCACCGCCTCCACCCCCGCTTCTATCTGCCTCGAAAGATAGTCGACCGTGACCCGGGAAATCAGGTCGAGGATCATGTCCATCTTGCCCGGATCGGCATAGGCCAGCCGCCGTGCCTCGGCCTGCTCGCGGCTGCCCTGCCCCGCGATCATGTAGGTCGCGACCGTCCACGGACTTCCGGCAAAACCGAGGAAAGTCGTCTCGGGCGACAATTGTCCTTTCACCAGCCGCACCGTCTCATAAATCGGGTCGAGCCGCTCCATGTGCGGTTTTAGGTCGCGAATCCTGGCCTCGGCCATCTTCGGTGCCAGCCGCGGACCCTCGCCGGTCTCGAACCATAAATCCTGACCGATTGCATAAGGCACGATCAAGATGTCGGAGAACAGGATCGCGCCGTCGAGCGGGAAGCGCTTCAGCGGCTGGATCGTCACTTCGGCGGCCGAGACGGGATCATAGACCAGGTCGAGGAACCCGCCCTTTTCGGCCCGGAGCGCTTTGTATTCGGGCAGATAGCGCCCCGCCTGGCGCATCAGCCACATCGGCGGGGGATCGCGCCGCTCACCGCTGAGCACGGCGAGCAGGGGCTTGTCGATCTTCAGGGGCGTGGATGTGAGCGAGGGCGTCACCCTCTTTCTCCTTATATTATAATATTAGAATCTAAGATTGAAGTTGTTAGTAGGCCGCTTGGCAGCGGGGCTTAAGCGCCAGTGCCGCTTTTGCCAACAGACGCGCTTGGCCAGCGACTCGCGCATATCCGGCGAGTCGAGATGGGTCATTCCCATGATTCACAGGCTGGCCGGTTTTGCCCCCTGGTTGTGGATCGATTGTGGACCCACGGTTGGCGGCAAGGGACAGCGATACGGGGTTAGACCATCCCCACTTCAACCGCTACGCGACTCACCGATTTATCCACAGGGTTGTACGACGCAGATGACATTGATCCTCGCCTCCGCAAGTTCGATTCGCCAGGCGATGCTCGCCGCGGCGGGAGTCGATCTGGTGGTTGATGCGGCCAATATCGATGAAGCGGCGATCAAAGCAAAGCACGATGGCGACGATCCCGGGCTGGCGCTTGCATTAGCCGAGGCCAAGGCGCTCGAAACCAGCCGCCGCTCCTCGCGAAACTGGGTGATCGGCGGCGATTCGCTGGTCAGCGTCGGCGACCGGCGGTTCGACAAGCCAGCCAGCCGCGACGAAGCCGCTGATCATTTGCGCTTCTTTTCGGGCAAGCCAATGCGTCTGACCAGCGCCGCCGCTCTTGCGTGCGATGGCCGAATCGACTGGTCGCACGTCGCGGAGGCGACGCTTCACGTCCGCTTGCTGTCGGATGATTTCATCCACACCTACCTCGGCGCCGAATGGCCGGCGGTTTCTTACTGCGTCGGCGTGTTTCGAATGGAGGGCCTCGGGGTGACCCTGTTTGACCGCGTTGAGGGCGATCATTTCACCATTCTCGGGCTGCCGTTGCTGCCGCTGCTCGGTGCGCTTCGCGAGCGCGGGTTGATGGCGGCATGACGTCAGCGGCTCGCTACGCGGAAGTGATCGGTGATCCGATCGCGCAGTCGAAATCACCGGCGATCCACGGTTTCTGGCTCAAGGCGCTGGGGATCAAGGGCGAGTATCGTGCGACCAGGGTCGCTCGGGGCGAGTTCAGCGCCTATCTCGCCGGGCGCCGCGCCGACCCTGCGTGGCGCGGGTGCAATGTCACGATGCCATTGAAGCTCGATGCTCTCTTCGCGGCTGATGACCCGACCGACCGGGCAACCGCGGCGGGCGCCGCCAATCTGCTGGTGGTTCGCGACGGCAAGCTGGTCGCGGCCAACACCGACGTCGGGGCGGTGCGCTCAACGATCGCGCCACTGGCGCGCGACGGCGTCACCATTCTCGGCAATGGCGGCGCGGCGCGAGCGGTGCTGCTGGCGTTGAAATTGCTCGGCTCGGGCGAGGTCCGCCTCCAGGCGCGCGATATGGCCGAGGCAAGCTCGCTAAGCGTCGAGTTCGGACTGACCGACGGACCGCGCGCGTTCGACATGCCGGTTGACAGCAAGGGGCTGGTCAATGCCACACCGCTCGGCATGGCAGGGGTGGTAGCGACGCATATCGATATTTCGGCGATGCCCGCCGACGGCTGGGTGCTCGATCTGGTCAGCGCCCCGCTGCCGACTCCGTTGCTGACACAGGCGCGGGCGCGCGGCCTGACCACGATCGACGGCCTGGCGGTGCTGGTCGAGCAAGCCGCCGACAGCTTCGAACTATTGTTCGGCAAGCAGCCGCCGCGCGGTCGGGACGCCGATCTGTTCGCGATGCTCCGCGCATGATCCGGCCAAGATGCTGAGAATCGCGCTCACCGGGTCGATCGGCATGGGCAAATCGACTGTCGCCGCAATGGCGGCCGAGGCGGGGATTCCGGTGTTCGACGCCGATGCCGAAGTGCGTGAAATGCAAGGCTATGGCGGCAAATTGGTCGATCTGATCGAGGCCCGTTTTCCCGGCACCACGTACGACGGTGCGGTCGATCGCGAACTTCTCTCGGTGCGCGTGCTCGGCGACCGCGAACAGCTCGCCGCGCTCGAAATGATCGTCCACCCCGCGGTGGCCGAGCGGCGCGCGGCATTCATCGCCGCCCACTTGGACGCACCCGCATTGCTGTTCGACATCCCCTTGCTGTTCGAAACCACGGGCGAACGCGCGTTCGACAAGGTGATCGTCGTCTCCGCCCCGGCCGAGGTGCAGCGCGCCCGGGTGCTGGCACGACCCGGAATGACCGAAGCCAGGCTCGCCCAGATACTCGAGCGGCAAATGGGGGACGCGGCCAAGCGCGCGCGCGCCGATTTTGTGATCGACACCGGTGGAAGCCTCGAGGCGACCCGCACCGAGCTGGACGAGATCCTTGCTTGCCTCGGGCTCGGCGCGGCGCGATAATGCGGCATGCGTGAAATCATTTTCGACACCGAGACCACCGGCCTGAGCCCGGCGGGCGGCGACCGGCTGGTCGAGATCGGCTGCGTCGAGATGGTCAACCGGGTCGAGACCGGGCGCACCTATCACGCCTATTTCAACCCCGGGCGGTCGATGCCGAGCGAAGCCGAAGCGATCCACGGGCTGAGCGAAACCTTTTTGTCCGACAAGCCCGATTTCGCCGAGAAAGTGCATGAACTGATCGAGTTCATCGCCGATTCGCCGCTGATCGCGCACAATGCTTCGTTCGATTTCGGCTTCCTCAACCACGAGCTCGGCCGCTGCGCGCGCGATCCAATCTGCCTCAGCCGGATGATCGATACGCTGGTGCTGGCCCGCTCGCGCCATCCCGGCGCCAAGCACAGCCTCGACGCCTTGTGCACCCGCTTCGGGGTCGATCGAAGCCACCGCGTCAAGCATGGCGCCTTGCTCGACGCGCAATTGCTGGCGCAAGTCTATGTCGAACTGACTGGCGGCCGCCAGATCGGGCTAACCCTGATCGGCGTTTCGTCCGAATCGGGCCAATCGGCCCAATCCGCCGCGCCCGAGCGCGTGTTCCGGGCGCCGCGGCCCCATTTCCCATCCGATGTGGAACGCGAAGCCCACCGGCGCTTTGTTGCCGGGCTGGTCAGTCCCTTGTGGGAGCGCTTCCTGGCTCCAATCTAGGCGATGTGCCGCCAAGCGTGTTAATTGAAAGGAACAGCAGTGAACGTTCGGGTCGCCGGCCACCAGGTCGAAACCGGGGAGGCGCTGCAGGCGCACGTTAACAGTCGGGTCGAGGCAATCACCAGCCGCTATTTCGATCGAGCCGCGGCCGCCAGCGTGACATTTGGCCGTGGGCCGCATGACAATTTCACCTGCGACATCGTCGCCCCGGTCACCCAGGGGGTGGTGCTCAAGGCATCGGGCCGGGCGAGCGATGCCCATGTCGCCTTTGAAGGCGCCGCCGACAAGATCGAGCGTCAGCTCAGCCGCTACGTCAGCCGACTTCGCAATCACAAGGGCAATGGCGCCGAGCCCGGGCTTGTCGAGGACGCCGGCTACACGATCTTCGCTTCGTCGCCCGCGGCCGATGAACCGCCGCTAAGCCCGCCGGTAATCGCCGAGACTAGGGTCGACATTCCCGCGGCCACGGTGTCTGACGCGGTGATGATGCTCGATCTGCGCAACACCAACGCGTTGATGTTCCGCAACCTCGCCAGCGGGGCGTTCAACATGGTCTATCGACGAGACGATGGCACGATCGGCTGGGTCGAACCGCAACCGGAATGACATTCGTCTGATCGATCTGTAACCGGGCTGAGGCGCGTTCCCGCCGGCCCCTGTGTGAAAGCTGTTCCAATGCGGCTGAGTGAGTTCCTTGATTTCGAGAACATCCGGGTCGGCCTTGGTGCCGGCAACAAGCGGCAATTGCTCCACTTGCTCGGCCAGACCGCGGGCGCGCATCTCGGGCTCGATCCCGCGGCGATCGTCGATTCGGTGCTCGAGCGCGAACGGCTGGGGTCGACCGGCTTCGGCAACGGCGTGGCGATCCCCCATGGCAAGATCGACGGGTTGAAATCAATCTATGCGATGCTCGTGCGCCTTGCTGAGCCGATCGATTACAAGGCGATCGACGGAGCGCCGGTCGATCTCGTCTTCCTCATGCTGTCCCCGCCCGATGCCGGGGCGCAGCATCTCAAGGCGCTGGCAGCGGTCAGCCGGACGATTCGCAACGGGACCACGCTCGAAAAAATGCGCGGTGCCAGGAGCCGCGATGCGCTGGCCGCGGTGCTGATGGCGTCGGAAGAGCGCGATGCCGCCTGACGCAGCCCCGGGGTCGGGTGCGAGGGCGCACCTCAAGGCGCTCGAGACCCTGTACGATTCGGCGCCGATCAACCGCTTGTTCGAATCGCGGCTGGAGCTGGCCAAGGCGGGCGAATCGCGGATCCACTTCACCGTCGCCCGGTCTGCCTTCCACGCCGCCGGCGCGGCGCATGGGACGCTTTATTTCAAGATGCTCGACGATGCGGCTTTCTATGCCGCCAACAGCCTGGTCAGCGACCGCTTCCTGCTGACCACCGCGTTCAACTTGCATTTCACTCGACCGATGCGCGAAGGTTCGATGATTGCCGAAGGCCGATGGATCAGCGGCAAGCGCCGGGTGTTCGTCGCCGAAGCCCGGATCGTCGATGCCGACGGCGAAGAATGCGCCCGCGGCACCGGCACCTTTCTTCGCTCGCACATCGCCTTGTCCGGCCTCGACGGTTACGTCGCGCGTTGAGCGATCGGCTCCCCGCCAGGCTCGAGGCGACCGCACTGATCCGCCAGGCCGAAAGCAATGGCGGGTTCGCGACGGTAATCAAGCGCGGCGATCCCGACAGCGGGGCGATCGTGCTGATCGTCGCCGAACGCGGTGCCCTGGTGGCAATGATCGAACGCCGGATGGCGGCCGATTTCGTCTATCGCTGGACAGTCGCGGCGCGGGGCGACGCGTTACTTGGCAATAAGTTCCTCGAATCAATCGCCGAACGCACTCGGTTCGACCCGGATTTCTGGTTAATCGAACTGGATATCCCGGATGCGGAACGATTCGTCGCTGAAACGACCACTTTGGGTTGATTGCTTTACCGGCACGGGCGAATGCCGGGGACAAGTACAGAGCGGGGGGCAGTTTTGCCGGCAAATCGGCCGGCACCTGCCACGCAGACGGGGAACCAACCTCGGCGCAAGCGAGGCTTGTTCAAGGGCCCAGGCACCACGGACGGCTCGCCGCACATGCTAAAGAACAAATGACCTTTCGATTTCGATCCGTTGCCCTGGTGCTCGCTGGCTTGACCGCAATGTCGGTCGCCCCTGCTCAGGCCTATGACACCTCTCCCGAGCCGCTGATTTTCAACGGTTCCACTGCCGTTCCGACCCAACCCGTCCTCCAGCCGATCCAGGCCAGCATCGAACTTCCCGCACCGTCGGCCGGAGTTGATCCGCTAGCCCCGGCAGTGGACAGCGACGGGCCTGCCGACCAGCCGATTGTCGCCACTCCGCGTCCGACGGGCGATCTGTCGAGCAAAGTCGCCGCACTTCGCGGCACGGACCCCGGCAGCCGCGAGCTCGAATGCCTTGCGGTCGGCATCTATTACGAATCGAAGAGCGAACCGCTCGCCGGCCAGCTTGCGGTCGGCCAGGTGATCGCCAATCGCGCTCACTCGGGGCGCTTCGCCTCGACCTATTGCGGCGTGCTGTTCCAGCGCAGCCAGTTCAGTTTCGTTCGCGGCCACAGCTATCCCGCGCCGGTGCGGTCGGGTCGGCAATGGCAGACTGCAGTGGCAGTGGCCAAGATCGTCGATCAGAAGCTGCAGGCCTCGTCGGTTCCCGGCGCCTTGTTCTTCCACGCCAAGCGAGTTTCGCCCGGCTGGCGCCTGGCGCGCATCGGAGCCGTCGGCAACCACATCTTCTACCGCTAGCTGGCGCTCCTCGGAGCTTCCCTTCGTTCCCGAATCGTTCTAATCCGCCGCAATGAGCAGCGCGGCTCCGATTCCCGACTGTTTCGCCGACCAGCCGCCGATCGCGGCGGAGGTGGCGCGAGGAGTCACGCGGCTGTTCTGCCGGCAGGACTGGTTCGCGATGTGCGAAGTGCCGCTGCCCAACGGCCGCCGCGCCGACCTGGTGGCGATCGACCCCAAGGGGCATCTGACGATCGTCGAGATTAAGGTCAGCCGCGCCGACCTCGTGAGTGACGGCAAATGGCGCGACTATCTCGAATATTGCGACCGCTTCTACTGGGCGGTGCCGCAAACGTTATGCGGCTTGCTTGACGACCAGCATTTCCTGCCCGACGAAGCCGGCCTTTTGGTCGCCGATCGCTACGATGCGGCGATCCGGCGTGAGGCGTTGCTTCGTCCGCTGGCCCCGGCGCGGCGTAAGGCCGAATGGCTCAACTTCGCGCGCCGGGCAGCGCGGCGGCTGTCGGCGCAGATCGATCCGACGCTTGGGTCCGGGTCTTAGGCGGCTTCGGCTCCTAGCGCGCCGGCACGACCGCCACTCGCGACTTCACCGTCTCGATCAACCGCAGCATGTCTTTCGATCGCGAATCGCGCTTGGCATAATCGCGCGCGCTATAGCCTGCCGCATGGTCCTGCCTGTCGGGGTTGGCACCAAGCTTGAGCAAGGTGCTGACGATCGGCGCATTGCGCTGCTGGACCGCGACGATCAGCGCGGTTTCGCCAAGCCGATTGGTACGGTCGACTTGGGCGTGCCCCTTGAGCAGTTCGGCTGCCCCTTCATTATACCCGCTTCGGGCGGCGATGATCAGCGGCGTGTCGCCTTTCTTGTCGGCCGCATCGGGGTCCGCGCCACTGCTCAGCAGGAAGCCGATCCAGTTGATGTTGCGCAGCCGGGTGACGATGTGCAGCGCGCTTTCGCCATCGTCGCCGCGATAGTTCATCACGGTCGAGCCCTTGCCCTCGGCCAGGCTGACGGCCTTGCTGCCATTGCCTTCACGAAGCGCGGTCAGGAAGGCCTCGCCATCCGACCCGATTTTCTGCGCGGCGGCCGGCGCCGCCATCATTGCCAGCGCCATCAGCGTCAGTCCAAATCTGCGATTCATCTCACTCATCCGCCCGCGATTGCCCTTGATCGATATGCTATGCCCGCGCATGGCTACACCGCCGATGAACGGGAGAAAACCTTTTTGGGAAAGACCCTTGGCCAGTCTCGACCGCGGCGAGTGGGAAGCCTTGTGCGACGGCTGCGGCCGTTGCTGTCTGCATAAGCTGGAAGATGACGACACCGGCGAGCTTTATGCCACCAACGTCGCCTGCAAATTGCTCGATCGGGAGACCGGCCAGTGCGGCGATTATAAGCGCCGCAAGACACTGGTCGACGATTGCGTCCAGCTCGAGCGCGGCCGGCTCGACAAGCTCGGATGGCTGCCCTCGACCTGCGCCTATCGCCTGCGCGCCGCCGACGAACCGCTGAAGGACTGGCATTATCTCGTCTCGGGAAGCCGCGAGACGGTCCACGAGGCGGGCCAGTCGATCCGTGGCTGGACGGTCAGCGAAGTCGATTCCGGCGAATTGGAATGGCACCTTGTCGACCGCCCGCTCTGAGCTGGCGCTCGATCATCCCGGCCTGCCATGGCCGATTGCCATCCGCCATCATCCCCGCGCGCGCCGGCTTCGCCTCCGGCTCGATCCCGACAAGCGCCAATTGCTGCTGACCTGCCCGCCGCGCGCCAGCCGCAAAGCGGCGCTCGACTGGGCGGTCGGCCAGCGCCCGTGGGTCGATGCCGAGCTCGCCAAATTGCCCGCGCTAAGCCCGTTCGAGCCGGGCCAGACCATTCCGCTCGAGGGGGCCGAGGTGCTGCTCGAGTGGAACGCCGGCCGGCCGCGCTCGGTCCGGCTCGCGGAGGGGGTGCTGACCTGTGGCGGTCCGCGCGATGGGTTTGCACGGCGGATCGAGGCCTGGCTCCGCCGTCACGCACGCGACCTGCTGTCGGCCGACACGGCCGACACTGCGCGCCGCGCCGGGGTGAGCGTCCGCAGCGTGAGTATCGGCGATGCCTCGTCGCGCTGGGGCAGCTGCTCGGCGTCGGGTGCGATCCGCTATAACTGGCGGCTCGTGCTTGCGCCTCAGGACGTGCGCCGGTGGGTCGTCGCCCACGAAGTCGCGCACCGGGTGCACATGAACCACGGAGCGTCGTTCAAGGCGCTCGAAACAAGCCTGTTCGACGGCGATGTCGCGGCGGCGCGGTCAGCCCTGCGGCTGCTCGGGCCGCGGCTCAAGCGGGTCGGGCGCGGGCTCTGACCGCGGTGGCGGCGGTGGCGCGCGCTGGGGCTCGCGCTGCGGTGGCGGGCTGTTGAATATCCGGTCGAGCTCGGTCTGATCGGGTCCGCCTGGGCCTTGCCCGCCAATCGGAACGCCGGTCGAATCGCTCGGCGGGGTGCCGATCGGATTGCCGTTGGCATCGACCAGAGGCGGCCCGATCCCTTCGTCGAGCGGAGCGCCCAGGGCTTCCTCGTCGGGCTCGAGCTGCCAGTCGGGCAGCGGAACGTCGGTTTCGAATTTGGTGATCGGGCGATTGGCCACCGCTATCTTCATGAAGCTGGCGAAGACGCGCGCCGGGGCGGTTCCGCCCTGCAGTCCGGCGATCGGCTTGGCATCGTCGCGGCCCATCCACACCCCGGTCGTCAGCCCGCTCGAGAAGCCGATGAACCAGCCGTCCTTGTTCGACGTGGTGGTGCCGGTCTTGCCCGCCACCGGCCGGCCGATCTGCGCAGCGCGACCGGTGCCGCTGAGCACCGCCGACTGGAGCAAATCGGTCATCCCCGCTGCGACCCACGGCGCGACCAGCACGCGTTCCTCGGTCGGCTCGTGCTGGTAGAGCAGGCGCCCGTCGGCAGAGACCACCTTGCGGATCGCATAGGGCATCACCGACACCCCGCGATTGCTGACCGATGCGAACGCCCGGGTCATGTCGATCAGCCGCACGTCGCTGGTCCCCAGGACCATCGACGGATAGGTCGAAATGCTGGTTCCGACGCCAAAGCGATGCGCCATGTCGGCGATCGTTCCGAAGCCCAGTTCGGCGCCGATCTTGGCGCTGATGGTGTTGATCGAGCGCGAAAACGCCTCGCGCAACGTCACCGGGCCGGCGAAGCTGCGGGTCGAGTTGCGCGGCCTCCAGCCATCGACTTCGAACGGCTCGTCGACAATCACGTCGGTCGGCTTCTTGCCCGCCTCGAGCGCCGACAGATAGACGAACAATTTGAACGCCGATCCCGGCTGGCGCTGCGCCTGGGTCGCGCGATTGTAGATCGAATTGACATAGTCGCGCCCGCCGATCATCGCCCGGACCGCGCCGTCGCGGTCGATCGACACCAATGCGCCTTGCACACCGGCCGGGGCGCTGGCGTTGATCGCCCGGTCGGCCACTTCCTGCATCCGGGGATCGAGCGTGGTCCACACGTCGATCGGCTCCTTGGTTTCGTCGATCAGCGTGTCGAGCTGGGGCAATGCCCAGTCGGTGAAATAGCGCGCGCTATTGAGCTTGGCGGCGGGCTGGACGCGGAGCTGCGCTTCAACGGCATTGGCCGCGGCGCTTGCCGACAGGAAGCCATTGTCGACCATCGACTGGATCACCACCCCGGCGCGGCCGCGCGCCGCGGCGACATCGGCGGTCGGCGAATAATTGGACGGTGCCTTGACCAGCCCGGCGATGATCGCCGCCTCGCTCAGGTTCAAGCGCTCGGCGCCATGGCCGAAGAAGGTCCGGCTGGCGGCGTCGATGCCGTAAGCGCCGCCGCCGAAATAGACCCGGTTGAGGTACAGCTCGAGGATCTGGTCTTTGCTGAACTTGCGCTCCAGCGCCAGCGCCAGAATGCCCTCGCGAACCTTGCGCCCGAAGGTCCGGCTGTTGGTGAGGAAGATGTTGCGCGCCAATTGCTGGGTGATGGTCGATCCTCCCTGCTTCCAGCGGCCGGTATCGAAGCGCACCTTGACCGATCGCGCCATGCCGATCGGGTCGACGCCAAGGTGGCCGCGGAAGCGCTTGTCCTCGACCGAGATCATCGCCGCACGCATCGTCGTGGGGATCTTGTCGTAGGGCAGCCATTGGCCGAAGCTCGGCCCCATCGTCACCAGCACGCTGCCGTCGGCGCCGCGCACCCTGATCATCTGGCCAAGGTCGTTGCGCTTCGCCAGCTCGCCATAATCGGGCAGCGAGGTCATCGCCACGACCACCGCGACGATCAGCGCGAGCAGGCCCAGCCCCGCTGCCGCCAGCCCGTATTTGACGATTGTTGCAAGCCTCGAGCCGGCGGGTTTGGAGGAAGATCGAGCCATTCGCGATCAAGCGATAGGAACAAGCCGACGGCGCGGCAAGAGTCAGCCGGCCCGCTCGGCGCTATCCTTGCCTTCGTTGCCATCCTCGGCCTTGTCGGGGGTAAAGCCGAGCGACGCCGAATTGATGCAATAGCGCAGGCCCTCGGGCCCCGGACCGTCGGGGAAGACGTGGCCTAAATGGCCTTCGCACTTGGCGCATTTCACTTCGGTCCGGACCATGCCCAAGCTGGAGTCGGTGTCCTCTTCGACCGCGTCGCTGCCCATCGGCGCGGTGAAACTCGGCCAGCCGCTGCCGCTGTCATATTTGTCGTCGCTGCGGAACACGGGTGCACCGCAACCGGCGCAGACGTAATCGCCATCCGCCTTGTTGCCGAGCAGTTCGCCGGTCCACGCCGGCTCGGTCCCGGCCTCGCGAAGCACGCGATATTGTTCGGGGGTCAGCTTGGAGCGCCAATCGGTGCCGGGATCGCCGGTAACGGGCTTGTCGATGTTGTTTTCCATGCCTCAGCTCCTGCAGGTGACTTGGTGAAGCGGGGCTTAACCAAGTTTTCACGTCTGCCCAATAGCATGGCGCTCATGTCGAGCCTGCGTTTCGCCATGTGGACGTCGATCGCCCTGCTTGCTGGGGCACTTTTCGTGCCTGCGTCCGCTCCGGCGCAGTGCCGCTTGTGCGATACCCCGACCACCGGTCCCGACGTGGCCACCGAAGCGACCCCGATTCGCCTCGACGTCCAGGCGCGGCTCGATTTCGACCAGTTGATCCTGCTCGATTCGGCAGCCTCCGGCACTGCTCGCCTGTCACCCGACGGCTCCTCCTCGACCAGCGGGTCGCTCGGCGCGATGACCGGCCGGGCAATGGTCGGCAGCGTGATCGTCCGCGGGGAGCCTGGCCGCCTGGTGCGGATCGGCTTTCCCGGCGCGATCCAGCTTTATGGCCTGACCGGCGGAACGATCCGCCTCAGCGCGCTGACCAGCGACCTGCCGAGCGTGGCGCGACTCGATTCGCAAGGTGCGCTGCATTTCCGCTTCGGCGGCGAGCTCGAGGTGTCGGGCGACGTCGAAGGCGAGTATCGCGGGGATATCCCGATCACTGTCGATTATCTCTGAGTAATCAGCTGCACAGAGACTGGTCCGAACCGGATTAATCCTAAACGGCGCTTTAACCATGAAGTTCAGCAAAGCCGTAAGCCGTTAGGGTTAATGACGACATCACGGTTGGCCGGTTGTCCGGGCACCGCTCGGATTTGGAACCTGTGGGGATTATAAATATGACCAAGTTTGTGAAGTTTGCGGCCCTCGCCGCTGCCGTTCTCGTCACGACGCCGGCGCTTGCCGCGCCGGTTGGGGTGACCGGCGCTGCGCCGACGGCGACCGCCAAGATCGTTCGTCCGCTTACGCTGACCTCGACCGGCTCGCTCAACTTCGGCACGATTGTGCTCAACGGCGTTACCGCCAACCGTACCGTCTCGTTGAGCAATGCCAACGTGCTGACCTGCGGCGCCACGGTTGAACTGCAATGCTCGGGCGCGACCAGCGTCCCGACTTACAACGTTCGCGGCACCAACAACCAGGCCGTGACGATCATCAAGACCGCCAGCCTTCTGACCAACTCGCTTGACTCCACGACCCTGTCGATGACCCCGTCGGGCGCAGCGTCGGTGACGCTGACCAACGCCGGCGCGCCGGGCACCGATTTCCCAATCGGCGGCTCGATCGTGATCGGCACGGCCACGACCGATGGCGTTTATACCGGCACCGTCAACATCACGGTCGACTATCCGTAAGCTTTTTCAACAGCTTGTTGCTGCTCCGGACTAATCCCCGGAACGATAGAAGGGCCGCTGGAGCAATCCGGCGGCCCTTTTCGCTGCGCCTTTCTGCAACGCGCCCCGTCATGGTTAGCGGTAAAGTAACCATTTCCGATCAATCTCCTCCGAAACGGACCTAGTGGAGATTGTTCGATGATCGTTACCCGCCGCCTGTTGACCGCGCTTGCCGTACCCCTCGCGCTTCTCGCCGCCCCCAAAGCCGATGCCGGGGTTGGCGATTTGCTCGTCGCGCCGACCCGGATCGTGCTCAACGGCTCGCGCGGGACCGAGATCGTGCTGAGCAATATCGGAGACGATGTCGCCATCTACCGGGTGTCGGTCGAACTGCGGCGGATGAAGCCCGATGGCTCGCTCGAAGACGTGACCGAGGCCAACGACCGGGAGAAAGCCGCCCAGTCGATGATCCTCTATGCCCCGCGCCGGGTGACCATCGCGCCTAACCAGCCGCAGACCATCCGCATCGCGGCGCGCGCCCCGGCTGGCCTTCCCGATGGGGAATATCGCGCGCACCTGCTGTTTAGAGCAGTCCCGCCGCCGCGCCCGGTCGCCCCGCCGAGCCAGGTCAAGGGCGTATCGTTCGAGCTGATCCCGATTTACGGCGTGACCATCCCGGTGGTGGTCCGCCTCGGTAACCTCCAGGCAAAGGTCGGCATTGCCAATGTCGCACTCGCCCAATCGAACGGCAAACCTGCGGTCGCGCTCGACCTGACCCGCGCCGGCGACCGCTCGGTGTTCGGCGACGTCCGGGTGTTCAAGGCCGGGGTCAAGGATCCGATCGCCATCCAGCGCGGGGTCGCGGTCTATACTGAAATCAACAGCCGCCACGTGGTGATCCCGATCAATCCTGCCTTTACCGGCGCTGCAGCCGGTCCGGTGACAGTCGATTTCATCGAATCGGGCGATGGCGGCCCGGTGTCGCTCGCCGAAACCAAGACGGTGCTTCGCTAGGGGCGAGGGGAGCCCGGGGCGCATCATGCGCAATTTTGGTGATTGGGGGCGAGGAGGTCTCGCACTGATGGCGCTGGCTTCGGCCGGTGCCGTTGGCGCGTGGGCCTCCCTCCCTCCTGTTGCGCCGGTTGCCAACAGCTGGACCGCAGATCCCGACGACCAGTTCCTGCTTGACGTCAGCATCCGCCAGCAGCGGCTCGGCGACGGGGTGCGCGCTTATGCCACGCCCGAGGGGACATGCATCGTCTTCGGCGATTTCCTGACCGCGCTCGACGTTCCGATGAAGATCGACCTCGATTCCAGAACCGCCAGCGGCTGGGCGTTCAAGGAGGCCCACAAGATCTCCATCAACCGTGCTTCGGGCCAGGTCCGCTATGGCCCCGCCGCCGAACATCTCGCCAGCGGCGCGGTACGCGATGTTCCCGAAGGCTGGTGCGTCGATTCCGCGGCGTTGACCCGCTGGTTCGGGATCAAGGTGGTGCCGCGAACCAATGGCTCCGCGCTGATCCTCGAATCCGAAGCCAAATTGCCGGTCGAACTGGCCGCCGAGCGCCGCCGCCACGCTGCCCAGCTCAAGAAGAACGCGACGATCGAACTGTCGTCGCTTCCCCAAGTGCGCCTCCCCTACCGAATGTGGCGCGCCCCGGCGCTTGACTTCGTGGTCAGCGGCGGGGTCACTTACCATGCGGCGAGCGGGACCAGGGTCGATCGCCGCGCCGCGGTTTATGCCGCCGGCGAGATCGCGCATCTGTCGTACAACGCGCAGGCCTCAACCGACGACAGGGGCAAGCTGCAGTCGGCCCGCTTCCGCGCCTTCCGCTCGGACCCTGACGGCGGACTGCTCGGCCCGCTTCATGCCACCCATTTCGAATTCGGCGATGTCGCCGGTTTCAACAGCCGCTTGCTCGGCGCCGGGGCCAACGGCCGCGGGGTCGCGGTCACCAATCAGCCGCTATTCACTCCGGCGAGCTTCGATCGCACTCGGTTCGAGGGCGAATTGCCCGCCGGGTGGGAGGCCGAACTCTATCGTAACGGCCAATTGCTCGGGTTCGCCGAGACCGGCGCCGACCTGCGCTATCATTTCGACGATGTGCAATTGCTCTACGGCGAGAATCGTATCGAAATCGTCCTCTACGGTCCCCAGGGACAGGTCCGCAACCGCGTCGAGACGGTCAATGTCGGGCAGGACAATGTTCCGCCGGGCGAGACTTGGTATTGGGCGGGAATCAACCAGCCGGGCCGCGACCTGGTCAATTTCGTCGCCCGGCCCGATGGCCTTGCGACCCCCAGGGCGCAGGCGACGCTGTCGCTGGCCCATGGCATCGACCAGAAAACCTCGGTCGGGCTCACTGTCCAGGCGGTCCAGCTCGAGGATGAGCGCCTGACTTATGTCGAAGGCACGGTCCGCCGCTCGATCGGTGGAGCTTTGGTCGAGGTCGCCGTGGCCCGCGACACGAAGGGCGGCCTCGCCGCGCGCGCCCAATTGCTGACCAGGATCGGCGCGGCCAGTCTCAGCGCCGAAGCGATCGTGACCAAGGATTTCCGCCTCAACGGGCTCGAACGCAACAGCGTCCGAGAAGCCCGCATTTCGCTCGACGCACCGGTCAGACTCGGCCGAACCCTCGTCCCGGTACACGGCGATGTGCGCTATTCGCAGCGCCCCGACGGCAGCAGCCAGGTCGAGGCCGCCGCCAGATTGTCCAGCCATATCAATCGCTTCAATCTCGCCGGCGATCTTCGCTACCGACGCCAGTGGGGGGCCAGCGGCAGTGGCCACGATCCACCGGCCGAGCTCGAGGGGTCGTTGATCGCATCGGGCCGGATCGGCGCGGTGCGGATCCGCGGGTCGAGCGTGTGGCAGGTTTCGCCCGACGCTCGCTTCAAGACCGCCGAGCTGTCGGCTTATTGGTCCGCGTCGGAGAAAGCCGATTTCGAAGGCGCCATCGCTTATGACGCGCAGAGCCATCTGGCGCGCGCGCGGGTGACTCATATTCGGCGGTTCGAGACGATGGCCGTGGCGCTGACCGGCGAGGCGGCCACCGACGGTTCGCTGGCGGTCGGCTTCAACCTCAATTTCTCTCTCGATTCGAGCCGCCACGGCCTGTCGCTGTCGCGCCAGCAGCTCGCCACCGCCGGCGCGGTGCGCGCCACCGTGTTTCGCGACCTCAACGACAATGGCCGCCGCGATATGGACGAACCGTTTGAAAAGGGGGCGTTAATCACCACCGGCTCGCGTCTTTCCGAGCGCACTACCGATGCGCGGGGCACCGTTCTGGTCGCAGGCCTGACCAATTACGTCCCGGTGTCGGTGGGAATCGACACGTCGAGCCTCGGTGATCCGACGCTGGCCCCGAAAAAGGCGCTGCAAGTGGTCACTCCGCGACCGGGGATCACCGCCGATGTCGAAATCGCGCTGGTCGGCGCGGGCGACATCGAGGGCGCGGTGGTCAAGGATGGCGGCGAGGGGTTCGAAGGGCTTGAGCTCGAACTGGTCAACGCCTCGGGCAAAGTCGTCGCCAGCACGCGCAGCGATTATGACGGCTTCTTCCTGTTCGAGCGGGTGGCGTATGGCCATTATGCCGTCCGGATCGCCGCCGAAAGCGCTCGCATCGCCAAGGTCGGCGCGACGCTCGGCCTCAGCGCGACGGTAAATGCCGATGTGCCGGTCGCTCGATTGGGTTCTGTCAGGGTGGTGAAAAACCCGGAAATCGCCCAAATTCCGGCGGCAACCCAACCGTCTTCGACGTCGTTACGCTAACAAATTCGCTAATGCGAACGATTATCGATGGAAATTGGCAGGCAACTTGCCGGGCGGTCCTCCTGCATCTCTGGTGCGGTCGAGAAGACTCGAACTTCCACGGGCTTTCGCCCACAACGACCTCAACGTTGCGCGTCTACCATTCCGCCACGACCGCATCGTGAAATGCGACGGGAAAACCTCCCCGCCGCCCTGGCAAGGCGCGGCCTCTAGCAAAGCGTCCCGACCCACGCAACCGCCACGCAGTCGGTCCGAGGCCGGTCCCGCAGTGGGACAATGGTGAACGCGCTGTTTACCATGACAATCACGCGCGCTAGCACGCCTTCATGGCCTTTGCCCTCCTCGTCAGCGCGGCCTTCGCCGCGGCCCCGGCGACGCTGATGCCGGCGCGTGCGCAAGCCACGGCTTCCATTCGGATCATCACCGCCGCCCGAGTCCATCTCGGCCCGTCGCGCAATAGCGGCGAGCAGCAGCTGGTGCGCGCGGCGGTGCGCATCGAGGATGGCTCGCGCCGCCCTGCCTTGCTGGTTGAATTCCAGTAATTCCGGTGGAACAGGCCTAGGCCGGCCCGCCCAGCCGAACCCGAAGATGTTTGCCGCCATCGGGCACGTCGACTTCGGCGCTGTTGAAGCTCGCGCTCTTGTTCGGCTCGATGCTCGCCGCCGGTGGCGAGATCGTCCAGCTATAAACGACATGTTGTTTGGTCGCATCGAGCAATTCGGCGTGGATCGGCGGCACCGGTTGGCGGTCGTCGGTCGGATTGACGATCCGTCCGCTGACGGTGAACAGATTGTTGCCGCTCGCCAACCGTTGACTGTTCTGGTTGGTCAGCACCACATCGAGCTGCGACGCGCTGGCCGAGGCAATCCCGACCCGCGCCTTCATCTCGGGCGGGGCGAGGAACCAGAAGGCGATCGCGGCCAGCGCAACCAACAGGACGAGCAGCAGCAGCAATGGCCATTTGCGCCGCGGCTGTTCGATCGGCTCGTGATCGTAGAACGGCTCGAAATCCTCGCTCACCGCCTCGCTGGCGGGCTCGTCCCATGCCGCCGCGGGCTCGACCGGCGCCCACTGGCGCTAGTCGGCCGGGAGCGGCGCCATCGGCGGCGGCGGTGCTTCGACCGCGTCGGCAATCACCGCGCTCCCGGCGACCGGCTCGGCTGGATGTGGCTGGCTCCAAGCCGCGGCCACCTGATCCTCGGGGTTCGCGGCCTGATCCTCGACCACCGGCGCTTCGGTCGGCTCGGCGGTCTCGGCGGATGCCTCCGGATCCTGGTGCCAGCTATGCTTGCACGACGCGCAGCGGACCTGGCGGCCGGCGGGCGGAATCGCGCCATCCTTGACGACATATTTGGTGCTGCACGCGGGACAAGTCAGGATCATGAGTTAAGGCGGCCCTCCCGTAAATGGCGGTGCGTCGATAAACAGCATGTCGCCGCCATTGGCAAGGCGGGCGTCCCTGTGTCAGTGAAGGGAAACGAATGTCGGGCGAATAGTCGCTTGAGGGGGGTGAAGGCTGTCGACGATCGTCGAATTTGACCGGGTTGGGCTGCGCTACGGCACTGGCGCCGAGGTGCTTCGCGATCTCGATTTCCGGCTGGCGCGCGGCGGCTTCTATTTCCTCACCGGCCCGTCGGGCGCGGGCAAGACGTCACTGCTCAAACTGCTCTACCTCGCGCAGCGCCCGACGCGCGGCCGGATTCGCTTGTTCGATGAAGAACTTGGCGATTTGCCGCGCGAGGCAATGCCGAGTTTTCGCCGGCGGATCGGGGTGATTTACCAGGACTTCCGGCTGATCCGGCATTTGACCGCGTTCGACAATGTCGCGCTT
>JBBRTO010000036.1:0-20084 GCA_038244345.1 Sphingomonadales bacterium | reverse complement strand
GCCGCCGCCGTGACCGCGATCAGCCTTCATCGACTGGCCACCGCCTTGACCACGATCGGCCTTCATCGGCTGGCCGCCACCATTGCCGCCATTGCCGCCGTCACCTTTTCCACCCTTGTCGGCAAACACGGGACTGGCGATCGCCAGCGCCGCGGCGCTGGCTGCAAGTAAGACCTTGCTCATGAGAATATCTCCTTCAGCCGCTTGAACAATTGGGAAGGCATGGCCGTTCCCCGCCCGTTCATCGGCGCGACAGCTTAGCGGTCAGTCGGAGTGGAAATCTCGGGCCAGCCGGCGGGCGGCGAAATACATCAACGTCGCGGCGACAGCGTAGAGCGCAGTCGTCGTCATCGCCGAGTAGCGCAGTGCCTCATCACCGTAACGCACAGTCAGCGCGTCCGAGATCAAGCCGATCACCGTCGACCCGAGACCAAGCCCGATGAGATTGTTGATGAACAGGAACATCGCCGCTGCGGTGGCGCGCATTTCCGGCGGGACCAGCCGGGTGACCGCCGTCACGACCGGCCCCAGCCAGGTCAGGCCGAGCGCCCCGGGAATGAGGAACAGCAACGACGCCAGCCACAGCGAATGGCTCGAAAATGCCAGCAGATAAGCCGGAAGGGTGATCGCGAACGCCACCGCGGGAACCATCGCATAGCCGCGTGGGTGGACATTGCCGAGGCGGTCGCCGGCTACCCCACCGAACCAGATCCCGGTGGTGCCGCCGACCAGCAGGATGGCAGCGAACAGCAAGGATCGATCGGTCAGCGCGAGCCCGTAACTGCGCGCCAGGAACGACGGGATCCAGAACGCGAGGCCGTAAGACACCAGGCTGGCGATCCCGGCACCAAAGCCGAGCAGCCAGAAGGCGGGCTTGGCGGCGATGGTGCGGAACACCAGGCCGAGACTGGACGCCGCGACCCGTGGCGCTTCGTCGTTTCGTCCATGACCCGGGTCGCGGACGAAATATTTGAAGATCGGGGCGAACAACAATCCGACGACGCCGATTATCAGGAATGCCCAGCGCCAGTCGATCTGCGCCGCGACCAGCCCGCCGAACAGCACGCCGAGCGCGCCGCCGAACGGAATCCCAAGCGAAAAGATCGCCAGCGCTCGAGCGCGCCGTTCGATCGGATAGAGATCGGCGATCATCGAATAAGCCGGGGCAACTCCGGCCGCCTCGCCGATCCCGACGCTCATCCGCGCGAAGAACAACTGCCAGAAATTCTGCGCCATTCCGCATAGCGCCGTCGCCGCGCTCCACAAAGCGAGGCCGATGGTGATGATCCAGCTGCGGTCGCGGCGGTCGGCTAGCATCGCGATCGGGATGGCGAGCAGGGTGTAGAACAGCGCGAAGGCGGTTCCGCCCATCCAGCCGAGCTGGCTGTCGGTCAGGCCAAGATCGGCCTTGATCGGTTCTGCGAGAATGCCGACGATCTGGCGGTCGACGAAATTGAGCGTGTAGGCGATGACCAGCATTGCCATCATCAGCGTTCGGCCGGATACTGGGGAAAGGCGGTCGCTGGTCACATCGGCCTCATCAAGCTTCGCGAGACGACAAGTGCCACGGGGCGCCGGCGATTGCCAGCGCCCCGCTGCGGGCCCGCTCAGTAACGCGCGGTGAAGCGAACGGTAACGGTTTGCGGAGCACCATAATAAACGGTGCGGATATTGCCGACCGAGGAGAATTCCTGGGCGTCGGTCTTGTAGGCGCGGTTAGTGAGGTTGTTGCCGTAGAGCCCCAGCGCAAAATGCTTGCCTGCAGTTTCGTAGACGATCCGTGCGTCCTCGACCCAATAGCCCTTCTGAAACAGTCCATCGACTTCGGTAGTGGTGCCGCCAGAGGTCTTGCTGGCGCCGATCACGAACGTATTGTCGACCGCGAGCGCGGTGCGGGACTTGTAACGGGTCTGGCCGCCGATCGTGATCGAGCCGGCCCCGCGAAGGTCCACCGCATATTGGGCGCCAAGACGGAGCGTCCACTTGGGCGCGAACGCCGGGGTCTGGAACGCGCGGCTGCCGCCAGGGAAGCGGGCATCGGCGAATTCCTTGTACTTGGCGTCCAGATAGCCGATCTGGCCGTCGATCAGGAGGCCGGTGAGCGGAGTCCATGCGGCCTCCAGCTCGGCGCCACTGATGCGCAGCTTGCCGGCGTTGAGCACCGACAGCACCGGGGTCGGAATGCCGCTGATGTCGTCACTGCCGGAGATACGGGCCTGGAAATCCTTATAGTCGCTGGTGAACACCGCGCCGTTGAGCGTCAGCTGATTGGCGATGCGGCTCTTGAAGCCGGCTTCATACGACCAGACCTTTTCGGGCGCATATTCCGAAGCTTCTCCGGGAGAATTGGCGCGACCGTTGAACCCGCCCGACTTAAAGCCCTTGGCCGCCCGCGCGTAAAGCATCAGGTGGGGCATGGCCTGCCAGTCGACACTGGCCATCGGCGACCAATCGCTCCATTTGCCCTTGGGGGGTAGGAAAGCGAAGCCGGTGTTGTTGAGCGGGGCGAAGGTCGACAAGATGATCGTCGAGCGCTGGTAATCCTTGGTTTCCTTGGTGTAGCGCAGGCCAGCCGATAAGCGGACGTTGGGCACGACCTCATAGCTGCCGTTGGCGAAAGCGGCATAGCTCTTGGTGCGCAAATCATCGTCGACGAAGCGGGTGAATTTGAATGGCGGCAGCACCGCGTTGAAGCGCAGGAAGTCGTCGGCATAGGCTTCCTGATGCGATTTGATCCGCTCGTCGAGATAATAGAGCCCCGCCACTCCACTCAGGCGGTTCCCGCTATAGATGAGTTGGAACTCCTGACTGGTCTGGTGCTGGCGGACACCGACGAAGACATCGCCCAGCTTGTACTGGCTGGCATCGATATCGACATAATCGCTAGTCTTGAGATTACGATAGGCCGAAATCGATTTGAAGGTCAGCTGGTCGGTTAGGTCGACCGCTAGGGTCCCGGCGGCGCCCCAGTGGGTCAGCCTGGTCGAATTCGGCAGGTCAGGCGTCGTCCGACCCCGCCAGTTGTAGCTCCCCGTCCCAACCGCGTTGCTGACCGGGAGAACGACCCCGAAAGCACTGACCAAATTGTTGACCGGGCGGCCGACTTGAAGCGCGGCATTGTCATGGCTGTAATCGGCGGTGAGGTCGAGCCGGACTTTGGTTGACGGGGTGAATGCCAGCGCGGCGCGGCCGCCGACGCTGTTCTTGTCGTTGTAGCGCTCGTGGCGAAAGCTGTCCTTGACGAAGCCGTCGCGCGTCGAGCGGATCACCGCGATGCCGACCGCCAGCGTGTCGCCCAGCGGGCCTGAGACCGCGCCCTTGAGATCGAACTGACCGTAGCTGCCGAGCGCGATGCTGCCGTTGGCGCGGAAATCCTGGCCAGGTTTGCGCGACATGAACTTGATCGCGCCGCCGATGGTGTTCTTGCCATAGAGCGTGCCCTGCGGTCCGCGAAGCACCTCGATTCGCTCGACGTCGAGCAGGTCGAGCTGGTTGCCGCGGATTCGCGACAGATAGACGTCGTCGACATAAACTCCGACCGCCGGGTCGAAGGTCTGCAGCGCATCGGGCTGACCGATGCCGCGGATGAAGATGTTGGTAGCGTTCGACGAGCCGCGACCCTGGACGATGTTGAGATTGGGAACCGCGCCCTGGAGACCGGTTGTGTCGGTCGCCTGGAGGCGATCGAGCGAGCGTTCGTTGAACGCCGAAATGGCGGACGGAACGCGCTGGATGTTTTCTTCGGTCCGGCGCGCGGTGACGACAATTTCCTGATCGCCCTTCTTGTCATTGGCGGCGGTCGTTGCGGCGGGCTTGGCGGTAGTCTGCGCGGTGGTTTCGGCCGCCGACTGGGCCTGAGCCGCGGTCGCCCAGATGATCATCGACGCACTGGCCAGCAGGCCGCGCGTTACAAACGCCTTCGTCATACTCTATCCTCCCCTTGCCACGGTCGCGCGGGAACCGCGGCCATGATCTATTTGCAGGTCTCTAATGAAAGTTGAACCAAGTTTCAACTTATGCAATCTTCGATTGATCGGGGGAGTGACAATTGAGCATCGCACAAACAGCAATCAGTACGGCCAGTGAGCTTGCCAGCGAAGGCAAGAAGCCGCGCACGGCGCGCGGCGAAAAGACGCTTCGCAAAATCCTCGACGCGGCGCTTGGCGAATTCGGCGAGCGGGGATTCAGCGATAGCTCGATCGTCGGGATCACCAGCCGAGCCAAGGTCGCGCTGGGGACGTTCTACACCTACTTCAACAGCAAGGAGGCGGTGTTCGCGGCGCTGGTCGGGGACATGTCGGGGCGGGTTCGCGACCATGTCGCGCCGGCGCTTGGGAAGGGGCGCGACGGGCTCGATGGCGAGCGGCTGGCGCTCGAGGCCTATCTGCAATTCGTTGCCCGGCACAAGGAAGTCTATCGGATCATCGACGAGGCCGAATTTGTCGATCCCGCCGGATTCAGGGCCCATTATGAAACCACCGCGTCGCGAATCGCTGGGCGGCTCACGGCGGCGGCGGCGCAAGGCGAAATCCGCGCCAATGACGCCTTTGCAACCGAGGTGCGCGCCTGGGCAATCATGGGGATGAACGTGTTTCTCGGCTTGCGCTTCGGGGTGTGGGGAAGCGAGTTGCCGGAAGCGGTCGCGGCCGAGGTCAACGTGCTGCTTCGCCGCGGGCTCGAAGACTAAGCGAGAGCCGCCGCAAGCCGGGCGAAAGCGTCGATGTCGGCCCGGTCATGGTAGAGGCCGAGGCCGATGCGAAGCACATCGCCGCGAACGTCGGTGATGCAATCCGCCGCCAGCAATTGCGCCTGCCACCCAGCGGCGCGCGGCGAGCGGAAGGCGAGGAAACGGGCGTGATCGCCGTCGTCGAGAGGATTGAGCAAATCGGCTTCGGCCAAAGCCGTGCCGCTTATCGTTTCGAGCAGCCGCGCCTGGAGCGCGGCGACGTGGGCGCTGATGATCGCGGTGGTCAGCCTCTCGCGCTCAAGCATCCGCCGGATCGCGACGAAGCGGTAGAGTGCGGAAGGATCGAAGGTTGCACCCATGAAGCGCATCGCGTCACTGGTATAGCCGACTCCGCCCGGCGGAGCAGTGAGATCGCCGAACTCGGCGTACCAGCCGGTGATCGGTGGGCGCGGGCCAAAACCCAGCGGGCAATGCATCAGCCCGAGACCTTCGCCGGCCATGGCGTATTTATAGCCGCCGGCAAGGTAGAAAGCGGAAACTGAAGCGGTTTCTTTGAACGGGGTGTCGAGGCCCATGAAGGCGTGGTAGCCATCGATCACCACCCACGGCCCCGCGGGCTTGCCGAGAGCTGATAACTCTTTGATATCGCTCACAATCCCGCCCGTACCAAACAAAATCTGGCTGACCATCACGAGGTCGTAGCCGCCGCCTCGCGCTGCTTCGAGGATCTCACCGGCGGGGAGCGTTTCTAGCTCGAGCCAGCCATCCTCCGCCCATCGCGCGAACTGGCGGCGGGCGGAGTAGAACTCACCGTCGCTGGTCAGCACCCGCAACCGGCGCGGATCAGCGCGCGGGCAGGCGGCGGCTAGGCGGATGATGAAATCATGGGTGTTGGCAGAAAAGACGATCGCCGTCGGATCGCCGGTGCCAAGCTCGGCGGCGACCGCGGCCTGCGCCTCGGGCCACAATTCGCCCATCACCTTGCCCCACTTGCGGTCGGCGAGGCGGGCGGCATCGTTCCAGCATTCGACCTGGCCGTCGAAGCTGGCGTCGGGCCACAGATGATGGCTATGCGCGGCCATGTGCAGCCGGCCAGGCGCGGCAGCGAAGCTGCGCGAGAACAGATGCTTGAAGTTCAAAGCTCAGTCCTAAGCGACCAAAGTTCGGGAAAGGCGCGCTTCGACAAAGTCGATTCGAGGTAAGCTGCGCCCGCCGACCCGCCGGTGCCCATCTTGCCGCCAATGATCCGGGTCACGGTCAGCATATGCTTGTGCCGCCAGCCGGCCAGGCCATCGTCGACATCGACCAGTTTCTCGGCCAGTTGATAAAGCTCGAACCAGGCCTCCGAATCGCGATAGACGGCGAGCCACGAGGCGCGGATCTGGTCGGGACCCGAAACGTCGAAACCGACGCGGGCGAGCGCGGCATTGGCTTCGTCCCACAGGCTTGGCTCGTCGAGCGCGGCGCGCAGCCGAACCCCGCCCTCCGAACCGCCTTCGTGAAGATCGAGGAATTTGGCATCCTTGATCCCGAGCCGGAATTCTAGCTCGCGGAACTGTACCGACTGGAAGCCCGACGAGGTGCCGAGCACATGGCGGAAGGCACTGTAATCGACCGGGGTCAGCGTCGCCAGCACCTCCCACGACATGGTCATCACCGCCTGGATCCGGCTGACCCGCGACAGCGCCTTATAGGCTTCGGAAAAGCGGTCCCGCAGCACCAGCCGGGTCGCCAGCGCGACCTCGTGGAGCATCTGCTTGAGCCACAATTCCTTGGTCTGGTGGATGACGATGAACAGCATTTCGTCATGCAAATCGCTCAGCGGCGCTTGCGCGCCGAGCAATTCGCCAAGGTGAAGATAATCGGCATAAGTGATGCCGGCAGGGGTCGCGGTCATGCGCGCCTGCTTAATGCAAAGTCGCCGCCAGAAACAGGGTTGTGCTCAAACCCTAATTGCCGGGGTTCTGCTGGCCCAACGCGCCGGTGTTCAAGACGCCGATATTGCCGAACAGTTCGTCGAAGAAGCTGCGCTTGCGGCCGAGCGTAGGGGTCTTGTCGTCGACCGGGTTGATTGAGACGATTTGGTCCTTGCCGGTCTGGCCGACCGAGGCGACGTTGCCCGCGGCATCGAACCGCACATGGAGCAGGGTCTGGTCGGTGACGTGGGGACCGCGGAACGGGACGGAATTGGTGTCGCGCGCCAGATAATACCAGTCGTTGGGGTCGAACTGACCGGTGAAGCTGGGCCGGCCGAGGGTCTTGACCACCGAATCCTTATTGTCGACTCCGACCTGTATGTTGGTCGCGAGCTCCTTGTCGAGGACGTAGCCGCGATGATCGCGGATCCCGGCGCAGCCGGTCAGCAAGGCCGCACTCAGTGATGCTGCCGCCAGCTTGACCCAAATCGACGCCATTGATCAAAACTCCTCGAATGATACGAAAGCGCGGCTTGCGTTGCCGCCGAGCCGCCTCAATATGCGGAGCGGCACTCGCTACGCAAGCGAAGACGCACGCTTGAAGACGGGGGCGGCTTAAAGGAAACTGAATGCGCTGGCCTTTTTCACGCCGAGACGATGCCGCAAGTGGAACCGCGCTCTATGCGGCGATCGTCGCCGAGATGCGCCGCCCGGATTATTATCGCCAGGCCGGGGTGCCCGACACGATGGACGGGCGGTTCGCTTTGCTGTCGACCTTGCTGGCGCTGACCGACATCCGGCTTGGCCAGGGCGGCGCGCTGGCGCTGGAGCGGGCGCCGCGGCTGGCCGAATGCTTCATTTCCGACATGGACGTGCAGATGCGCGAGGAAGGCTTTGGCGACCCGTCGCTGGGCAAGCAGGTGCGGATTATGGTCGGTTCGCTCGCCAGCCGGGTTGACCGCTGGAGTGGGGCTATCCAGCGGGACGGCGACTGGTGCGCCGCGTTGCTCGCCAGCCTGTACCGCGACGAACCGCCGGGCGAGACGCAACTCGCGGCGGGCGATGCCTTGGTCCGCGAATATTGGGCGCGGCTCGAGGCAAGCGCCGACGACCGGCTGGTCGAGGGAGTGGTTGGATGAGCCAGGATTTCAGCTGCCGATTGCCGCTCGACCGGATCCGCGACGGCGAGCGGATCGATCTGGTGGCGAGCGAGGCCGACCTGGCGGCCATCGCCAAAAGGCTCGACCTGATTTCTGTCGGCCGGCTCGAGGCGCATTGCGCGCTGGATCACCGCGGATCGGGGATAAGCGCTCGAGGGCGGATAAAGGCGGCGATCGAGCAGGCCTGCGTCGCCAGCGGCGAGGCGGTACCGGCCTATATCGACGAGGCGTTCGAACTGCGCTTCCTGCCCGAGCCGAGCCGGGCACCCGACGAGGAGGTCGAGCTCAATGGCGACGACCTCGACATCATCTTTCATGACGGACAGGGGATCGAGCTTGGAGCGGCGATCGCCGAAACGCTGGCGGTGACCATCGACCCTTACCCGCGCGGTCCCGATGCCGAGGAGCGGCTGAAGCAGGCCGGCGTGCTGAGCGAAGAACAAGCCGGCCCGTTCGCCGCGCTGGCAGCATTGAAGGGGAAGATGGGCGAAGAGAGCTAGGCAACGACCGCCGTCATGCTGATGCTTCAGCATTCATGGCGGTGACCGCGTCTCACTTCGCGAAAATGGACCCTGAAACAAGTCCAGGGTGACGACCTGTCGGAGCCGTCAGAACGGGACGTCGTCGTCGAGGTCGGTGTCGAATGCCGCGGGTTGCGGGCGCGACTGGGGTTTGGACGATCCGCCACCGCCGCCGCCGCCAAAGTCGTCCGAGCTGGCGCCGCCGCCGTAGCCGCCTCCTCCACCGCCGCCTTCACCGCGCGCATCGAGCAGGACCAGTTCGCCGCGGAATTTCTGCAACACGATTTCGGTCGAATAGCGGTCGTTGCCCGACTGGTCCTGCCACTTGCGGGTCTGGATTTGGCCTTCGAGATAGACCTTGCTGCCCTTGCGCAAATAGCTTTTGGCGACCCGGCCGAGATTTTCGTTGAAGATCGCGACCTGGTGCCATTCGGTCTTTTCCTGGCGGTTGCCGTCGCGGTCCTTCCAGGTTTCCGACGTGGCGACGCGCAGATTGACCACCTCGCCACCATTGGCGAAGCTTTTCGATTCGGGGTCGGCGCCGAGATTGCCGACCAAAATCACCTTGTTCACGCCCGCCATGTCATTCTCCAAATTTCTTCACTGTCGGCCTAGCCGAGACCCGCGGCGACTGCGATCCAATAGGTCGCTCCTGCCGCGATGTAGGCCAGCACAAACAGATATGTCACCATGAATATCGGCCACTTCCAACCGTTGGTCTCGCGCCGGGTGACGGCGATGGTCGAGATGCATTGCGGGGCGAACACGAACCAAGCGAGGAAGGCGAGCGCGGTGGCGAGGCTCCAGCGGCCGGCCATCTTCTGCTGCAGCGTCTGGACGTTGGCCTCGTCCCCCGCGTCGATCGAATAGACCGTGCCGATCGCCGCCACCGCGACCTCGCGAGCGGCCATCGCGGGGAGCAATGCGAGACTGATATCCTTGTTAAAGCCGATCGGTGCGACGACAACGTGAATCCCGTCGGCGATATGGCCGGCGATCGACACGTCGCTCTGCTTCTGCCCCGGGCCGGCGACCGGGAAACTGGCGAAGGCCCACAGGATGATGGTGGAGGTGAGGATGATCCCGCCCGCACGTTTCAAAAAGATGATCGCGCGCTGGAGCAGGCCGAGGGCGATGTCGGCGAGGCGCGGCATTTGATATTTGGGCAATTCCATCATGAATGCGCCGCCGCCGCCCCTGATCACCGTGCGGCGCAAGACCAGCGCGGCGACCAGAGCGCCGACCACGCCAGAGACGTACAGGCCGAACATCACCAGCCCCTGAAGGCCGATCCCCGGAAGCACGTTTCGCGCCGGGATGAAGGCGCCGATGATCAGGGTGTAGACCGGGAGCCGGGCCGAGCAGGTCATCAGCGGCGCGACGAGGATGGTGGTGAGGCGGTCCTTGGGATCATCGATGGTGCGGGTCGCCATGATCCCCGGAACCGCGCAGGCGAAGCTCGACAGCAAGGGGATGAAGGCGCGGCCCGAGAGGCCGGCGTGGCTCATTAGCCGGTCCATCAGAAACGCCGCGCGGACCATATAGCCGGTCGATTCGAGCACCAGGATGAAGAGAAAGAGGATCAGGATCTGCGGCAGGAACACGATCACCGCGCCGACCCCGGCGAACAGGCCGTCGACGATCAGCGAGCGGAGGATTCCGGGGACTAGTGCATTGCCCACCGCGCCGCCGACTTTGGCCACAATCGAGGCCAGCAAGTCGGCCGGCGGGGCACTCCACGCGAACACCGCCTGGAACATGACGAACAGGATCGTGGCAAGGATGATCGGGCCGGCGATCGGGTGGAGCAACAGCCCGTCGAGGCGATGGGTGAGGCGGCGAGTCGGAGTTTCGCGAAGGATCGCGCCAAGCGCGATGTCGCGGGCGCGGCGCTGGAGCGAGTAGCCATCGTGGCTGGGCCCGGCGCCGGGGCGGATGGTTCGCGGTGCGAGCATCATATGGTCGAGCTGGGTGAGAAGCGAGTCGATGCCGCGCTTGCGGACGGCGACGGTTTCGATGACCGGAACGCCGAGTTCGGCCTGGAGTTTTGGGACATCAAGCTCGAGTCCGTCACGTTTGGCGAGATCGATCATGTTCAATGCCACGACCATCGGCAGGCCGAGCTCGATCAGCTGGAGGGTGAAACGCAGGTGATTATCGAGGTTCGAGGCGTCGACCACCACCAGCAAGGCGTCGGGCAGGCGCTCGCCGGTCTGGCGGCCGAGGAGGACATCGCGAGTGACGGCTTCGTCGGGGCTGGTCGGATCGAGCCCGTAGGCGCCGGGAAGATCGATCAACTCGACGCCGCGGCCGCCCGGCAGGGTCAGCTTGCCGACGTGGCGCTCGACCGTGACACCGGGATAATTGCCGACTTTCTGGCGGGCGCCGGTGAGCGCGTTAAACAAGGCACTCTTGCCGGCATTGGGGTTGCCGACGACCGCGATCAGCGGTGCTCCTGTCATACTATCGGCGGCGTCATGCGGCTTCGGGGATGACCTGGACCGCGCGAGCGTGGGCGCGGCGGATCGCCACCGTCATCCGCCCGACTCGAACCGCCAGGGGATCGCGCCCGAACGGACCCGAATGGAGCGATTCGACCGACACGCCCTCGTCGAACCCGAAGTGGCGCAGGCGTGACGCGTCGCTGTCGGCGAGCCGCGCCCAGTCGATCGCCGCGATCCGCGCGCGGCGGCCGATCTTGAGCTGGTCGAGGGAAGTCGCCTGGTTCATATTGCGATTGATTATCATTAACTGATGGAGAAAGCCAGTGCTCAGGCGGGAGGGTAGCGAAGCCGACCGAGGAAGCGCGACAGGCTGGGGCGACGAAGCTCGCTGCCGCGCCACTGGCCCTTCCATTTCTCGAACCGCATGACGTCGCCGAGGCGGCGATCGAGGAAGGCGGCGGTGTCGGCGAAACCGTCGCTGGCATCGTCGATCCAGGTGACGAGGGTCGAGCCATAAACCGCGCCGAGCGTCAGCCGCTTGGTGTAATGGTTGAAGTCGCTCGATGTGTCGCCGGCAATGCGCCAGATGAGGTCGGCGGTGCGCCAGCCGAAGCTCAGGCCACGCGGGGCATTGTGCGGCATGGCGAGGATCGCGAGCGCCGAGCGGACCGCCTCGCGCGCCGGGGCCATCGTCTCAAGCCGGAACCATAATAAAGCGCGGATCCGGTCACGGACCTTCATCGCCGCGACCTTGTCGGGCGGGAAAGCGGCGGCCATCGCGGCGTCGACCGCGGCGATATAGGAATCGACCATGTCGATTTTCGACTTGGGGAAAGCGAGGCGGGCCAACGCGGGGGCGATCCCTAGTTGAGCGGCGGCGGTGTCGACGGCTTTCACCGTCCAGCCGTCGAACACCGCATTTTCGCCGACCGCCAAGGCGAGTTGGGCGCGGATTTTCTCGAGCGGGGTGGAATCGTCGGCCATAGCGCCTAATTGGCCTTTCGCCGCGAAACGCGCAAGCGCACGAGCATCAGCGCGGTGACGATCAGCAATGCGCCAAGCCAGTCGAGCGGAGTCAGCGCTTCGCCATAATAGACATAGCCGAGCAGCGCCGAGAGCGCCGGCTGGGTCAGCATCGCCACCCCGACGATGAGCGGCGGGACGTGGCCAAGGGCATAGACCAGCAGGCCCTGGCCGATCACCTGGCTGCACAGAGCGAGCGCGAACAAGGTGGTCCAGTCGGCGGGGATGAGCTGTTCGCGGGCGACGAATGCCGCGGGAAGCAGCATTGCCGCGCCGAACAGGCTGGCGAAGAACAGCAAGGGCATCGGGGCAAGCTCGGTGCGGGTGCGTTCGACGAAGATGAGGTAACCGGTGTAAAGCAGCCCGGCGAGGCCCGCGAGCAGGTCGCCGCGAAGGTGAGCGGCGGACAATTCGGCGCTTCCAACCATCAGCAAACCACAGCCGACTGCGGCCAACGTAAGCGCGAGCCCCTGGACCCACGATGGCCAACGGCGCGCCAGCCACAATCCCCAGGCGGCGAACAGGAAGCTCGACAGATTGCCGAACAAGGTGGCGTTGCCGAGCTTGGTCAGCAAGATGCCGGCGTGCCACGCGGCGAGATCGGCGGCGAAGAAGAAAGCGGCGAGCGCTATCCCCCCGACCAGAGCGCGGCGTGGCAGACGCACCGGCTGACGAACGACCAATGCGATGGCGAACAGGAACGGCACGGCGAGCGCCATTCGCCAGAAGCCGGCGGCAACCGGACCAACCCCGCTGTGGCGGACGAGGAACGGTCCTGCGGCAAGCGCGACATTGCCGCCGAGCAAGGCAAGGAACGCCCAGCGGTGCGCGCTTGTATCGTTTCTTTCAGAAACTATTTGCGTGTCTCGCGGCTCGACCGTCATGCCCGCGCCGATAGCAGAAAGCCGAACCATGCCCAGCCTGTTCGACCCGATCGCCTTCAGCCCCGCGCTCCAGCTTCCGAACCGAATCCTGATGGCGCCGCTGACTCGCGGGCGGGCGACCCGTGAGGGCGTTCCGACCGACTTGCAGCGCGACTATTATGCGCAGCGCGCCGGAGCGGGGCTGATCATCAGCGAGGCGACCGGGATCAGCCGCGAAGGACTTGGCTGGCCGTTCGCGCCGGGGTTGTGGAGCCAAGCGCAGGTCGAAGGTTGGACGCCAGTGGTTGCCGCGGTGCACCAGGCGGGCGGGCGAATCGTTGCGCAATTGTGGCACATGGGGCGGCTGGTCCACGACAATGTCAGCGGGATGCGCAATATCTCTGCCTCGGCCACCAAGTCGCCTTACCCGGCGCATACCTATGCCGGGAAATTGGAGCTGCCCGAAGCCGAAGTCGCAAGCATCGACGACATCCAGCGCATCCTCGGCGACTATGCAGCCGCCGCGCGCCATGCGATCGCCGCCGGGTTCGACGGGGTCCAGATCCACGGCGCCAATGGCTATCTGATCGACCAATTCCTTCGCGACGGGACCAATTTGCGGGATGACGACTATGGCGGATCGGTCGACAATCGGCTGCGCTTCATGACGCAAGTGGTCGAGGCAGTGAGCGCCGAAGTCGGGATCGACCGAACCGCGATCCGCCTGTCGCCAGTCGGCGAATCGCAGGGCTGCAACGACAGCGACAATCACACGCTGTTCACCGCCGCCGCGGCGCGGCTGGAAGAGCTACAGATGCCGTGGATCGAGCTTCGCGAGCCAGGGCCGCAGTCGACCTTTCGAGCAACCGACGAGCCGCCAGTCAGTCCGTCGATGCGCAAGGTCTATTCGGGTAAACTGGTGCTCAACAGCGATTATGACGCAAGCAATGCGCAAGCGACCCTCGATGCGGGCAACGCCGATGCGATCAGTTTCGGGCGGACCTTCATCGCCAATCCGGACTTGCCCGAGCGGCTCCGGATCGGGGCCGAGTTCAATGCGTGGGACGTCAAGACCTTCTATTCGCAAGGGCGCGAAGGCTATACCGATTATCCCGAGCTGACGGAACAGGCGAGCGCCTGAACGGGTTGGTCCTTCGCTTAATGTGAGGGAGTAGAATTATGGACAAGACAATGCAGCGCGGGTTGATGGCGGGCGCGGCGCTGGCCGGGGCGGCGTTGATCGGCGGCGTGTTCTACGTCCTCCAGGAACGCCAGACCGAGGAGCCCGAGTTTCGCGCATTGAAGACCGAAGGCGATTTCCAGATCCGCGACTATCCGTCGATCACGGTCGCCGAAACCGTCGTCCACGGGGCGCGCAAGGCAGCGCTTGGCGAGGGCTTCCGGATCATCGCCGGTTATATCTTCGCCACGTCGCGTCCTGGCGAGAAAATCGACATGACAGTGCCGGTGATGCAGGACGCGGGCGACCCGATGGCCAGCGATCCGCCGTTGTTCGATGACGAGCTTGAGGGCGCGTGGCGGACCCGGTTCGTGATGCCTGCCGGGCGAACCGCGGACGATTTGCCCGATCCGCCGGCAACGATCGAACTCGTCGACATGCCGCCGCGCAAGGTTGCGGTGGTGAGCTTTGCCGGACGCGCCGACGACCGGATGCTGGCGGAAGCCGAGGACCGGCTGCGCGGCTGGCTGGCGAAGAACGGCGAGAAAGCCGATGCCGAGCCCGAATATGCGTTTTACAATTCGCCAATGATCCCCGGGCCGCTGCGGCGCAACGAAGTGTGGTTGGCGTTGGGCTAAAGCTCCTCCCTGCCGGCTTCGGCGGGAGGATTAGAACCGCGCCTTGAGCTCCATCAACGCCAGCGCCGCCTTGGCTGCGTCGCCACCTTTGTCCATTTGCGCGGGATCGGCGCGGGCGACGGCTTGCGCTTCATTCTCGACGGTGAGGATGCCGTTGCCGACCGCGATCCCGTCCATCGTCAGCGCCATCAGCCCGCGCGCGCTTTCCCCGGCGACGATTTCAAAATGGAAGGTCTCGCCGCGGATCACGACGCCAAGCGCGACGAACGCGTCGTAACGACCGCTTTCGTCAGCGAGCACGATCGCGCCGGGCAGTTCGAGCGCGCCGGGGACGGTGATCGTCTCGTGGCTGTGGCCCGACGCCTCGATCGCGGTGCGGGCGCCGGCGAGGAGCAGATCGTTCAAATCGGCGTAAAAGCGCGCTTCGGCGATCAGCAGATGGGCCATGTCAGTTGGACTCCGACGCGGGGATGGCACGTTCCTCAATAATCGCAAGGCCGTAGGCGCTAAGGCCGACCGGGGCGTGGCGGGTGTTGGTCAGCAAGGTCATGTCATGCACTCCAAGCGCGGCGAGGATCTGCGCGCCGACTCCATAGCCGCGAAGCTCGGGGCCGAACTCGGACGGCTTGCCCGAGCGGAAGTCGGTGGCGCGCGACAGCGATCCGGGGGCCGCGGCGTGAAGCGCGACTATCACGCCCGAGCCTTCGGCCTCGATCATCGCCATTGCCCCGTCGAGCAACCCCGAGCGCGCTGAGCGCTCGCCGAGCAAATCGGCGAACAAGTCGATCGAATGCATCCTGACCAGGGTCGGCACGTCGGGGCGGATCGCGCCGTGGACCAACGCCAGTTCCTCGTCGCCGCTGGCACGATCGCGGAATACTTGTGCCTGCCACGGCGCGCCCGAGTGGCTGGTGAAGGCGGTCTCCGCGACCCGCTCGACCATGTGATCGCGGCGCAGGCGATAGGCGATGAGATCGCGGATGGTGCCGATCTTGAGTCCGTGGACCCGAGCGAAATCGATCAACTGGTCGAGCCGGGCCATGGTCCCGTCATCGCCCATGATCTCGCAGATCACGCCTGACGGGTTGAGCCCGGCGAGCCGCGACACATCGACCGCGGCCTCGGTATGCCCGGCACGGACCAATACCCCTCCGGGGCGAGCGACCAGCGGGAAGACGTGGCCCGGCGAGACCAGGGCGTCGGGACCATTATTGGCGTCTATCGCCACCGCGACGGTTCGCGCGCGATCGGCGGCGGAGATCCCGGTGGTGACCCCCTGGCGTGCCTCAATCGACACGGTGAAAGCAGTCTCAAGCTGGGTGCCGTTGACCGCCGCCATCGGGGCCAGGCCGAGCTGGTCGGTGCGCTCTTTCGTAAGCGCGAGGCAGATCAGCCCGCGGCCGTGGCGGGCCATGAAGTTGATCGCATCGGGAGTCGCCATCTGCGCGGGAATCACGAGATCGCCCTCATTCTCGCGATCGTCATCGTCGACCAGGATGAACATCCGCCCGTTGCGCGCCTCGTTGATGATCGCCTCCGGCCCGACCAGCACCTCGGCATTGCCGGCAAGCAGCAATTTTTCGAGCTTGCCAAGCGTTTCAGCGGTGGGATTCCACTCGGTCGAGCCGAGTTTGCGCAAACTGTTGGGATGAAGGCCGGCGGCGCGGGCAAGCCCGGCGCGGCTGATTTCGCCAGTGGCGACGACGGCGTTGAGCCGCGAGATGAGATCTTGAGACATGAATCCCGATATCACAATGCAATGTGATATTTAAGGGGTTGCATCACAATTAAATGCATTATGGGCGGGATTCTTCAAGCCGCTTTAGGTAACGCGCCAAGACGTCGATCTCCAGATTTACCGCGCCGCCAGCAGGCACTGCGCTCAATGTAGTGTGATCGGCGGTGTGGGGGATGAGGTTGATCGTGAAATCGGTCGCCGAGCCGCTATCTGTCACCTCGTTGACGGTCAGCGACACTCCATCGATGGTGATCGAGCCCTTAGCAGCGATGAACCGGCCAAGATCGCGCGGAGCGCGGATGGTCAGCCGAATCGAGCCGCCGTCGGGATTCGCCTCGATGACTTCACCGATTCCGTCAACATGCCCGGTGACGAGGTGACCACCGAGTTCGTCGCCCATCCGAAGCGCCCGTTCGAGGTTGAGGCGGGCGCCTTTGTCCCACAGTGCCGACGCGGTGCGCGAGACACTTTCGTGGCTGACATCGACCGCGAACCAGTCAGCTCCCTTGTCGACCACGGTGAGGCACACCCCCGAGCAGGCAATTGAGGCGCCGAGGTCGATCGTAGCGGGGTCGTAGGACGTGGCGATGGTCAGGCGCAGGTCGCCGCGCTGCTCGGAGGAGCGGACAGTGCCGATGTCGGTGATGATGCCGGTGAACATAGCTGCGCTTACCTCACTCGCTCGTAAATTTCGAGACGATCGACGCCTAGCACCCGACCGTCCTCGCTTCGCCAGCGACTATGCGCGTCGGCGATCGCGTCGAGACCGATGTAGCCGAAACTGGGCTTGCCTTCGCCGACCAGGATCGGCGCTCGGTAGATCAGGATCCGGTCGACCAGGTCGGCGGCGAGGAAGGCGGTGGCGGTGGCCGATCCGCCCTCGATGAGCAGGTCGTTGACGTCATGAAGTCGCAGCACATCTTGCGGAGAAGACAGGATTTCCCAACCGTCGACCGCAAGCCCACGGGTCAGCAAAGCGCGACGCGGGCTTCGTCCTTCGAAGCCCGGGAGGCGGACATCGAGGCGCGGCGTATCGGCGAGGTAAGTGCCGCGACCGACGAGGATCATGTCGCTTGCCGCGCGCTCGAGATGAACGTGGATGCGGGCGTCCTCGCCGGTGATCCATTTCGATTCGCCTGAGGGGAGCGCGATCTTGCCGTCGATGCTGAGCGCAAGCTTGAGCGTGATCCGCGGGCGGCCGAGCGTGAGTCGGGTGAAGTAGCCGGCGAGGCTTCGCCGGGCAGCGTCGGCGCCCTCGCCGATAGCGACGTCGAGCCCGGTGGCGCGGAGCATTGCCGCACCCTTCCCCGCGGTGCGCGAATCGGGATCCTCGAGCGCGGCGACGACCCGCACAATCCCGGCATCGGCGATCAATGAGGAACAGGTCGGGCCGCGGGTGCTGGCGTGGGCGCAGGGTTCGAGGCTGGTGTAGAGCGTCGCGCCGCGCGCCGCGTCACCGGCCTGGGCCAAAGCGACGGCTTCGGCATGGGGGCGCCCGCTGGGCTGGGTCGTGCCGCTGGCGATGACGGCGCCGTCCTTCACGATAACGCAGCCGACGTTGGGATTGGGGGCAGTCGATCCGCGCGCTGCGGCGCCGAGCGCGATCGCTCGCTCCATCCAGTTCAGATCACTCAATGCCGAACTGCTTCTCTAATTTCTGGAACTGCTTCTGCTTGGCCTTGGCGTAGGCGTCGCGGATGGCCTGATCCTTTTTCTGATCGGCGATGATCTCGGCATCGGTGCGGCCCGGCTTGTAGTCCTGGACGTAGGTGATTTGCTGCGGCGGAGCGGTGTTGACGCTCGAATCGACGAAAAAGATGATGATGATGATGATCGTGATCAGCACCGCCAGGGTGAGACCGAGTACGCGCTCGCGATTTTCGCCGCTGCGGAACACCGCGAAGAAATCGCGGATCGCGGTGCGCGGGCTGGAGGCTGGGGGAAGGATCGCCATGGCGCGAAGATAGGGCGGGGCGGCGATGATCGCCAGCCCCGCCCGCTCCGACATGGCCTGCAGGGGCGTCAGGCCCAATCCATCAGGCGGCGCCGAGTTCAAACCGCAGCGTGATCGTGGTCACCGAGGGCACCGCCTTCGAGCCTTCCATCGCCGGCTGGTAGTGCCACGCGCGAAGGATGTGACGTCGTGCCGTCTCGAAGAAGGTCAGATCGACCCGCCCGACCGGATCGACCGCGATCACTCGGCCGCGCTCGTCGATGCTGAGCTTGAGACGAAGGCTCGCCTCGTCGCCACTCACGCGCTTCGAGTCGGGATAGGGCGGGCGAATGTCATTGGCGGCGGTGATGAAGCGCGGGCCGGTGCGAATGAGCGGCGGATCGAGCGGAATCGGGGTGGGCGTGATGCCCGTGCCGATTTCATGACCCGGCTGGGGCAGCGGTTGCGCAGTGGGGTCGGCAATCGGGCCGGGGCCGGGCAACGGCGGGACAAGCGGGTCAACCGCGGTGAAGTGAGAACCGCTCGGCTGGGGATTTGGCTGCGGCTTGGGCTCGGGCGGAGGCGGGGCGGGTTCGGGGATCAAGGTGACGATCGTCGGATGAAACGGGCTCTTGAATATTTCGCCGGATCTTGCGGTCATCACCAGCGCGAGGGCGGCGGCGTGGCCGGCGATGATCAGGGTCAAGGCCGCGGGACTAAGCTTCGGCTGGTCGCGGTGGGGAGCATAAGCGAGCATCGTCACCTCCTTGGTTGGAGTAGAAGATGATACATCATAACATAATTGCGGCAAGCACATTCGTCGCTGCGGCGCAGCATAGGCTTGGGGTTAAGCGGAAGCGGCGGTCAGGCGGGCGATGGCGCGGTCGCGGCCGATGCGCTTTAGGAGAGGCGCCATTTCGGGGCCCGACTCGCGGGCGGTGAGCGCGAGACGGAGCGGCAGGAACAGCGCCTTGCCCTTGCGGCCAGTGGTGGACTTAAGGGAGTCGGCGAGCTGGGCCCAAGGCTCGGCCGACCAATCGAGGCTGGCGGCGAGCGAGGCGGCCTGGCCGAGGAAGTCGCGATCTTCGCTGGCAATCGGGGGTGGCGGGAAGTCGTCGTCGAGCATGGCGAGCCAGTCGCCAAGCTCGGCCAGATGATCGACATTGCCCCTTAACAGCAGCCAGTCGCCCTCGCTCATCCCGGTCGGAAGGCGATCGGCGACCGCCGCGAAATCGAGGTGGTGGAGCAATTTCATGTTGAGCTGCTCGACCTCGGCAAGATCGAAATGCGCCGGAGCGCGGCCGAAGGTGGAGAGGCCGAAGCCCTGCGCCAATTCGGCGAGGCTGGCCTTGGCCTCGACCGGCTGTGAGGTGCCGAGGCGCGCGAGCAAGCTGCTGAGCGCCATTGGCTCGATCCCCGTCTGCTTCAATTCATCGACCCCCGAGGAGCCGAGCCGCTTGGACAATTTGCCTTCTGCAGCAACCAGCAGAGCGGTGTGCGCGAGCTTGGGCGGGGTGGCGCCCAATGCGGCGAACATCTGCAGCTGGACCGCGCTGTTGGTAACATGATCCTCGCCGCGAAGGATGTGGGTGATGGCGAGGTCGATGTCGTCGATCACGCTTGGCAGCAAATACAGCCAGCTGCCGTCGGCGCGGCGGATCACCGGGTCGCTGATTAAGACGGGATCGAATTTCTGGTGGCCGCGGACGAGATCGTCCCATTCGATCGGCGCGGAATGATCGAGCTTGAAGCGCCAGTGCGGGGCAACTCCATCGGGGACCGGGGAGTCAGTGGACTTGCGCTCGTAGACCGGGGGCAGGCCGCGCCCGAGCAAGACCTTGCGGCGGACGTCGAGTTCCTCGGGCGTCTCGTAGCAGGCATAGACCCGGCCCGCGACGCGAAGCTTATCGAACTCGCGATCGTAGAGCGCGAATCGCTCGGACTGACGGAAGGTCGCGGCGGGGGTCAGGCCGAGCCAGTC
>JBBRTO010000035.1:0-20131 GCA_038244345.1 Sphingomonadales bacterium | reverse complement strand
ATCGGCGCCCTGTGCCGGACGTAAGGAAAAAGCATGTTTTTCGGCTCGATACCCGCGCTGGTGACTCCATTTGCGGCGGGACGAGTCGATCACGCGCTATTCCGTGATTTCGTCGAGTGGCAGATCGACGAGGGATCGAATGCGCTGGTGCCGTGCGGGACAACCGGCGAGGCGGCGACCCTCACTACCGACGAGCATCGCCAGCTGATCGCGGCCACGGTCGAGGTCGCGCGCGGACGCGTGCCGGTGATTGCTGGCTGCGGGTCGAACAACACAGCTCACGCGATCAAGCTGACCAACAATGCGCGCGAGGCGGGGGCCGATGCCGCGCTCCACGTCCCGCCTTATTACAACCGCCCGAACCAGGATGGCATTTACCTGCATCTGTCAGCGGTGGCCGATCTCGACATCGCGGTGATCCTCTACAACGTGCCGTCGCGGACGATCACCGACATTTCGGTCGAGACGATGGCGCGCCTGTCGCAACTCCCCAACGTCGTCGGGGTCAAGGACGCCACCGGCAACCTCGCCCGGGTCTCGGCCCAGCGCGCGGCGTGTGGGCCAGAGTTCATCCAGCTGTCGGGCAATGACGACATGGCGCTCGGCTTCAACGCGATGGGCGGGGTCGGCTGCATCTCGGTCACCGCCAACGTCGCGCCGAAGCTTTGCGCTGAGTTCCAGGAAGCGATCCGCGACGCCCGCTGGACCGATGCGCTGGCGCTCCAAGACCGCCTGTTCCCGCTTCACACGGCCCTCTTCACCGACGCCTCGCCCGGCCCGGTAAAATATGCGCTGTCCAAGGTCCGCAGCTTCCCCACCGAACTCCGCGCCCCGATGACCGGCCCGTCGGACGCGTCAAAGGCGGCGGTCGACGCGGCGCTGGCGCGCGCGGGGCTGATCTAGGTATGGCCAAGCCACTCCCATCCCAGTTCGACAAGGCCAAGGTCGTCGCCGAGAATCGGCGCGCGCGCTACGATTATTTCGTCGAGGAACGGTTCGAGGCCGGGATCGAGCTGATGGGTACCGAGGTCAAGGCGCTGCGCACCGGCGAGGGGTCGATCGCCGAAAGCTATGCCACGGTCGAGGACGAGCAGGTCTACCTCATCAACTCGTCGATCCCGCAATATGGCAATCGCGGCTATGCCGATCATGAGCCGCGCCGCCGCCGGCGGTTGCTGATGAAGGCGCGCGAGATCGGCAAGTTGCATGGCGCGATCCATCGCCAGGGGCTGACGCTGGTGCCGCTGTCGATCTATTTCAACTCGCGCGGGCGGGCCAAGATCGAGCTTGCGCTGGCGCGGGGCAAGAAGGTCCACGACAAACGCGAGACGATCAAGGAACGCGACTGGAAGCGCGAGCAGGGCCGGATCATGCGCAATCGCGGCTGACGCGTCGCAAGCCGGTTTTGGCCGTTCGTCGTTCCACACCCGTCGATTGTCGTTTGCCGCTGGTGGCCACGGCGCGCTAGACCGCAGTCATTCGCGCGCGAATTTTCAGGTTTTGCACTCAGGAGCGATCAATGACCAAGCTGACCATTCTACTGGCGTCCACTGCCGCCCTCGCGGGCTGCGCGAGCCAGCCAATGCCTGCGCCAATGATGGCGCCCGTCGCCGAAACCGCGCCTCCGATGGAAGCACCCGTAGCTCCCAAGGCTTCGATCGGAAGCTTCGGCTTCGACAAGACCGGGATGGATACCAGCGTCCTGCCGGGCAATAATTTCTACGATTATGCCAATGGCACCTGGGCCAAGACCACCGCCATCCCCGCCGACAAGTCGAATTACGGCATGTTCACCTTGCTCGACGATCTGTCGCGCGAGCGGACAAAGAGCCTGATCGAGAATGCCGCGCAGGACCCGACCAGCCGGATCGGAGCGGTTTACGCCAGTTTCATGGACCAGGCGGCGATCGAAGCGAAGGGGCTCGCCCCGATCCAGCCCTGGCTTAGCCAGATCAAGGCGGTCAAATCGAAGGCCGATCTGCCGACGCTATACGCAGCGGCCGGCAAGATGGGCGTCGGCACCCCGTTCGGCGGTTATGTCGGGCAGGACGACAAGAATCCCGACGCTTATATCCTGTCGCTCGGCCAGTCGGGCCTCGGCATGCCGGACCGCGATTATTACCTCAAGACCGACGCCAAATTGGTCGAAACCCGTGGCAAATATCTCCAACATCTGACCAACGTGCTGACCTTGGCCGGTGAGTCCAATGCGGCCGCCCGCGCCAAGGCAATCCTCGCGTTCGAAACCCAGATTGCCGAGAGCAGCTGGACCCGCATCGAAACCCGCGACGCGACCAAGACCTATAATAAGATGACGCTTGCCCAGTTCGCCAAATCGGCGCCGGGCTACGATTTCATCCGGATGATCCGCGACAGCGGGGCGCAGGGCGTCGACTCGCTGATCGTGTCGCAGCCGAGCGCGATTTCCAAGATCGCGGCGCTGATCAACAAGACGCCGCTTGGCGTGCTCAAGGACCAGTTGATGGTCCGTACGCTTGACAGTTACTCGGCCTATCTGCCGACCGCCTTCGACAAGGAAAGCTTCGCTTTTTACGGCACCACTTTGTCAGGCACTCCCGAACAGGAAGTGCGCTGGAAGCGGGCGGTCGATTTCACCACCGGCGTGCTTCAGGATGACGTCAGCAAGCTTTACGTCGCGCAATATTATCCGCCCGAAACCAAGGCAGCGGCCGACCAGTTGGTCAAGAACGTCATCGGCGCGATGGACCGGCGGATCGACAAGCTCGACTGGATGGTGCCCGCGACCAAGGTCAAGGCGCACGAGAAGCTCGCCGCTTTCACCCCCAAGATCGGCTATCCCAGCCAGTGGCGCGACATGTCGGCGCTGGTCGTCGATCGCGGCGACGCGCTGGGCAATGCGATGCGCTCCAACGCGTTCGATTATGCCTATAACATCGGAAAATTGGGCCAGCCGATCTATCGCTGGGAATGGGGCATGACCCCGATGACGATCAACGCCTACGCCAATTTCGGAATGGTCGAGATCGTCTTCCCCGCGGCGATCCTCCAGCCGCCGTTCTTCGATCCCAATGCCGATCCGGCGATCAACTATGGCGGCATTGGCGCGGTGATCGGGCATGAACTCAGCCACCACTTCGACGACCAGGGTGCCAAATATGACAAGACCGGCCGGCTGAGCGACTGGTGGACCCCGGCCGATGTCGCGGCGTTCAACGCCCGGCTCGACAATCTCGGCAAGCAATATGACGGCTATGAGCCGCTTCCCGGCATGCATGTCCAGGGCAAGCTGACGATGGGCGAGAATGTCGCCGATCTTGCCGGGCTGACGCTCGCGCACGACGCCTATATTGCGTCGCTGAACGGGGCGACCCCGCCGGTAATCGACGGGCTGACCGGCGACCAGCGCTTCTACCTCGGCTGGGCGCAGGTGTGGCGCCGCAACTATCGCGAGGCCAACCTTCGCCAGCGGCTGCTGACCGATCCGCATTCGCCCTCGGCGCAGCGGGTCTCGGTCGTTCGCAACATGGACCCGTGGTACGGCGCCTATAACGTCCAGCCCGGCCAGGCGCTTTACCTCTCGCCCGAAGCGCGGGTGAGGATCTGGTAACGGCGCAACCCTGATGCTCGATCGGCAGATCGCGCTACTCGAAGCCGAGCCGCCCGGCGGCCTGAGCTGGCTGGTGCCGGCCCTGGTCGCGGCGGCGGCGGCGAGCGGCGCGCTGCTGTTCGCCTCGGCCGGCGAGCCGATGTTTGCCGGTCTGTTCGTCGCCGGGGTCGTCGCGATGCTGGTCGCGGCGTTCGTGCTCGAGCGGCGATCGGTCCGCGCCGACGTTGCGGTCCCGCCGCTTGCCGTGCCCGATTTCGGGCTCGCCGCGGCGGCGCTCAACCTGTCGCGCGATGCTGCCGCACTGAGCGATGCAAGCGGCCGCTTGCTGTCCGCCAATACCGCCTATCGCACCCGCTTCGGCGATGCCCTGCCGGAGAATGTCGGCGACGGCGCAGAAGCGCTTGGCCAGCTTAACTCGCTTCGCTCGGCGGCGTGGCGCGACGGCCAGTCAAGCGAGCCCCTGGTTGCGCTTCGTGGTCAGCCGGCGCCGGTCAAGGTCGAGCGGGTCGGCGCGCGCGGCGACCTGTTGCTGTGGCGCTTTGACCGCGGCAAGCCCGACGTGCTCGCTACCCTGGTCAAGCGGATCTCCGGGCTCGAGGGCGAATTGTTCGCCAGGAGCGGGGTGCTCGCCGCGGCGGTCGACAGCGACGGGCGGATTGTCGCCGCCAACCGCTCGTTCGCCGAACGTGCGATCGGCGCCGAGCGGATCGACCAGCCGTTCGACTTCGCCGATTTGGTGGTTGCCAGCGAGGATTCGCTTCACCTGGTCAGCGAGGGCGATCGCGCCCCTCCGATGCGGCTGGTCCATGTCCCGGTCGATGCCGACAAGGGCGACGGCGCCGGGCTGATGCTGTTGATCGACCGGGTCGAATCGTCCCAGCCCGATTCGTCCAATGTCCAGGCCTTGCTCGAATTGCTTCCGCTGGGGCTCGCTTTGGTCGACCGCGACGGCCGCTTCCTGACGATGAACAAGGCGTTCAAGGTCGCCGGCGGGATCACCGACCACCATTCTACCGTCTATCCCGGCGATCTCGTCGCCAAGGAAGACAAGGCCGCGGTGGCCGATGCGGTGCGGCGCAACGCGCGCGGCCCGGCGATGTCGCGCGATTTGCCGATCAGCCTCAACGCCCAGCCGGGCGAGCCGGTCGCGCTGACCGTGGCGGGCCTGCGCGGGCTCGGCGATGCGGCGGTGCTGCTGCTGCTCAAGGACAATAGCGAGGAAGCCAAATTGAAACGCCAGGTCGCGCAGGCGACCAAGATGCAGGCGGTCGGCCAGCTGGCCGGCGGCGTGGCGCATGATTTCAACAACATCCTGACCGCGATCATTGGCCATTGCGACCTGATGATGATGCGCCACACGCCCGGCGACAGCGATTATGACGATATCCAGCAGATCAAGTCCAACTCCAACCGCGCCGCCGGCCTGACCCGTCAGCTGCTCGCTTTCTCGCGCCAGCAGACGCTTCGTCCGCAAGTCCTCCAGCTGCCCGACGTGGTGTCCGAAGTGTCGCATCTGTTGAAACGCCTGCTCGGCGAGACGGTGCAACTGGCGCTGAAGCACGGCCGCGACCTGTTCCCGGTCCGCGCCGACCCGGGCCAGCTCGAGCAGGTGATCGTCAACCTCGCGGTCAACGCGCGCGATGCGATGGCCGGCAAGGGCGGCGGAACGCTCACCATCCAGACCTATTCGGTCAAGGCCGATCAAGTCGCTGAACTCGGCTCCGACATCTTGCCAGTGGCCAATTATGCGGCGCTGTCGATCACCGACAGCGGCACCGGTATTCCAACCAATGTGCTGGGCAAGGTGTTCGAGCCGTTCTTCACCACCAAGGAAGTCGGCAAAGGCACCGGGCTCGGCCTGTCCACCGTCTACGGCATCGTCAAGCAGTCGGGCGGGTTCATCTTCGCCGATTCCAAGGTCGGGGAGGGGACCTGTTTCACCATTTACCTCCCCGCGCACGAGGCCGAGGCGGAGGCGAAGAGTCCCAGAACCCGGCTCCCCGTCAAGCCGGCCGAGAACGAGCTGTGGGGCTCGGGCACCATCTTGTTGGTCGAGGATGAGCATATGGTCCGCACCGTCACCGAGCGGGGGCTGACGCGGCATGGCTACAAGGTGCTGAGCGCGAGCAATGGCGAGGATGCGCTCGAGTTGCTGGCCGGCGACGAACCGGTCGATTTGCTGATCAGCGACGTCGTCATGCCGGTGATGGACGGCCCGACGATGGTCAGGGCGGCGCGCAAGGACTGGCCCGACCTGCCGATCCTGTTCATGTCCGGCTATGCCGAGGAGCAATTGCGCAAATCGATCGACATCGACAATGTCGCGTTCCTCCCCAAGCCCTTCTCGATGATCGAGCTTGCCGAGGCAGTTCGCGCGGTACTCGGGGCGGCCGCTGCAAAATAGCGCTGGCCACAGCCGAAACGACTGCTATTCCCCGCAGCGTGGGTAATCAGCGTAACATATTGATCGTCGAAGACGAGCCATTGATCTCGATGATGCTGGAGGATTTTCTCCTGTCTCTCGGGCATCGCGTAAGCGCGATTTGCGAAACCGTCGGCGAAGCGCTTCAGGCGTGCGATTCAGCGGACTTCGACGTCGCGATCCTCGACGTCAATCTGAAGGGCGAAAGCGTGTGGCCGGTCGCCGCGCGGCTGCGCGAGCAAGGCATTCCGTTCGTCCTTGCAAGCGGCGGCCATGTCGATCCGCCGCCGCCCGAATTCGCTGCAGTGCCGATGATCGACAAGCCCTACACGATCGACCGCGTCACCCCCGCGATCGACGCTGCAATGGTCGGCATTCCCTCCTAGCAGGGAAGGAGCGTGCAGCCTTGTGTGTTCTCCTCTTGTTCTTGCGGAACAAATCATATACGACACCCTTAATCAGGTCGGCATCACGCTGATCGATTGACGAGGAGACAGGGGTCATGGCAGCGCAGCTCAAAGTCGTCGGAACCGCCGGAGAATCGGGAAACATGGATCGCGCGAAAGCATTGGAAGCCGCACTGGCGCAGATCGACCGCGCGTTCGGCAAGGGCTCGGCGATGAAGCTTGGCAGCCGCGAGAAGTTCGAGATCGATACCGTCTCGACCGGCAGCCTGGGGCTCGACATCGCGCTTGGCGTCGGCGGCTTGCCGCGCGGCCGGGTGATCGAGATTTACGGTCCGGAAAGCTCGGGCAAGACGACCCTGGCGCTGCACGTCATCGCCGAGGCGCAAAAGACCGGCGGCACCGCCGCGTTCGTCGACGCCGAACATGCGCTCGATCCGGGCTATGCCAAGAAGCTTGGGGTCAACATCGACGAACTGATCGTGTCGCAGCCCGATACTGGCGAGCAGGCGCTCGAGATCGTCGATACGTTGGTGCGTTCGAACGCGGTCGACGTGCTGGTGATCGATTCGGTTGCCGCCTTGGTCCCCCGCGCCGAGATCGAGGGCGAGATGGGCGACAGTCACGTCGGTCTCCAGGCCCGTCTGATGAGCCAGTCGCTGCGCAAGCTTACCGGCTCGATCAGCCGCTCGCGCTGTACCGTCATCTTCATCAACCAGCTGCGCATGAAAATCGGCGTGATGTACGGCAATCCGGAAACCACCACCGGCGGCAATGCATTGAAATTCTACGCCTCGGTGCGGCTCGACATCCGCCGCATCGGCCAGATCAAGGACCGCGACGATATCGTCGGCAACACCACCCGCGTCAAAGTCGTCAAGAACAAGGTCGCGCCGCCGTTCAAGCAGGTCGAATTCGACATCATGTATGGCGAGGGCGTGAGCAAGGTCGGCGAGATTCTCGACCTCGGCGTCAAGGCCGGGATCGTCGAGAAATCGGGCGCCTGGTTCAGCTACGATTCAATCCGCATGGGTCAGGGCCGCGAAAATTCGAAGACCTGGCTCAAGGAAAATCCCGAGATGTCGAAGCGCATCGAGGACGCCATCCGCGGCAAGACCGACGAGGTCGGCGAGGCGTTGATGGCCGGCCCCGATCCCGACGACGACGGCGAGTGATTGGTTTGGCGGGGCGGCACCCTTGGTCGCCCCGCCACTGACCGAAACGGCTTGCGCCGCGCGCGCGGCGCCACCAAGGATCGATCCGAAATCGCTTCATCGAAGGATCGACAGCCTTGTGCGGAATTGCCGGCCTGTGGACCAGGGGATCGCCCGACCCGGCATTGCTCAAGCGGATGGCCTCGACCATTGCCCACCGCGGCCCCGATGATCAAGGCATGTGGATCGACTCCGAGGCTGGCCTCGGCCTTGCCCATCGCCGGCTGGCGATCGTCGATCTCTCGCCCCACGGCCACCAGCCGATGCACTCCGCCGACGGTCGCTTCGTCCTCAACTACAATGGCGAGATCTACAACCATCCCGAGCTTCGCGCCGCGCTCGACGCCGATGGTCTGGCCCCCGAAGGCGGGTGGCGCGGCCATTCGGACACCGAGACAGTGGTCCAGGCGATCGCTGCCTGGGGGCTCGACGCGGCGCTCGACCGCTCGGTCGGCATGTTCGCGTTCGCTTTGTGGGATCGCCGCTCGCGCACCCTCCAGCTAGTCCGCGACCGGTTCGGCGAGAAGCCACTATACTATGGCTGGGCGGGCCGTGATTTCGTCTTCGCTTCGGAATTGAGGGCGATCCGCGCCCACCCCGATTTCAATCCCGAAATCGACCGCCGCGCGCTCCACGCCTTCGCCGCTCGAACCAATGTCCCGGCACCGCTCAGCATCTACCGTCGTCTGTTCAAGCTCGAGCCCGGCTGCATCCTGACGCTCACCAGCCTCGATCCGTTCGACCAACCCCCGGACGCGTTGATCCGCCGTTATTATTGTTACGCCGACGTGGTCCGCGCTGGCCTTGCCGAACCGATTGCCGATGAGGCGGCGGCACTGTCCGCGCTTGAGTCCGCGCTCGCCGCCGCGATCGACCGCCAGTCGGTCGCCGATGTCCCGGTCGGTGCCTTCCTCTCGGGCGGGATCGACAGTTCGGCGGTGACCGCTTTCTACCAGCAGCGAAGCTCGACCCCGGTGCGCACCTATACCATCGGTTTCGAGGAAGCGGGCTATAACGAGGCCGACGATGCCCGCGCGGTTGCGGCGCATCTCGGCACCGTCCATCACGAGGCGATTGTGACTGCCGCCGAGGCGCGTGACGTCATCCCCTTGCTACCGCGAATCTACGACGAGCCGTTCGCCGATTCGTCGCAAATCCCGACCTTCATCATCAGCCGCTTCGCCCGCCGCGATGTCACCGTCGCTCTCACCGGCGATGGCGGCGACGAATTGTTCGGCGGCTACAATCGCCACGCCTCGGCGCCCGCACTATGGCGCTCGCTCCGCCGGGTTCCGCGACCGCTGCGCGCCGCCGCCAGCGCCACGCTCGGCCGCCTCCCGTCAAGCTTCTGGACCGCGGCGGCGTCCGCGATGCCCGGCCGAACCGCGCCCAATCTCGGCGCCAAGCTGCACAAGGCGCTGCGCTCCGCCGGCCACGCCCGCGACTTCGACGACATCTATGACGATTTCCTCGACGAATGGGCCGGCGAGCGCAATCCGGTAATCGGCGGCGGGGCAGGGGTCGTGCGGCCCGCATCGCCCATCGCCGACGACAGTGTCGCGACCATGCTGCGTGACGCTAACGGCTACCTTCCCGACGACATATTGACCAAGGTCGACCGCGCCTCGATGGCGGTCAGCCTCGAGACCCGGGTGCCGTTCCTCGATCATCGCCTCGCCGCGGTCGCGGCGCGCATTCCCGTGGCGATGAAAGTCAGCCGGGGAAGGGGCAAGCAGATCCTCCGCAAGGCGCTCTTCGCCCGCGCCCCCGCTGCGCTGTTCGACCGGCCCAAGGCGGGGTTCGCGGTGCCGGTCGGGCAGTGGATCAAGGGCCCGCTTCGCGACTGGGCTGAAAGCCTGCTCGATCCGCGCCGGCTCGCCCCCGAAGGCTGGTTCGACCCGGCCATCGTCTCGGCGCGCTGGGCCGATCATTTGAGCGGCCGCCGCGACTCGACCGCCGCCATCTGGTCGATCCTGATGTTCCAGGCCTGGCTTGACGAGCAGGCCGGTTAGGAGAAACGCTCGGCTAACCCCGCGAGCGACGCCTCATGAGTCAGATCGAGGTGCAGCGGGGTGACCGTCACATAACCGTCGGCGATGCTTTCGAGGTCGGTGACGTGGCCCGGAGTCTCGACCGTCGGTGCCAGCCCGAACCAGAAATAAGGAAAGCCGCGCGGGTCATCGCGCTCGATGATCCGCAGCCGCCCGTAATCGCGAAACCCCTGGCGACACACTCGAACGCCCTTGACCGCTTCGGGTTCGATCGCCGGGAAATTGACGTTGATCAGCGTGCCGCGCTGCATCGGCACCGCGGTCAACTCGGCCAGCACCCGGCCCGCCCATGCCTCGGCCGACCCGAACGGAACGCTCGCGCCAAGTCCCTGCTTGGCATAGGCCTGGCTCAGCGCGATCGACGGAACCCCCGCCAGCGCGCCTTCCATCGCCGCCGACACCGTTCCCGAATAGGTCACGTCCTCGGCCAGATTGGCGCCGCGGTTGATCCCCGACAGGATGAGGTCGGGCGGCGTGTCCTTCATCAGGTGCGCCAGTGCCATCATCACCGCGTCGGTCGGAGTTCCGCTCACCGAATAACGCTGCTCGCCATGCTTCCTCAGCCGCACCGGCTGGGTCAGAGTCAGCGAGTGGCCGGTGCCCGATTGTTCCTCGCTCGGCGCGACGACCCAGATATCGTCCGACAGGTCCGCCGCAATCCGTTCGAGCAACGCAATCCCGCGAGCCTCGATTCCATCGTCGTTGGTGATCAAAATCCGCATTCCGCGCGCTATGCTCGAAAAGCGTCCCGCGCGCCAATCCCGCAAGGCGGCGCTGCGCCCATTCGGCAACATAGGCAAATAAACTGGCGCTATTCTCGGTCAGTCCTTGTTAAGCTCAGTTGTTTTAACTAGAGGCCGCGTGGGGATTGCCGGCTTACCTGGGCAAGTACCGGGAAAGCCTAGTGTAATCGCCTCCGGCCGATACCGGTGGCCCGGTCTCGGATACGGCGGCGACGCGTATCGGGGAGGGTAGTAATGGCGACCGCACTGAAGGACCTTTACAGGTCGGAACAACCAACATTCGATCAGATCATCCTGACCGACGACTATCGTCCGTCGGAAAATGAGGAATTCATGAGCCCGCATCAGCGCGCTTACTTCCTCGCCAAGTTGCGAGCCTGGAAGGAAGCGATCGTCGACGAATCGCGGGCCACCATGGCCCAGCTCCAGGTCGATTCGCTGCGCGAACCCGACATGGCCGATCGCGCGTCGAGCGAGACCGACTGGTCGATCGAACTTCGCACCCGCGACCGCCAGCGCAAGCTGATCGCCAAGATCGATGCCGCCGTGCGCCGACTGCACGAAGGCGAATATGGCTATTGCAACGTCACCGGCGATCCGATTTCGCTGGCTCGGCTCGAAGCGCGGCCGATCGCCACGATGACGCTGGAAGCGCAGGAAAAACACGAGCGGATCGAGCGGGTCTCGCGCGACGATTGAGTGAGCGACTGGCGGCGGGCACCGCGGCCCGCCACCTGAAGCGCACAAAAAAACCGGCCTTCTAGTGGCCGGTCAACACGTCCTTGACGCGTAATTTCTCTTTTTTGAGCTGGTGGAGCTTGATGTCGTCGGGATGGGGGCGATGCTCTTCGTCGTCAATCATCGCTTCTAGCGTTGCATGCTTGTTCTCGAGCGAGTCGAGTTGACCCTGATCCATCGGAGTCATTCCTTTCCTTGCAGTGAAAGTGACACAAAACAGTAAATCACGATTCGCCGGCTTTGTCTCGCCTTGATGACTCCGTCCGTCGCCGCGCAGCGCCCGGCCACCGCTACGCCTGCCAATCTTCCGCCACGCGTGACGTCTTCCATCGGCTCGGGTAAGTCGCCGCGATGAACGACGACGATCCCCGGTTAATCCTCGAGCTGTTGAAGACCGAGCATCGCCGGCTCGACGAGGAGATCGAGAGCCTGCTCGCCGCCGGATCGGCCGACCAGCTGGAGATTGCGCGATTGAAGAAGCGCAAGCTGATGCTCAAGGATGAGATCGCCCAGCTCAATGACAAGATTGTGCCCGATATCCTCGCCTGAGCCGTGCCAATTCGGGACGGGCAAATGTGCCTGATGGCCTGCTAACCATGCGAAGCGTTTGATCCGCAACCGTTACGTGGCAGAACACACCGATATGGACGACTCGTTCGACCCTCCTGGCCCCGAAGCGCGGATCACCCCGCGCCTGGTCGATGCCCTCTACACCGAAGCGATGGTGCTGGCGGACGAGGCGCGCGCCTATTTCGACGATCTCGGCAAGGATGAGCGGCTCGGCCTCGAACCGTTCGCGCGGGTCGGTTTTGCCTGCGAATCGCTCAAAGTCACGACCCGGATCATGCACATCGTCGCCTGGCTATTGACCCAGCGTGCAATCGAGACCGGCGAATTGCATTCAATCGAGGGTCGTCGGCCCGAGCGGCGTCTCGGCCACGCCACAACCAGCGATCACAAGGTCATCGTCCAGATGCCCCCAGCGGCGCAGCGGCTGATCCATGCCAGTTCGGATCTTTATGCCCGGCTCCAGCGGCTGGACGAGGGTCAGCTCGACGACGAGCCGATCCAGAGTCCAGCGCGAGCATTGATGGGGCGGCTCGAACGCGACCTGATCTGGAACGGCAGCGTATGACGTTCTAGGCTGCAGCGAATGCAGCCTTTCACTTTCACCTACGGCCCGCGGGTCATCGCGACGTCTACTGGCGCGGCCGAGCTTCCGGCGCTGCTTCCCGCTGGTCCTTGCCTGCTGGTTAGCGACGACCAGCTGATCGGGCTTGGGCTGACGACACCGTGGATCGCGGAGTTGGAGAAGTCCCGCGCGGTTACCGTGTTCAGCGCGGTCGAGGCCGATCCATCGAGGGCGACCCTGCTCGCCGCGGTCGAGGCCGGGCGCGATGCCGGCGTCGTCGCGGTGGTCGGCTTCGGTGGCGGAAGCCCGATGGATGTCGCCAAGCTCGCGGCTTACCTCCTTGGCTCGGGCGACGATCTCGATTCGATCTGGGGCGTCGAGGTCGCGATCGGCGCCAAGCTTCCGCTGGTGCTCGTCCCGACCACCGCGGGCACCGGTTCCGAAGCGACTCCGATCTCGGTGATCACGGTCGATGGCGGGACCAAGCTCGCGGTCAACGCGCGCGCGATTACCGCCGATATTGCGATCCTCGATCCGACCCTGACCATTGGTCTTCCGCGCCATGTCACCGCCGCGACCGGGATCGACGCGATGGTCCATTCGGTCGAGGCCTATACCTCGGCGCGGCTCAAGAACCCGTTGTCCGATGCACTGGCGCGCGAGGCGCTGCGGTTGCTGTCGGCGAACTTGATCCGCGCGTGCGACTACCCGGGCGATCTTGCCGCGCGATCCGCGATGCTGCTCGGCGCGCATCTGGCCGGGGTGGCATTCTCGAATGCGCCGGTCGCCGGGGTGCATGCCTTGGCCTACCCGCTCGGCGGGCTCCATCATTTGCCGCACGGCCTGTCGAACGCCCTCATGCTGCGCCACGTGTTGCAGCATAATGCGGCGGCCGCGCGCGATCATTATGCCGAACTGGCCGAGATCCTTGTCCCCGATTGCGCCGCACAGGGCAGCCAGTCGAAATGCGCCAGCCTGATCGATGCGCTCGACCGGATGGTGGTCGAAAGCGGTCTCAAACCGCGACTCCGCGATCATGGCATCGAGCGGAACGATATCCCGATCCTGGCGCGCGAGGCGATGAAACAGACCCGGCTGCTGGTCAACAATCCGTGCCCGATCGACGAGGCCGACGCAGCGCGGCTGTACGAGGCGGCGTGGTGACCCGCACCGAGCCGCGCGGCCGCGATGCCTATGGCCACTTCACCACCATCACCACCCGCTGGTCGGACAATGATGCCTACGGGCACGTCAACAACACCGTCTATTACCAATGGTTCGACAGCGCGGTAAATGCATTGCTGGTTGGCGCCGGGTTGCTCGACATCGCGCACGGCGATCCGATCGGGCTGGTGGTCGAAACCGGCTGTACTTACTTTGCGCCGCTCAGTTTTCCCGGCGATGTCGAGGTCGGGATCGCGGTCGAGCGACTTGGCGGATCAAGCGTCACCTATCGTATCGGGATCTTCGCCGCGGGGGCGGCCGAGCCAGCCGCGCAGGGTCACTTCACCCACGTCTATGTCGGGCGTGACAGCCGCCGCCCGGTACCATTGCCAGCCGAGTGGCGATCGAAGCTCGACGCTTTGGCTTAAGCGATCCGGGCTTTCGCTGCGGCATATTCACTGACGAGCCGACCGACCATCTCAGCAGTTGGCACGACCTTTTTGACCGCGCCGATCCCCTGGCCCGATCCCCAGATGTCACGCCACGCCTTGGCGCCGCTCGCCGACTGGAAATTCATTGCCTCGGGCCCGGCTTGCGGCAGATTGTCGGGATCGAGCCCGGCGGCAACGATCGATCCGCGCAGATAATTGCCGTTGATCCCGGTGAACAGGTTGGAATTGACGATATCCGCGCCGCCGCCGGCGACGATGCCCTGTTTGTAATCATCCTCGGCGCGCGCCTCGTCGGTGGCGATGAACGGCGAGCCGATGTAGGCCAGATCGGCCCCCATCGCCTGCGCCGCGAGGACCGCGCCGCCGGTGGCGATCGCGCCCGACAGTGCCAGCGGTCCATCGAACCAGGCGCGGATTTCCTGGACCAGCGCGAATGGCGACCATTTGCCGGCATGGCCGCCCGCACCGGCGGCGACCGCGATCAGCCCGTCGGCGCCTTTGTCGATCGCCTTGCGCGCGAAGCGGTCGTCGATGATGTCGTGCAGGGTGATTCCGCCCCAGGCGTGGACCGCCTGGTTGAGATCCTCGCGCGCACCCAGTGAAGTGATCGTAATCGGCACTTTCCACTTGGCGCAGGTGGCGATGTCATCCTCAAGCCGATCGTTCGAGCGATGGACGATCTGGTTGACCGCGAACGGCGCGGCGGGTGCGTCGGGATTGGCGCGATCCCACGCGCCAAGTTCCTCGGTGATCTGGTGGATCCATTCGTCGAGCTGGCTTTGCGGCCGCGCGTTCAGGGCGGGGAAGCTCCCGACGATCCCGGCCTTGCATTGCGCGATGACCAAGGCGGGGTGCGAGATGATGAACAAGGGTGCGCCGATGACGGGCAGCCGAAGCGTGTCGAAGATGGGGGGCAGGGACATGTCGGCTCCTCGTTGCGTCCCTCTGCTTAACCGCCTCGCCGCTCGAGCGCGAGTGGCATATTGCAACGCATTGCGCGCTGCTTCCGTCGCTCTATGAAGGGGCTCGAGATTGATCGTGATGGAGTAAGAATGACGGACGTAGGTGAAGACAGGATTGCGCGGACGCTGGGGAGCCGATCGTCGACCTGGCTGGTGACGGGTGCGGCGGGGTTTATCGGCTCCAATCTGGTCGAAAGTCTGCTTCGCCGGGGCCAGCATGTGGTCGGGCTCGACAATTTCTCGACCGGCTTCCAGCGCAACCTCGACGAGGCGCTGGCCGCGGTTCCGGGGGCGTCCGACCGGTTCAAGTTCGTCACTGGCGACATTCGCGATCGCGACACGTGCGAGGCGATCGTCAAGGGCGTCGATGTCATCCTCCATCAGGCCGCGCTCGGATCGGTCCCGCGGTCGATGGACGACCCGCTGGCGAGCCACGACAGCAATGTCACCGGATTCATCAATTTGCTCGATGCCGCGCGCCGGGCGGAAGTCGGGCGGTTCGTCTATGCCGCGTCGAGCTCGACCTATGGCGACGACCCGACTTTGCCCAAGCGAGAGGACCGCATCGGGCAAGCGCTGTCGCCCTACGCCGCGACCAAGCTGATCGATGAGATTTACGCCGGCGTTTACGTCCAGGCCTATGGCTATCGCGCCACCGGGCTTCGCTATTTCAACGTCTTCGGGCCGCGCCAGGACCCTGGCGGGGCCTATGCCGCCGTCATCCCCAAATGGGCCGACGCGATGCTCGCCGACGACGTGGTAACGATCAACGGCGACGGCGAGACCAGCCGCGACTTCTGCTTCATTGCCAATGCGGTGCAGGCCAACATCCTCGCCGCGCTCGCGCCGGACGAGGCACAGGGCGAGATTTACAATGTTGCGATCGGCGGTCGGACCAGCCTCAACCAATTGTTCGCGCTGATCCGCGACGGCCTCGCCGAGCATCAGGTGCATTACGACCGCGATCCGGCCTATGGCGAATTTCGGCCGGGCGACATGCGCCATTCGGAAGCCGATATTTCGAAGGCCGAGCAAATGCTCGGTTACCGACCGCAGTTTGGCATCGAGGCGGGGCTGAATGCGTCCTTGCCTTATTATCTGAAGCGGTCGCGGGATGCGCAGGGCTAACCTGCCGCTGCTGCTCGGCGTGGCGCTCGTCGCGTGCGCGCCGCAACCCATGCCGCTTGCCCCCTCGAGGGTCGGCCAATCGCTGCCCGGCGCGATGCTTGCGGTCCATAACCGCGAGCGGCGGGCCTTCGGTTCTCCCGCCCTCGCGTGGGATCCGGGGATTGCGGCGCAGGCGGCGGTTTATGCACGCGAGCTGGCGCAGCTTGGTCGGCTGCAACATTCGTCGAAGGCGTTCCGGCCGGGGCAGGGCGAGAATTTGTGGCTCGGATCGCGCGGCGTTTATCCGTTCGCGGTGATGGGCGAGGGCTGGGCGGCAGAGAAACGCCGTTTTCGCCCGGGCCGCATTCCCGCCGTCAGCATCACCCATAATTGGGCCGACGTCGCGCATTTCACCCAGATGGTGTGGCCGTCGACCAGCCGGGTCGGCTGCGGCCTGGCCAGCGCGGGGCGATGGGACGTGCTCGTCTGCCGCTACGCACCCGCCGGCAATGTCGATGGAGTGATCCTCGTCGAGCGCTAGGCGGCTAGCTTGAGCTGCTCTTCCTCCTGCTCTTCGACATCGGCGGTCAGGACCGGCGTTGCACTCGGCACCGGCGAAACCCAGCGCGACACCGCGACCGCGAGGCCGAGCCCGAGATAGGCGGCAATGACCCAGGTCGCACTGAAGAACAGACCCGTGGCGAAGGCGATGCGCAGGTAAAGCGGGTTGAAGCCGAAATCCTCGCCGAGGGCTTCGCAAACACCAAGGATGGTGTGCGGGCGGCGGATCGGGGAGAGCAAATCGGCGGTCATTCAAAAACTCCTTGGGAAGCGTGATGCCAGATAAGAAGCAATGTCCGTGCCAAAAGGGGGAAGCCGTGCTTTTCCAGCACGTTGGTCGAACAGGTGATGCCGTTGGTCGCGACCGAAGTGGCCCGCCGCGACGACAATTGGGAAATCGCGCCAATGGACATTGGTCTGGTTTCCGAACCTGATCCGGCAAAGACAACTGGGCGAGGTCGAGCCCGCGATCGTCGAGCACTAAGAACCAAATAGGCACGTTTTGCTTGACTTGTAGGACTTCGCCTGCTGCTCCACGCGCATGGCTGCTCCTTCCAAACCACGCCGACGCCGTCGGCCCAGCGGCCCCGCCGGCACCATCGTCAGGGCGTCGGGCAAGGACGGCCCGCAAGTCATCGCCAGCGGCGGCGCGCGTTGGACCGACGAGGCCGAGGCCTTGTTCCTCGATACCCTAGCGTCGAGCTGCAACGTCAAGCTGTCCGCCGCCGCCGCCGGTTTCTCCAAGGAAGCGCTTTACCGCCGCCGCCGCACCGATCCCGACTTCGCCGATCGCTGGCAGGCGGCGCTCGAGCAGGGCTATGTCCGGCTCGAGATGCTGCTGCTCGAGGGCGCCACCACCCGCGCCGAGGGCGACGATCGCAAGGATCTGCCGTTCCCCGACATGACGGTGCGTGAGGCGATCGTCATCCTCCAGCTCCACCGTGCGTCGGTCAAGGGCGACGGCACGACGCGCCACGCCGGTTGGCGCGCCCGCCCGCGAAGCCTCGACGAGGTGCGCGATTCGATCCTCCGCAAGCTTGAGGCCATCGCCCGCCATGAAGCGTGAGGCCACACTTCCGCCCGCCACCGACATCATCGCCTTCCTCCGCCAGCTCGATCCAGCCCCCCGCCGCCGGGCGATCGAGCGGCTCGGCATCGTCGAACGCGACGCGCTCGATCGCGACTGGCCCAGCTGGGCGCACGACGGCCAATCCCCGCCGCTTGGCGACGACTGGCGCAGCTGGGTGATCCTCGCCGGGCGCGGCTTCGGCAAGACGCTGGCCGGCGCGCAGTGGATCGCCGCCGCGGTCGAGGCCGCGCGCCTCGCCGATGATCGCCTGCTGATCGCGCTGGTCGGCGCCACGCTTGACGATGCCCGCCGCGTGATGATCGAGGGCAATAGCGGCCTGCTCAGCGTCGCTGCCGATCACATTGCCGGCTGGTGGCCGAGCCGCCGCTTGCTCAAGTTCACCGGCGGGTCGGAGGCGGTGTTGTTCTCCGGCGCCTCGCCCGAAGCATTGCGCGGCCCCGAACATCATCTCGCCTGGTGCGACGAACTCGCCAAGTGGGACCGCGCGCAGGATTGCTGGGACATGCTCCAGTTCGGGCTTCGCCTCGGCGATCGGCCGCGCGTCCTGATCACCACCACCCCGCGCCCCGGCCCGGTGCTGGCCGGAATCATGGCCGCGCCCGGCACCATCGTCACCGGCGGCCCGACCAACGCCAACCCGCACCTTGCGCCGGCCTTCATCACCGCGATCAACCAGCTCTACGCCAACACCCGCCTCGGCGCGCAAGAAATAGAAGGCAAACTCCTCACCGACATCCCCGGCGCGCTGTGGACGGTGGAGATGCTTGAGCGCGCGCGTATCCTCCCCGGGACGGGGAGGGGGACCAGCGTAGCTGGTGGTGGGGGGCCTCCGGTGGAGCAACGTTTAGCCAGCCTCACCCGCATCCTGATCGGCGTCGATCCCCCCTCGGGCGGCGGCACCTGCGGGATCATCGCCTGCGCGCTCGACAGCGACGGCCTCGGCCACGTCCTCGCCGATCACAGCGTCGGCGATTGCACCCCCGAAACCTGGGCCACCAAAGTCGCCACCGCCGCGGCGTGCTACGCCCAAAATCCTCCCCGGTACGGGGAGGGGAACCATGTGCAACTTGGTGGAGGCGGCCCTCCGCACCAAGCCCCAGACGTCCAGATCATCGCCGAGGCCAACCAGGGCGGCCGGATGGTCGAATCGATTCTCCGCGCCGCCGATCCCGATCTGCGGATCAAGCTGGTCCACGCCCGCCACGGCAAATCCGCCCGCGCCGAGCCCGTCGCCATGCTGTTCGAACAGCACAAAGTCCGCCTCCACGGCCACCTCCCCAGGCTCGAAGCCGAGCTCCTGCGCCTGATCGCCGGCGGCGAAGTCGAAGGTCCCAGCCCCGATCGCGCCGACGCGATGATCTGGGCCATCACTGAACTGATGATAAAACCGACAAGCGTACCGCGTGTCGTCGCTTTGTGATGGCTTAGTCTGGGCGAAGCAGACTTAAAGGCTCGCTCGACCGTGAGGTCGAGGGAATGTCTGCGGAGGGGCTGACCGAGCTAATGCTAAAACCCAACCGCATCCCGAGGGTCCATCAATTCTAGATTCCCCTCCCTCTTAGGGAGCGGCGTAGCCGACCTAAAGGCTCCATTGATGCTCTTGCATCAATGGAATGTCGGCGGAGGGTAGGGGGCAGAGCCGACTTAAAGGCTCCAGCTGCGCGAAGCGCGGTTGGAATGTCGGCGGAGGGGGGTGCGAGGCGCACAGCGCCTTCACAAAAACTCGTCTGGGTAGCGCAAAGCGCCCCCTTCTATCCCAGCCAACGTGTCGCTGGAGGTCGCGCTAGACAAGGATCAGCTGATCGAGCGGGCGAAGCCGACTTAAAGCCTCCGGGCGCGAGAAATGCGGTTGGCGAAGGCTGGCTTCAAGGCTCCATTTGCGGAACGCGAGTGGAATGCCAGCCGGAGGTGAAGGCTGGCTTCAAGGCTCCATTTGCGGAACGCGAGTGGCGGAGGACGGCTTAAAGGCTCTCGGCGCAGAATGCGTTTGGAATGCCGACCGTAGGTATGCCAGCCGTAGGTATGTCGGCGGAGGCGAAGCCGACTTAAAGGCTCCATCGACGCGCTTGCGTCGATGGAATGTCGGCGGAGGTGGGGATTGATTTGGTTTTGGGGCGGTAGGGCAGGGGCGCCGAGTTTAGTGCATTTAGTAAACTGTCACCGTAATCCGTAATCCTGCTCAGATCAGTGCATTTCGGTAACTGTCACCGTAATCTCGTCTTGGTCCCATATCCGATGCGATCGGATCGACCGGTGAGAGGCTTCGGGCGAGAGGGTAACCTACCCATCAGCGTCGGCGATTTCGACCTTTCACTCGGGCGCCCAGTTGATGCTCACGCTACCGTCCTCACCCTTTAGCATAACTAACTTGCCGGAGTGATCGGCAAACTGGGTTTCTGCGGTTGCTACTTCGTAAGTCTTACCGCCGCCGGAGTAGGAGTGGGTTGTTACCGCAGGGACAGTTTTGATCGTCGTCAAATTCGTATCCGCAAGAATGTAGCT
>JBBRTO010000034.1:0-20240 GCA_038244345.1 Sphingomonadales bacterium | reverse complement strand
GGTAGCGAATTTCCGGACGAAGCTCATCGAGCAAACGAATGGTATTGGCGCGCTGGTCCGACTGCTGGTTGCGGTTGGCGACCCAAGTGCCGATGTAGACGCCGAGGATGACGATCCCCAGCTCCACGAGGATCGCGAACCAGTCCTGCGCGCGGAGCTTGGCGATGGCGCGTTTGTAGATCATCACTGCGTCTCCGTGATGCGCTGGTCGACCCGGGCGAGGAGCTTGCCAAAAGCGATGTCTGAAAACAGGTGACGGTTGATGTGCGCCAAATGCGAGGTCAGCGCGTGCTTGAGGTCGGGCCGGGCGCGCAGCGCGGCGGCCGTTGTCCGCGCCACCGCAGGCTCGATCGGCAGTGTGCACGTCGATCCTATCCAGAAATGACGGCTCTTCTCGGCCACCTTGTCGCCGCATTCGGTCAGGATGCGTAGCTGGAGGTCATCGGGAACGATACTCCGCACCTGCTCGCGATAGGCGCTGCCCTCGCCGAACAGGTCGAGGAAGCCCGAACGGTAGGAGATCAGGGTCATCAGTCGCTCGCGCGTTTCCGCGTCGTCGACCTGGCGCACCTCCTCGACCCCGATCAGCGAGCCGTCGTAGAACGGGTTGTTGTTGATCGGGGAGATTTCGGTCGCCTGGAAAGCGGCCACCACGAAGTCGCGGTCGCTCACAGTGGGGTCGCGCGCCCAGCCGGCCTTGGCGGTCTTGGCGAAGCCGCGGACGACCCCATAATAAGCGATGTCGTCGGCGGCGAGACCCTGAAGCTGGCGAAGCCGTGGCTGCAACTGGGTGATCAGCCGCTCAACGCCCGCTTTATCAAGCCGCTCGGCATTCCAGTTCGCGACCAACGTCCCGATGAACACGCCGACCACGACAATCGTCAGCTCGATCAATATTGCGAGCCAGTCCTGCGCTTTCAGCCGTGCCGCAAACCTTTTGTAGATCATTGCCCTCGCCCCCGCGCCGCATACTGACGGTATGTGTCGCCCGCGCAAGGGGGGAGGCGCAACGACAGGGTGGCGAAGGGGGCGCGGCGGCTCTAAAGAGGCTTCAACCCCCGTTGCAGGACGACCCGCTCATGGCCTCGGCCACTCATATTCTCACCGAAGCTGAAGCCGCCACCCACCCGCCGTTGGAGGCGATGGTGGTGCGCTTTGCCGGCGACAGCGGCGACGGAATGCAACTCACCGGCGGTCAGTTCACCTTGTCGACCGCGCTGGCCGGCAACGATCTTGCCACATTCCCCGATTTCCCGGCCGAGATCCGCGCCCCGCAGGGCACCACGTTCGGGGTCTCCGCCTTTCAGATCAACTTCGGCTCGACCGCGATCGACACCGCCGGCGACCAGCCCGATGTGCTCGTCGCAATGAACCCCGCGGCGTTGAAGACCAACGTCGGCGCTTTGCGCGACGGCGGGCTGATCATCGCCGACGAAGGCGAGTTTACCGCACGCAACCTGACCAAGGCAGGCTACGACACGAGCCCGCTCGACGATGACACCCTCGCCCGCTGGCAATTGGTCAAGTTCAACATTTCGCAGTTGACGCTCGATGCGGTCAAACCGTTCGGCCTCGGCAACAAGGAAGCGCTGCGCTGCAAGAACATGTGGACGCTCGGCCTCGCTCTGTGGATGTTCGACCGCGACCGCGCGCCGATCACCGACTGGCTGAGGACCAAGTTCGCCAAGGCGCCCGAACTCGCCGAAGCCAATATTGCGGCGCTGAACGCCGGCCATGCTTATGGCGAAACCGTGGAAATTGGCGGGCAGGTTCGCCAGCACCACATCGCCGCCGCCCCCGCAGAGCCCGGCCTTTACCGCACCGTCACCGGCGCCGAAGCGCTCTCGGTCGGCCTTGTCGCGGGTGCGCAGTTGGCGGGCCTCAGGATGTTCTTTGGCGGTTATCCGATCACTCCCGCCTCGGCCATTCTCCACCATCTGTCGCGGCTCAAGGAATATGGCATCACCACCTTCCAGGCGGAGGATGAGATCGCCGCGATCTGCGCCGCCTTGGGCGCGAGCTACGCCGGTCAGCTCGGCGTGACCTCCTCCTCGGGCCCCGGAATCGCCTTGAAGGGTGAGGCGATGGGCCTCGCGGTGATGACCGAAATGCCGCTCGTCATCGTCAATTCGCAGCGCGGCGGCCCCTCGACTGGCTTGCCCACCAAGACCGAGCAGTCGGACCTTTACCAGGCGGTTTATGGCCGCAACGGCGACGCCCCAATCCCGGTGATCGCCGCGCGCTCGCCCGCCGACGCGTTCGATTGCGCGATCGAGGCGGTGCGCATCGCCACCCGCTACATGACGCCCGTGCTGCTGCTCACCGACGGCTATATCGCCAATGCCGCCGAGCCGTGGAAGGTGCCCGACATGGCGGACTACGCCCCATTTCCGGTGTCGTTCGCGCCCGAGCAGGAGCCGGGAACGCCGGTACTGCCCTATGCCCGCAACGAAGAACTCGCCCGTCCGTGGATCAGGCCCGGCACCCCCGGCCTCGAGCATCGCATCGGCGGCATCGAGAAAGCGCCGGGATCGGGCAACATCGATTATTCGGCCGAGGCGCATGCCGAAATGACCCGCATTCGCGCCGCCAAGGTCGCCGGGATCGCCGACTCGATCCCCGACCAGGAGGTGTCGCTCGGCGAGACTTCGGGCAAGCTGCTGATCGTCGGCTGGGGCTCGACCTACGGCCCGATCCACCAGGCGGTGCGCCGCGCCCGAGCCCGCGGGCTCGACGTGTCGCACATCCACTTGCGCCACATTGCGCCGATGCCCAAAAATATGGCTGTCCTACTCAAGGGCTTTGAGCATATCCTCGTCCCCGAGATGAACACCGGCCAATTGAAAACCGTGCTCCGCGACCAATTCCTGGTCGATGCTCGCCCGCTCAACAAGGTGTCGGGTCAGCCCTTCACCATCGCCGAGATCGCCGCAGCGATCGATGGCGTGATGCAAGGGTCGCGCGCGTGACCAGTGCGACTTTTGGGACGTTTGGGGCGCCGGCATGAAACCGATCAGCGCCTTTCCCCTGATCGCTTTGCTGGTCATCACGGTCCTGCTTATCCTCATGTTCGGCGGATATTTTCAATGAATGAAGTGACCAGCATCCCGACGACCACCGCCAAGGATTGGGCGAGCGACCAGGAAGTCCGCTGGTGCCCCGGCTGCGGCGACTATGCTGTGTTGAAGGCGGTCCAGCGGACCATGCCTGATCTCGGCACCGCGCGCGAAAAAACGGTGTTCATCAGCGGCATCGGATGCTCGAGCCGCTTTCCTTATTACATGGCGAGCTACGGCTTCCACACCATCCACGGCCGCGCCTGCGCGGTGGCGACCGGGGTCAAGCTCGCCAATCCCGAACTCGACGTGTGGATCATCACCGGCGACGGCGACGCGCTCTCCATCGGCGGCAATCACACGATGCATCTGCTGCGTCGCAACCTCGATTGCCAGCTCTTGCTGTTCAACAACGAGATTTACGGCCTTACCAAGGGCCAATATTCGCCCACGTCGCGGATCGGCACACGCTCGCCCTCGACCCCGTTCGGCTCGGTCGATCGTCCCGCCAACCCGTGCGCCTTCGCGCTCGGCTCGGGCGCGCGGTTCGTCGCCCGCGGGATCGATGTCAGCAAGCATCTGGTCGACGTGTTGAAGGCCGCCCATGCCCACAAGGGCGCCAGCTTCGTCGAGATTTTCCAGAATTGCATCGTCTACAACGACGACGTGTTCGGCTCCTTCACCGCCAGGGACGCGGCCGCCGAAAAGCAATTGTGGTTGGTCGCGGGCGAAAAGATGCTGTTCGCGGGTGGCACCAAGGGCATCGCGCTTGATGTCGCGGCGCTGACGCTCAAAGTCGTCGCGGGCGACAGCGACGAGGTGATCGTCCACGATCCCAAGAACCGCAGCTTCGCGCACATGCTGGTCGAGATGCCGGGCGACGCCTTTCCGGTCGCGCTCGGCGTCCTCTACGACGACCCGCGCCCGACCTTCGACAGCGCGGTGATCGAACAAAATGCCGCCATCGCCAAAGGTAAAACCGCCAACCTCCAGGCCCTCGTCGCTCAGGGCCAAACCTGGCAGGTCGAAAAGGAACCGCGGGCCGAGTAAAGCCGCGGGTTTAGCGCATGGATAACTTCACCCACAGTCTCACCGGCTGGGCGCTTGGCCAGGCCGGGCTCAAGACCAAATCCCGCAAGGGTCTCGCGGCGCTGGTGCTCGGCGCCAACATGCCCGACATCGACGTCTTTTTCGGCTGGGTCGGCTGGCCGCCGCTGGCGATGCATCGCGGCTTTACCCATGCATTGGTCGGCGGACTGCTGATCATGCCGCCGCTGCTCGTCGGTCTCCTGCTGCTGCTCGATCGCTGGCAAGTGAAGCGCGGGACCGTTTTCAAGAGCGGCCTCGCGATGCACCCCGGCTGGCTGCTAGCGCTGGCTTACCTCGGCACACTGACCCATCCCTTGCTCGACCTCCAGACCACCTACGCGGTCCAGTTGCTCGCGCCGTTCAGCCGCGCCTGGTACCATATGGACAGCCTGTTCATCATCGACGTGTGGGTGTGGAGCCTGCTCGCCGGGACGATCGCCTGGTCGCGCTGGCGCGAGAAGCATGGCCGCGAATGGCGGCAGCCGGTGCAGGGCGCGATCGCCATCGTGCTAATCTACATCTCGTTCAACATCGGGCTCAGCCAGACCGCGACCGAAGCGGTGGCCAGGCGCTCGCCCGCCGCGACCGATATCTTCGCTTCGCCGCCGCCGGTGTGGTCTTGGCGGCGGTCGATGAGCTGGCGCGAGGGCCACTCGATCGGTCAGGCTGAGTTCAAGCCGTTCGGCGGCGGGCTGCTCCCTACTGAGCCGCTCCAACCCGATGGGATGGACGACCCGGTCGTTCGCGAAGCGCTGGTGCGCACCCCAAGCCTGCGCAAGTTCCTCGGCTGGTCGATCCTTCCGGTCGCTACGGTCGAGCGCGGGCGTTGCGAAACCAAGGTATCGATCGGGGATGCACGCTATCTCGAACCCGGCTCGCGTCGCTCGCGGCTGGAGCGAGAGGCAATCGTTCCCCTTGGCGGACCGGGCTGCTGACACCGCCGAGCATCGTCTGGCTTCGCCGCGACCTCCGCCTCGCCGACCAGGCGGCGTTGGTCGCGGCAGCGGGGGAAGGGCCGGTCGTTCCGATCTACGTCCTTGATGACGCGACACCGAAGCACCGCAAGATGGGAGCCGCTTCGCGCTGGTGGCTGCACCACAGCCTCGATTCGCTGGACAAGGCGCTCCGAGCGAGGGGCTCGCAACTGATCCTTCGCCGCGGCAAGTCGGACGATGTGCTTGCAGAGGTCGCCAGGGAAATCGGCGCCACCCGCGTCCACGCGCTTCGCCATTACGAACCGTGGTGGCGCAATGCCGAGCGGGCGGTCGCCAACCGGCTCGACCTCATCCTCCAAGACGGTAATTATCTCGCTCCGCCGGGTAACGTGACGACCGGCGCCGGCCAACCTTACAAAATCTTCACCCCCTTCTGGCGCGCGCTTCGCGATCGTTTGCCGCCCGCTGATGTGAGGGCCGCGCCCGATCGCATCGACGCGCCTCCGCTCTGGCCCAAATCCGACGCGCTGGCCGACTGGCAGTTGCTCCCGACCCATCCCGACTGGGCGACCGGTTTTGCCGAAGAATGGACCCCCGGCGAAGGAGGGGCCGCGGATCGCCTCGACGATTTCGCCGCCATTGCGTCGCGCTATGAGGGCCAGCGCAACCTCCCGTCGACCGAAGGCACCTCGCGCCTCTCGCCGCACCTTCACTTCGGCGAAATCTCCCCCGCTACCATCTGGCACCGGATCGCCGATGCCGGTGGCTCTGTCGATATTTACCTCGGTGAGCTTGGCTGGCGCGACTATGCCCAGAATGTCATCCTCCAGCTCCCCGATTACGGGCGGACCAGCGGCCGCCCCCAGCTCGACGCGATCCGCTGGCGCGATGCCCCGACCGATCTCGCCGCGTGGCAGCAGGGACGAACCGGCTACCCGATCGTCGACGCCGGGATGCGACAGTTGTGGGCCTCGGGCTGGATGCACAACCGCGTGCGGATGATCGCCGCCAGCTTCCTGGTCAAGCATTTGCTGATCGACTGGCGCATTGGCGAGGCTTGGTATTGGGATTGCCTGGTCGACGCCGATTATGGCTCGAACGCGACCAATTGGCAGTGGATCGCGGGAAGTGGGATCGACGCCAACATGTTCAGCCGGATCATGGCGCCGCTGACCCAGTCGGACAAGTTCGACGCCGGCGATTACGTTCGCCGCTGGGTACCCGAACTTGCGGCGCTGAGCGACGCCGAGGTCCACGATCCGCCCGACGATCAACGCGGCGGCTACCCACCCAAGATCATCGGCCACCGCGAAGCGCGCGAGCGAGCTCTCGCGGCTTATTCGGCTAACCGCTAGTGCGTGTCGCGTTCGGCGCTCTCGCGCTTGGCCTTCTCGCGGTCGGCCTTGGCGGCGAGAATGAACAGGATAATCCCGAGGCCGAAGAACCCGCCCATCGCCATCCCCATCGTCTCGCCAATCACTCGCGGTGCTTCTGGCTTGGCGTGGCCCGTGACTGCGGCGATGGTCAGATAATACCACAGGCCGGCGAGCAAGAATTCGACGAATATAATCGCCAGGATAACGCGTGCTTTGCGTGACATAGGAAGCCCCCTTCGTATTGCGCGCACGATATCATGATTGGCGATCCTGCCAAGAGCCTGCTTGCCAAGAACGGGCTTGCGTCGGATAGGCGCGGGGCATGGCGTCGCGTGGTTCTCATCTGGTCCGGGCCGATCGGCGTTTCGCGACCGGCGCGGGCGTGGTCGGGCGGATGGCCGCGCCGGCCTTCGCTGCGGTGCTCGACCGGCTCGACGAACGGCTCGAACTTGGCGGGATCGAAGCGACCTTGCCCGATGGTTCGCAGCGCCGGATTGGCTTTCGAGCGCCCGGTCCGATGGCGATTGTTCGGCTTCACAATTGGATGCCGCTGGTTCGCCTCGCCACCTCGGGATCGGTCGGCTGGTACAAGGCCTGGGCGGCGGGCGAATGGTCGTCGCCCGATCCGGTGCCGTTGTTCGAACTCTTCATGGCCAATGCTGTCGCGCTTGGCGATGTCGCCCGCGCCAAGGGACCGATGCGCTGGGTCAATTCGCTCGCTCATCGGCTTCGTGACAATGGCCTGTCTCGCGCCAAAGCGAACATTTCGGCGCATTACGATCTCGGGAACGACTTCTATTCGGCCTGGCTGGATCCCAGCATGACCTATTCGTCGGCGCGCTTCGCCCCCGGCGACACGCTCGAAGCCGCACAGCATCGCAAGATCGAACTGCTGCTCGACCGGCTCGATCTGAAGCCTGGCCACCGCCTGCTTGAAATCGGCTGCGGCTGGGGAACCCTGGCCATCGCTGCAGCGAAAAGGGGGGTCGAAGTCGTCGCTCTGACGCTCTCGGCCGAACAGAAAGCCTGGGGTGATGCCAAGATCGAGGCGGCTGGCCTTGGCGGACACATCGACATTCGGCTGCAGGATTATCGCGCGATCAACGAGCAATTCCATGCAATCGCATCGGTTGAAATGGTCGAAGCGGTGGGAGAGCGGTGGTGGCCCGCATATGTTGACTGCATCCAGCGCAATCTCATTCCCGGTGGCAAAGCGGCGCTGCAGTTCATCTCGATCGACCACCGCTTGTTCGCCGCTTATTCGAGCAGCGCCGATTTCATCCAGGCCTACATCTTCCCCGGCGGGATGCTGCTCGACGAAGTAAGGTTCGAAGCTTTGGCCAGGCAGCGCGGCCTAGGTTGGGCAAGTCGCGACGGCTTCGGTGACGATTATGCCGAAACCCTTCGCCAATGGCGCGAGCGATACAATGCCGCAGCTCGCGACGGCCGGCTCACAGATTTCGACGAGGATTTCCACAATCTGTGGCGTTATTACCTGATGTATTGCGAAGGCGGTTTTCGCGGCCGCGGTATCGATGTCGCGCAGGTTACACTCACTCGATCGTAACCCGACTGCCGGTCGGGGCGTCGCCCTGCAAATGTTCGACGATCGCGCTCGCGACGACTTCGGGGCCCTTGAGCGATTCGGGTTCTTCGCCCGGGAATGCCAGCTGCCGCATGCGGGTCCGGGTTGCGCCGGGATCGAGGATCTGGACCCTGAGCTTGCCGGCGTGCGCGGTCTCGTCGGCATAAGCGCCTAGCAGGCCTTCGAAGGCCGCCTTCGACGCGCCATAACCGCCCCAGAAAGCGCGCGGCTCGTTTCCTACCGACGACGTAATCCCGACCACTTCCGCCTTCGCGGCCCGGCGAAGCAGCGGATCGAAGGCGGCAATCAGCGCCTGGTTGGCGTGGACATTGAGCGCGAACACTCGTGACAATTCCTTGGGGTCGAGATGCTCGACCGGGCTCAAACTGCCAAGCATCGCTGCGTTGAGGACTAGGACGTCGAGGCTTCCCCATCGCCCGGCAACCGCTTCGGCGAGCTTCGTGATATGATCGCCTTCGGTCAGGTCCATCGGGGCGATCGTCGCCGCGCCGCCAGCGGCATGGATCCGTTCCTCGACGTCTTCCAGCGCCGACGCTGTTCGCGCGGTGAGGATGACGTGGGCGCCGGCCGCTGCGAGCGCCTCGGCAGTGGCGGCACCAATCCCGCGACTGGCCCCGGTGACGAGCGCGAGCTTGCCGTCGAACGGCTTCGTGTCAGTCATTTTATTCCTCTTAGCGGCTGGCGACGAGCGTCAGTGGCTTGGGCTTGCCGTCGCTGTCGCAATCGGTGAGCGTGGTCGGATAGTCGCCGGTGAAGCAGGCGTCGCAACGCTGCGGGCTGGCGGAGTCCCGGACATCGCCGAGCGCTCGGTAGAGCCCATCGATCGAGACGAAGGCGAGGCTGTCGGCGTTGATGTACTTGGTCATCTTCGCGACATCCATTTGCGCCGCGAGCAGCTTCGATCGCTCGGGGGTGTCAACGCCATAGAAGCAACTGTGACGGGTCGGCGGCGAGGCGATCCGCATATGGACTTCGGTCGCACCTGCATCGCGCATCATCTGCACGATCTTCAAACTGGTGGTGCCGCGGACGATACTGTCGTCGACCAGCACGATCTTCTTGCCGCGGATCAGCGCGCTATTGGCATTGTGCTTGAGCTTCACGCCGAGGTGACGGACGTCCTGGCTGGGCTGGATGAAGGTCCGGCCGACATAATGCGATCGGATGATCCCAAGCTCGAACGGGATTCCGCTGGCCTGGCTGAAGCCGAGCGCGGCGGGAACGCCCGAATCGGGAACGGGGACGACGTAATCTGCCACGACGGGCGATTCGCGGGATAGCTCGGCGCCGATATTCTTGCGCACTTCATAGACCGACTGGCCGTCGACGATGCTGTCGGGGCGCGAGAAATAGACATGTTCGAAAATGCACGGACGCGGGCTCGCGGGGGCGAATGGGCGGAACGAGCGAATGCCCTTCTCATTGACGACGATCACCTCGCCCGGCTCGACATCGCGCAGATACGTCGCGCCGATCACGTCGAGCGCAACGCTTTCCGACGCGAAAATCGTCGCCTCGCCGAGCTTGCCCATCACCAGTGGCCGAATGCCGAGCGGGTCGCGGCAGGCGACCAGGCCTTCGGGAGTGAGACAGAGCAGGGAATATGCACCTTCGACTTGCTTAAGCGCGTCGGTCAGGCGATCCATCGGCGAGGAGAATGACGAGGTCGCGACGAGGTGGATGATGACTTCGGTGTCGCTGGTCGACTGGAAGATCGAGCCGCGTTGGATCAGCGCAGAGCGCAAGGTCATCGCGTTGGACAAATTGCCGTTATGCGCCACTGCGAATCCGCCCGAGGCAAGCTCGGCGAACAAAGGCTGGACGTTGCGGAGAGCGGTCTCGCCGGTGGTCGAATAACGGACATGGCCGATCCCAACATTGCCCGATAATTTGCGGATGATGTCGTCGCGGTCGAAATTGCCGGCGACGTGTCCCATTGCGCGATGTGCGTGATAATGCTGGCCGTCGTAACTGAGGATTCCGGCCGCCTCCTGTCCGCGATGCTGGAGCGCGTGGAGGCCGAGCGCGACGAAGCTCGAGGCATTGTCGGCGCCCCAGATGCCGAACACCCCGCATTCCTCGCGAAGCTTGTCGTCGTCGAAGGGATTGGTGGTCATCATGAAGTGTGAATCCGGCAAGGTTCGTATTGCGAGCATCATATAGGGGGGGCTTGCCGATTTGTCGCCCCGGATGATTATTTGACCTTTACGGAAACGTAAGATATTGAACAATTCATGCTCGCGACCAAAGCCAAGCCCGGTCCCTATTATTCGATCGGCGAATTGTGCGACGAATTCGCGGTCACTGCGCGCGCGCTGCGGTTTTACGAGGACGAAGCGCTGATCGCGCCCGAGCGGCGCGGCACCACCCGGCTTTATTCTGAACGCGATCGCGCCCGGCTGGCGTGGATCCTGCGCGGCAAACGGGTCGGCCTGAGCCTCGCCGACATCAAGGAATTGCTCGACCTCTACGACGTTGGCGACGACCGCAAGACCCAGCGAATGATGACCATCGAGCGGTGCCAGGCGCAAGCCGACAAATTGGCCGCGCAGCGGGTCGACATCGATGCCACGATCAACGAACTCAACCACTTCATCGCGCTGGTGAAAGCGCAGGACCAGGAGACCTGAGATGCCCGTTTATACCGCACCGGTGCGCGAGACCAAATTCATCCTCGATCACATCATCGAGCTAGGCAAATACGACAACCTGCCGGCCTTCGCCAACGCGTCGAGCGACATCGTCGAGGCGATCCTCGAAGAAGGCGGACGATTCTCGGCCGAAGTGTTGGCACCGCTTAACCAGGTCGGTGACAATGAAGGCTGCACCCGGCATGCCGACGGGTCGGTGACGACCCCGACCGGGTTTAAGGAAGCGTACAAGCAATTTTGCGAGGGCGGCTGGACGACCTTGAGCGCGCCCGAGGAATATGGCGGGCAGGGCCTGCCGCACGTGCTTTCCAGCGCGGTCAGCGAATATGTCCTTTCGGCCAACCAGGCGTTCGAAATGTACCAGGGGCTGACCGCGGGCGCGATCGCGTCGCTGCTGGTCAAAGGCACCGACGAGCAGAAAAAAATGTATGTCCCAAAGATGGTAGCGGGGACGTGGACCGGGACCATGAACCTGACCGAATCGCATTGCGGCACCGATCTTGGACTGATCAAGACCAAGGCAGACCCCAATGCCGACGGCAGCTACGCAATCAGCGGGACCAAGATCTTCATCTCGTCGGGCGAGCATGACCTGTCCGAAAACATTATCCACCTGGTGCTCGCCAAGATCGCCGGGGCGCCCGACAATGTGAAGGGCATCAGCCTGTTCGTGGTACCCAAGTTCCTGGTCAATGAAGACGGCAGCATCGGCGATCGCAATCCGGTCAGCTGCGGCTCGATCGAGCATAAGATGGGGATCCACGGCAATTCGACCTGCGTCATGAATTATGACGGCGCCAAGGGCTGGCTGGTCGGCGAGCCCGAGAAGGGCCTGGCAGCGATGTTCATCATGATGAACGCGGCGCGCCTCGGGGTCGGCATGCAGGGCCTGGCGATGGGCGAAGTCGCCTATCAGAATGCGGTGATGTACGCCAAGGATCGCCGTCAGGGCCGGGCGCTGAAGCCCGAGGATCGCGATCCCGGAGCCAAGGCCGACAACCTGTTTGTCCACCCCGACGTCCGCCGCATGCTGATGGAAGGCAAGGCGTTCAACGAGGCGGCGCGGGCGCTAATCCTGTGGGGATCGCTCCAGGTCGATCTGTCGCACCAGGCGCAGACCGAGGAAGAGCGCCAGATGTCGGACGATCTGATTTCGCTGCTGACTCCGGTGATCAAGGGTTACCTCACCGATCGCGGGTTCGAGACCGCGGTCAATGCCCAGCAGGTGTTCGGCGGGCACGGCTACATCCGCGAATGGGGCATGGAGCAGTTCGTCCGTGACGCCAGAATCGCCCAGATCTACGAAGGCACCAATGGCGTCCAAGCGATGGATTTGGTCGGGCGCAAGCTGGCCAAGGATGGCGGCCGCGGGGTTCGTGCCTTCTTCGATCTACTGGCAAGCGACATTGCCGAGGCCAAAGCCGCCGGCGACCCGGCCGGGATCGCCGAACCGCTGGAGAGCGCGCTCAAGCATCTGCAAGGCGCAACGATTTGGCTGGCGCAAAACGGCATGACCGACCCCAACAATGCCGGGGCCGGTGCTTATGCCTACATGCAGTTAATGGGGCTCGTCAGCCTGGGCTGGATGTGGCTCAAGATGGCTGGCGTCTCAGCCCGACTGAAGGACCAGGCAGGCGAGGACAAACAGTTTCACGAAACCAAGGTCATCACCGCCCGTTATTTCGCCCAGCGCGAACTGGTTGCCGCGTCGACTTTGCGGAGGAAGGTCGAGGCCGGGGCGGAGAGCGTGATGGCACTGCCGGTGGAAGCTTTCTGACCGCTTAGCTGGCGAGCTTGCCGCGATCGCCGATATACCATGGCGAGAGCATGGTTACGTCATTGAGCTTTTCGCGGCGCGGGGCGAGGCGCGTGAGTTCGAATGTTTCGTCGAACTTCATCCCGAAGCGGCTGGTCTGGGCCCAGCGTACGGTGCCGACCACCGGGCCGACCCCGACGATATCGATCGTCAGCTGCGTGCCCGGCGCCACCGGCAAATCGCATTCGACCAATGCGCCCATCGCCGAAATGTTGCGCAGACGGATTTCGATCGTGTCGCCGTTAATCGCGGTGATCGCGCGGCGCATCAGGCTTTGCCGCGGTTCGCGGACGCAGGCGTACCCGTCAGCCTCGACATTCAGTTTCGACGCCAGCTCGCGCGCCGCGGCGCCATCCGCCGGGCGTCCGAAAATGAACCCCTGGATCTGGCTGACGCCGAGTTCGCGGATCAGCTGGAGGTCGTCGTGAGTTTCGACTCCTTCGGCAGTGGTATCCATCCCCAAGCTATCGGCCAGCGTGACGATGGCGCGGATGATCGCGGCGTTGCGATTGTCGCGTGACGCGGCGCCGCGGACGAAGCTCTGGTCGATCTTGATCTTGTCGAACGGCGCCTTTTTCAAATAGCCGAGCGACGAGTAACCGGTGCCGAAATCGTCGAGTGCTAGCCGAACTCCGAGTGCTTTCAGATTGGCGAAGGTTTCGTCGGTGGCGTCGTTGTCGGCCAGGAACACTCCCTCGGTGATCTCCAGCTCGAGCCGCTCGGCGCGAAGCTTGTGATCGGACAAGGCCGCGGCGACGGTGGCGATGATCGCCGGATTGTTGAACTGGATCGGCGACAAATTGACCGCGATCCGCACCTGGTCGGGCCAGTGACTGGCTTCCTCGACCGCGGTCCTAAGCACGAACGTCCCGATCTTTTCGATCATGCCGCATTCTTCGGCGAGCGGGATGAACTTGTCGGGGCCGATCGGACCGCGGGCCGGATGGGTCCAGCGGACCAGTGCCTCGAACCCGCAGACGTCTTCGCCAGCGGTGCGGACGATCGGCTGGTAAACGACGGACATTTCGCCGCGGTCGATCGCCTGGCGAAGGTCATTTTCAAGCGCCTGGCGGTCGGTCGCTTCGCTATGCATCGATTGTTCGTAGAAGAAATGCTGGCCGCGACCTGCGGCCTTCGCGGCATAAAGCGCGAGGTCGGCGTTGCGAACCAGAGCATCGGCGCAGGCCCGGCCGGGATCGCCGATCGAGATTCCAACTGACGCACCGATCGTGACCTTATGCCCTTCGATCATGTACGGACGCGAGACTTGCTCGATCAGGGTTTTGGCGAGCGATTCAAGCAGGCCGGTTTCGACCGTTCCGGGAAGCACCGCCTTAAACTCGTCGCCACCAAGACGGCCAATCTGACCATGGACTCCCATCACCGATTTCAGCCGCTCGGCGACCTGGCGAAGAAGCGCGTCGCCGATCGGGTGGCCGAGCGTATCGTTGACGTTCTTGAACCGGTCGAGATCAATCAGGAACAAGGCGCAACCCTTCTGCCGGCGGGCGGCGTTGCGAAGCGCTTCCTCGAGCGTCTGGCGCATCATCGCACGGTTGGGCAGGCCGGTCAGCGAATCAAACCGGGCGAGGCGGGTGATTTCCTGTTCGGAGCGGCGCTGCTCGGTCAGGTCGGTGCCAATCCCGCGGAACCCCATAAAGCGGCCATGGTCGTCGAAGATCGGGTTGCCTGACAAAGACCAGTGAATATCGTCGTTGGTCGCGGCGCGAACGATGACGTCGGAGAAGGGGAACCTGGCCGACAAGTGGAAGCCAAGGGTGCGTTCCTCGCGAAAGTCGCTCTCGGGACTTGCATCAACCGACAGCAAGGCAGTGAACTGGCGGCCGAGCATGGCTTCGGGATCGGTTTCGAAATCCTCGGCCAGTTGCTGCGAAACATAGGACAAGGTGCCCTGGCTGTTGGTTTCCCAGAACCAGCCGCGGCCGCTATTCTCGAATTCGGTGACGAAATGCAGCGCCTTGTGCGCTTCATTGTCGAGCTGCAGCTGCTGGCGCGCGTTGACGATCATCTTGCGTGCGCTGCCAACGCTATAGGCGACCACCACCATCGACATCGTGCCGATCCCGCCGACCACCGCCGGATCGCCGCTGAAGATCGCCGCGCCCATCGTTCCGACGAAGGCGCACACCACCGCCAACACCGGCGAACTGCTGACCGCCACCGCGCTGGCGACAATCACCGCGCCGATGACCAGCGACAAGATGCCTGATTGCGACGATCCGGGCAGCGACGCTGCGGCATTGCCGAACAGCGACCACAAGCTGCACGAGACGAAGACGACCAGCGACATGACCAGCGTAACATTGCGCGGCGAGACATCGAACCGCTCGCGCATCCGCATGAAGGCCAGCGCGGCAAAGTCGAATGCCATTGCAAGCCCCGCCGGAACGAACAGGTACGGAGCGACGAAGCCAGGAATGTCGGTTCCGTAATGGAGCAGGATCGCGGCCAAAGAGATAAAGTGGGCAACACCAAGCAGCAGCGGGACATAGGTTAACTGCGCGACGCGCTGATCCGCGATCGCCGAATCCTCGCCGGTCACCGGGCCACGAAGGTCGAATGACAAAGTCTCGAGCCACGCGGCACGTGGATCGTGTTCGACAACCTTAATGCTGCTCGCGAATCGACTCCTACGCATGTCCATTACCTTTACCCAAGGACAAGTAATGGCAGGCAGGAGTTAACAGCCCATCAAACGAACGCGGTATAGGTTAATTTAAGCATGTTCCTCGGGCAGGAAGTCAGCCACCGACAGATAACGCTCGCCGGTGTCGTAATTGAATGTCAGCACCCTCGCGCCCGCACCCAGGTCGGGCAATTTCCTGGCCACCGCGGCAAGGCTCGCGCCAGACGAAATACCGACTAGCATGCCTTCCTCGCGAGCGGCACGACGGGCCATTTCCTTGGCTTCCTCGGCATCCATGTCGACCACTTCGTCGAGGATCTCGCGATCGAGGATCGACGGAATGAAATTGGCGCCGATGCCCTGGATGGGATGCGGCCCCGGCTTGCCGCCATTGAGGATCGGCGACAGCGCTGGCTCGACCCCGATCACCTTCATTCCCGGCCATTCCTTTTTCAGCACCCGGGCGACTCCGGTGATGTGGCCGCCGGTGCCAATGCCGGTGACCATCGCGTCAAACGGCGAATCGCGGAAATCGGTGAGAATTTCCTGCGCGGTGGTACGGACATGGACTTCGACATTGGCCGGATTGTCGAATTGCTGCGGCATCCAGCCCTTGTCGATTCCGGCGACCATTTCGAGCGCCCGGTCGACCGCGCCTTGCATGCCCTTGGCACGGTCGGTCAGCTCGAAAGTTGCGCCATAAGCAAGCATCAGCCGGCGGCGTTCGATCGACATGCTGTCGGGCATCACCAGCACCAGTTTGTAGCCCTTGACCGCGGCAACCATGGCAAGACCAACGCCGGTATTGCCGCTGGTCGGCTCGACGATCGTGCCACCGGGCTGCAACGCGCCCGACGCCTCCGCCGCTTCGATCATCGCCAGCGCGATGCGGTCCTTGATCGACCCGCCGGGGTTGGCCCGCTCGGATTTCATCCACACTTCGGCGTCGGGGAACATACGGCTCAGGCGGATGTGCGGGGTGTTGCCGATGGTCTCGAGGATCGAATTGGCCTTCATCGGGTCTCTCCTTGAAGCGGGTCGGGCAATGACGGTGGGTCAAAGGTTCGGGCGTTGCGAAGTTCCGGGAAGAATATGGCCCATCCGACGGCAACGACAATGGCTGCCGCACCGCCGGTGACAACCGCAAGCGTGGGGCCGAGCAATCCGGCAGCGAGCCCCGACTGCATTTCGCCAAGCTCGTTGGAGGCGGAAATGGCGAGGCCCGATACCGCCGAGACCCGGCCGCGCATCGCATCGGGCGTGTGGAGCTGGACCAGGCTCGAGCGGACATAGACCGAGAGCATGTCGAGCATGCCGAGCAAGGCCAGCGCCCCTAGCGACAGCGCCATGCTTCGCGACAGGCCGAAGATGATGGTCATCGCCCCGAACCCGGCGACGGCGAGCAGCATCTTGACCCCGACGTCTTTCTTGAGCGGCACCCAGGCATAGTAGAGCGCGAGCAGTGCGGCCCCGACCGCGGGCGCGGCGCGGAGCAGACCCAGGCCCTGCGTCCCGACTTGGAGGATGTCGCGGGCATAAACCGGAAGCATGGCGGTTGCGCCGCCGAGCAACACCGCGAACAGATCGAGCGTGATCGCGCCGAGCAGGAAGCGATGCATGCGGACATAAGTCAGGCCGTCGACCATCTGGCGAAGCGGGTGGGCATGGCCGGCGATCGGTGGCGGCTTGATTGGGCGGATCGGGCTGATCGCGATGATCGCCACCAACATCAACGCGGCCGACACCCAGTAGGGAAGTGCTGGGTTGGAGGCATAAAGAAAGCCGCCAAGCGCCGGGCCGCCGACGGAGGCGCCCTGCCAGGCGATCGAACTCATCGCGATCGCCTCGGGCAAGACTTTGGGCGGGACGATATTGGGCGCAATGGCCGCCATGGCCGGGCCGACGAACACGCGCGCTATGCCGTGAAAGGCGGCAAAAGCGAACAGGATCGGCAGGTTAAGCGCCCCGGTCGCGGTCAGCCAGCCGAGCCCCAAGGCGATGGTCATGTCGATGCCGTTGGCCAGCCGCGCCACCGTTCGCCGTTCAAACCGGTCGGCGACCCAGCCGGCGACGGGGGTGAGCAAGGCGAGCGGGACGAACTGCGACAGGCCGAGCAACCCGAGCTGGAACGAGGCCTGGCGGATCGACATTCCGTAGCCGCCCACCGAGGGATCGGCGCGGGCGAGGTCGTAGACCTGGTAGCCGATGATCACGACCATCCCCATCGTCGCCAGCACCGCGGCAAAACGGGCGATCCAGTACAGTCTGAATTCGGCGATCCGCAGCGGCGCGGGGAGCAGGGTCATGCACCGGCGACTAGCTGGCACTCACCGCCTCGACAAGCGGCGGCGTTTCGCTAGACCGTTGAGCCATGGCCAAGCCCAAGTCCCGATATGTCTGCCAGGCCTGCGGGTCGGTCTCGTCGCGGTGGCAGGGGCAGTGTGGCGATTGCGCCGAATGGAACACGTTGGTGCAGGAAGCCGCGGTGACCAACATCTTCACCGCCAAGCATGATTTGTCGGCCGGCGGCCGAGCGATAACGCTGTCGTCGCTCGACGATGAGGTTGCTCTCCCCGGGCGGCTGGCATCGGGCATCGCCGAATTCGACCGGGCGATCGGCGGCGGGATCGTGCCGGGATCGGCAATGCTGGTCGGGGGCGATCCGGGGATCGGCAAATCGACGCTGCTGCTGCAAGTCGCGGCGCGGCTGGCCAAGGCGGGCAGCCGGGTGGTCTATGTCTCGGGCGAGGAAGCGGCCAACCAGGTGCGGCTTCGAGCGCTCCGGCTGGGGCTTGGCGGATCGCCGGTCGAGCTGGCGGCGGCGACCAGCGTCCGTGATATTTTGACCACCCTGGCCAAGGGCGAGCCACCCGCGTTGGTGGTGATCGATTCGATCCAGACAATGCACAGCGATTTGATTGAGGGTGCGCCTGGGACGGTGAGTCAGGTGCGGGCGTCGGCGCAGGAACTGGTGCGTTTCGCCAAGCAGAGCACGGCGGCGGTCGTGCTGGTCGGCCATGTCACCAAGGACGGAAGCATCGCGGGCCCGCGCGTGCTCGAGCATATGGTCGATACGGTGCTCAGTTTCGAGGGCGAGCGGAGCCATCAGTATCGGATCCTGCGCGCGGTCAAGAACCGCTTCGGCGGGACCGACGAGATCGGGGTGTTCGCGATGGAGGAGGGTGGGCTGGCCGAAGTCGCCAACCCATCATCCTTGTTTCTGACCAGCCGCGAGGATGCGGTCAGCGGGACGGCGATCTTACCCGCGCTGGAGGGCACCCGGCCGGTGCTGGTCGAAATTCAGGCGCTGACGGTGCGGTTGGCGAGCGGGGCGACCCCGCGGCGCGCCGCTGTCGGCTGGGATTCGGGGCGGCTGGCGATGATCCTGGCGGTGCTCGAGGCACGCTGTGGGCTGAGTTTCGGGACGGTCGAAGTCTATCTCAATGTCGCCGGTGGCTATCGGCTGACCGATCCGGCGGCGGATCTTGCGGTGGCGGCTGCACTGGTCTCGGCGATGAGCGAGCGGCCGGTGCCCCAAGATGCGATCGTAATGGGCGAGATTGCCTTGTCGGGCGAAGTCCGGCCGGTGGCGCATGCCCCGCTGCGATTGAAAGAAGCGGCGAAGCTTGGTTTCGGGCAGGCGTGGGCGCCGACGGGGAGCAAAGCCGAGGGCGGGATCAAGGTCTCGGCCTTCGCCAACCTGCGGGGCCTCGTGGAGCAGATACTCGGATGATAGGGGACTGGCGTTCTAGGACGACCGCCGCTAGCCGGAAATCATCATGACCGCGCTCGATATCTTCGTCATCCTGTTGCTCGGCGGAAGCGCCCTGATTGGCTTCGTGCGCGGTTTTGCGCATGAAGTGCTGGCGTTGCTCGCCTGGGTGGTCGCGATCGTGGCTTTGAAATTTCTGCACGCGCCGTTGCAGGCGCGGCTGGTCGGGCCGGTAGGGACCGAGACCGGCGCGGCGGCGGTGGCCTTCGCTGTGTTGTTCCTGCCGAGCTATATTGGAGTCAAATTGTTTGCCCGCGCGGTCGGCGGCAAGGCGCGTCGGTCGATCCTTGGGCCGATCGACCGGATCCTTGGCGGCGGATTCGGCATGGTCAAGGGACTGATCGGCGCGACATTGTTTTTCTTGCTCGCCCATCTCGCCACCGACATGGTCTATGGACCGACCGCGCAGCGGCCCGACTGGATGACCAGTTCGCGCACCTATCCGTTGCTCAACGCGACGTCGAAGGCGGTGGTCGACTGGGTCGAGACCAAGCAACGTCCTGCATTGACCAGTGACACGCCGTGATCCGGCTCTACGACACACTGGCGCGCGAGAAGCGCGACTTCGTGCCGGGCGAGGACGGCAAGGTGACAATGTATGTGTGCGGGCCAACGGTCTATGGCCGCGCGCACATCGGTAACGCCCGGCCGGCGGTGGTGTTCGACACGCTGCGGCGGCTGCTCGAACATCAATTCCCCGAGCGCGAAGTGATCTACGCGCGCAACGTCACCGACGTTGACGACAAGATCATTGCCGCGGCCGAGGCGGAAGGGGTCGCGACGTCGGTGATCACCGAGCGTTTCGAGCGTTTCTATCTGGAGGACATGGGGGCGCTGGGCGTACTGCCCCCGACGATTGCGCCGCATGCGACTGCGGAAATCGGCCCGATGGTCGCAATGATCGCGACGCTGATCGAGCGTGGCCATGCCTATGCCGCCGAAGGGCATGTGCTGTTCGATGTGCCGTCCGATCCCGATTACGGCACCCTGTCCCGCCGCGACCGCGAAGCGATGCTTGCCGGTGCGCGGGTCGAGGTGGCGCCCTACAAGCGCGACCCTGCGGACTTCGTGCTGTGGAAGCCGAGCGCGGACGGGGTGGTCGGCTGGGACAGTCCGTGGGGCCGCGGACGGCCGGGGTGGCACATCGAATGCTCGGCGATGATCCGCGCGCATCTGGGCGAGACGATCGATATTCACGGTGGCGGGCTCGACCTGATTTTCCCCCACCATGAGAATGAGATCGCACAAAGCCGGTGCGCGCATGCGGGGGCGCCGCTGGCGCGATATTGGGT
>JBBRTO010000033.1:0-20828 GCA_038244345.1 Sphingomonadales bacterium | reverse complement strand
GGCCGCCGACATAGGTCAAATCCTTCTGGATTCCGCGCCGGTCCTGGCACAGCTTGAGGATCGGGCCGAGATACTCATCGGGGACATAGATCGTCGCCTCGATCCACGGCTCCTCGATGCTCTCGATCCGGCTCGGGTCGGGCATGTCGGCGGGGTTGTGGAGCTCGATCACGCTGCCGCCGGCGTCGCCTTCGCCGACCACCACGCGGCCCGAGGTCGCGCCGGGGTCGCCGCGCTTGCTGCGGCCGAGGCGGATTCGATAGACCACGCTCGGCGCGGTGGTGATCAGGTCGAGGTCATATTCGCGGGTCAGCCTCTCTTGGATTATTTCAAGATGAAGTAATCCAAGAAACCCGCAGCGGAAGCCGAAGCCGAGCGCCGCGCTCGACTCGGTTTCGAAGCTGAAGGACGCGTCGTTGAGGCGGAGTTTGTAGAGCGATTCGCGCAATTTGTCGAAATCCGCCGCGTCGGTGGGAATGAGGCCGCAGAACACCACTGGCTGGACGGTCTTGAAGCCCGGCAGTGCCGTGGCCGTCGGGCGCTTGACGTCGGTGATGGTGTCGCCGACCGCGGTCTGGCTGACTTCCTTGATCTGCGCGGTGATGAAGCCGATTTCGCCCGCGCTCAGGCTCTCGAGCTGTTCGATCTTGGGGGTGAAGCAGCCGACGCGGTCGACCAGATGCTGCGTCCCGGTGGCCATGAACTTGACCAACTGGCCGCGGCGGATGACCCCGTCGATCACCCGGATCAGGATCACCACGCCGAGATATTGGTCGTACCATGAGTCGATCAGCATCGCCTTCAGCGGCGCGGCGCGGTCGCCCTTGGGGGGTGGGATCTTGTCGACGATCGCCTGCAGCACCGCCTCGATCCCGATTCCGCTCTTGGCGCTGGCGAGCACGGCTTCAGACGCGTCGAGGCCGATCACATCCTCGATCTCCGCGCGGACCTTTTCGGGCTCGGCGGCGGGCAGGTCGATCTTGTTGATCACCGGCACGATCTCATGGTCATGCTCGATCGACTGGTAGACATTGGCCAGCGTCTGCGCCTCGACCCCCTGCGCCGCGTCCACGACCAGCAGCGCGCCTTCGCACGCGGCCAGGCTGCGGCTGACTTCATAGGCGAAGTCGACGTGGCCGGGCGTGTCCATCAGGTTCATGGTGTAGGTTTCGCCGTCCGCCGCCTGCCATTTGAGGCGCACCGTCTGGGCCTTGATGGTGATCCCGCGTTCCTGCTCGATCTCCATGTTATCAAGCAGTTGCGGGGTCATTTCGCGTAAGGACAAGCCGCCGGTGGTCTGGATCAGCCGGTCGGCGAGCGTCGACTTGCCGTGGTCGATATGCGCGATGATCGAAAAATTGCGGATCAGCTTCATGTCACTCATCGCGCGCCGCTAGCAGAGGCGGTTCGCGCTGTCAGCAGGCGCGGCCTCGCATCACGCGGCAAGTGGTGATATTGCGGCCTCGTTCCATCTTAACGGGGGTTATCATGATGCGTTTCGTTTCCGTGGCTGCGCTTGGCGCGGCGTTCGTCATTACTACGCCGGCCACGGCCCAGACCAGCAACACCAGGGCCAGCTCAAGCCGCAACATGCAATTGAATGCGATGAGCGAAATTCCGGTGTGCACGCGCCGGCTCGGCACTATCGCCATCGTCGAGCCCGACAATCAGTGGTGGCGCGAATTGAACCTCGGCAGCCCCGAGGCGATCCTCAAGATCTTCGTCGCGCGCTCGGGCTGCTTCGGGCTGGTCAACCGCGGCCGGTCGATGCAGAGCCGGTCGATGGAGCGCGCGCTGGCTGACAATGGCGAGTTGCAGCAAGGCTCCAACGTCGGTCGCGGCCAGGTCAAGACCGCCGATTATTTCCTCGAGCCCGACATCGTTTCGACCAACAATAATTCGGGCGGCGGCGGGGTCGGCGCGGGCCTCGGCGGGGCGATCGGCGGGCTGTTCGGCGGCGGCGCGGGCAGCGTCATCGGCGGGATGGTCGGAGGAATCAACGTCAAGAAGGGCGAGGCCAATGTCACGCTCTCCGTGGTCAATGCCCGCACCACCGAGGAAGAAGCGTTGGTCGAAGGCTATGCCCGCAAGAAGGACGTCAGCTGGGGCGCGGGCGGCGGTGCCGGCTGGTGGGGCGGCTTCGGCGCGGCTGGCGCAACCGGCTACCAGAACACCGAGATCGGCCAAGTCATCGTGCTGGCCTACCTCGATGCCTACATCCGGCTGGTGACCCAGCTCGGTGGGCTCCCGGCCAACGCGGCGGTGGCGGCCCCACAGGCGCGTTAGGAAAGATGAGGGCGCTGCCGGCAACGGCGGCGCCTTCAGTCATTCGTCGAATAAACGCGGCAGGGTCCGGCGAATCCTGTTGTGGATCACTCTCCCCTCCTTAGGGTGCGGCCCACGCCGACGTTCCTCATCGGAGATCCAGTACCATGCGTTCAACCCTTCGCTTCTCGCTGCTCGGCAGCGCCTTGCTCCTCGCTGCCGCCGCCGCGCCGTTGCAGGCCGTCGCGCCCGCGGTTGCTCCGCCAGCCTCGCTTCCCTCGCTGGTCGGGCAGGTCAACATCCCACATACGATGTTCAAGTTGAAGAACGGCCTGACGGTGCTGATCCATGAGGATCACAAGGCGCCGGTGGTCGGGGTCAGCGTGTGGTACAATGTCGGGTCGAAGGACGAGCCCAAGGGCAAGACCGGTTTCGCCCATCTGTTCGAGCATCTGATGTTCAACGGTTCGGAGAATTTGCCGGGCGATTATTTTACTTATCTGCAGCAGGTCGGGGCAACCGGATATAATGGCACCACCAGCTTCGACCGGACCAATTATTTCGAGACCGTTCCCAGGGGCGCGCTAGACCGCGCCTTGTTCATGGAAAGCGATCGCATGGGCCATTTGCTCGGCTCGCTTACCCAAGGCGTGCTCGATAATCAGCGCGGGGTGGTCCAGAACGAGAAGCGCCAGGGCGACAATGCGCCGGGCGGCCTCGCCTTTTACGAAGTGCTCAAGAACGTCTTCCCCGTCGGCCATCCTTACCATCACACCACGATCGGCTCGATGGCCGACCTCGACGCCGCCAGCCTGAAGGACGTCGGCAATTGGTTCACCGGCAAATATGGCCCCAACAATGCGGTGCTGGTGCTTGCCGGCGATGTCACCGCGGCCGAAGCGCGGCCGATGGTCGAGAAATATTTCGGGCCGATCGCGCGCGGCCCGGTGAATAGTCCGGCGCAGGCCGCGGTGCGTCCGCTGACGGCCCCCAAGTCGCTGGTGATGAAGGACCGCGTCGCGACTACCACCGTGTCGCGTTACTGGCCGATGCCCGGGCTGCTCGACAAGCAATTGGTTGCGCTCGACGTCGGCGGCTCAGTGCTCGGCGGCTTGTCGAGTTCGCGCTTCGACAAGATTTTGGTGCGCGACGAGAAGCTCGCCGTGGCCGCCTCGGCCGCTTTATATGCGCAGCAAAGGGTCGGCATCTTCTACGTTTCGGTCGACGTTAAGCCCGGGGTCGATCCGGCATTGGTCGAGAAGCGCCTCGATTCGATCCTCGCCGATTATATCGCCAACGGCCCCACTGCCGACGAAGTCGCTCGCGCCGCCACCATCGAAGTTGCCGGCCGGATCCGCGGGCTTGAGGAAGTCGGCGGCTTCGGGGGCAAGGCAGTCACGTTGGCCGAGGGTCAGACCTACGCTCACGACAGTAACTTTTACGCCAAGACGCTCGCCAATTACGCCACTGTCACGCCGCGCGACGTACGCAGCGCGATGCAGCAGTGGCTGACCAAGCCGGCCTTCTCGCTGCGCCTCGAGCCGGGCGAGCGTGATCCGTACCAGGAAGCAAAGTCGACGCTCGGCAAGGGGGTCAAGCTTGACAAGGACGCTACCGCCGCGATGCGCGGGGCGCCGCGCCAGATCCCGGCGCTGCAGCCGCTGACCGGGCTCGATTTCCCCGATGTCACGCACACCCGCCTGTCGAATGGAGTCGAGGTGGTTTACGCGCAGCGAAACGCGGTCCCGCTGACCCAAATGGCGCTGTCCTTCGATGCCGGCGACGCGGCTGACCCGGTCAACCAGCGCGGTCTCGCGTCGATGACCATGGCGATGCTCGACGAAGGCACGGCATCGCTAACCAGCCAGCAGATCGCCGAGGCCAAGGAGCGGCTCGGCGCTGAAATCTCGACCTCGTCGGATCTCGATCGTTCGGCGGTGATCTTGTCGGCACTGTCAACCAATCTTCCCGCCTCACTCGATCTGCTCGCCGCGATCGTCAAGGATCCGGCATTCGACGCGACCGAACTCGAACGGGTGCGGACTCAGCGGCTGACCGGGATCGCGCAGGCCAAGAAAGACCCCAACAGCATCGCCGCGCGGATTTTGCCCGGCCTGCTGTACGGCCCGAACCATCCCTACGGCGCGCTGCCGGGTGGCGACGAGGTGGCGATCAAGGCGCTCAGCCGCAATGACCTGCTGGCATATAAGGATGGCTGGCTTCGTCCCGACAATATGAAATTGTTTGTCGTCTCGGACCGGCCGCTGGCGCAAATCATGCCGCTGATGGATGCTCGCTTCGGCCAGTGGGCAGCGCCCCAGGTGCAGCGCGGTGTCAAGACGTTCCCGGCCGCCCCGGCGCGGCCAGACGCGACCCGCATCGTGCTTGTCGACCGTCCCGGATCGCCTCAGTCGATCATCTATGGCGGTCAGCTCACGCCGGTTGATTCGCATGGTGACAATGAAGCACTGGGCAGCGCCAATGACGTGCTCGGCGGGACCTTCCTCAGCCGGATTAACATGGACCTGCGGGAGGAAAAGGGCTGGTCCTATGGGGTCAGCGGCGCGGCCACGCTCAACGAAAAGTCGGTGCCATACATCGTCCGCGCCCCAGTCCAGGCCGATCGCACCGGCGATTCGCTGGTCGAGCTCGACAAGCAGATGGTCAGCTTCCTTGGCGACAAGGGGGTGACCAGCGACGAACTGGCCCGCGCCATCGCCAATCGTGCCAACGCCCTGCCCGGCAGGTTCGAAACCAGTGCCGCCGTGCTGTCGGCGATGATGACCAACGACAGATTCGGCCGCCCGGACAATTATTACGAGACGCTGGCGACCAAATATCGCGGCTTCCAGGCGACCGATCTCGACCGGGCGATCCGGGCTGCGATCAATCCGCGCGGCTTCGTCTGGGTAGTGGTGGGCGATGCCACCAAAATCCGCCCGCAACTCGACAAGCTCGGCATGCCGATCGAAGTCGTTCAGGCACAATAGTTAGCTTGGCAAACGATGGGCCGCGTCACTTCAACCGGGTGACGTGGCCCATTTTGCGTCCGGGACGCGCTTCACCTTTGTTGTAGAGGTGCAGGCTGGCGCTCGGATCGGCCAATATCGTGGCCCACGCGTCGACGTCATCGCCGATCAGATTGTCCATCGATGCGCCCTGCCCGACCACCTCTGGACTACCCAGCGGCAGCCCGCAGATCGCGCGGATATGCTGCTCGAACTGCGAGGTCACCGCACCCTCGATTGTCCAGTGGCCGCTGTTGTGGACCCGCGGTGCGATCTCGTTGACCAAGGCGCCGTCCGCGCAGGCAAAAAACTCCACGGTGAACATGCCGACATGGTCAAGCGCGCGCGCGAGATCGGCGGCGGTCTCGGTCGCCTTGTGAACCATGCCATTGATCGGCTCGCCGGCGGGGACGGTCGAGCGGCGCAGAATGCCGCTGTCATGCTCGTTGCGCGGGGCGGGATAAGCGCTCAGCCGGCCATCCTCCGTCCGCGCGATCAACACCGAAAATTCGGCCTCGAAGTCGATCCCCGCTTCGGCCACGGCGGGCGCGTCGCCGATGCTCGCCCAGGCCGCACGCGCCTCCGCCGGATCGCGGATCCACGCCTGCCCCTTGCCGTCGTAGCCCAGCCGCCGGCTCTTGAGCACCAGCGGCACCCCGAGCGACGCCACCGCCGCGTCGAGTTCCTCAACCGAACTGACCTCGCGCCAAGCCGCAACCCGCGCTCCAGTGTTTTCGATAAAACGTTTTTCGACCGCCCGGTCCTGCGCCACCTCGAGGCTCCGGGTGCCGGGCCTGAGCTTGTCGCCAAGCCCGACAAGCGGCGTGACGGGGAGATTCTCGAACTCGTAGGTGACGATGTCGCAGGTCTCGGCGAACCGCATCAGCGCGGCCTCGTCGTCGAACGCGCCGCGAGTGAATTGTGCGCTCACCTCCGCCGCGCAAGGCACCTCGTGCGGGTCGTAGATATGGCAGCGATAGCCAAGCTGAGCCGCCGCCAGCGCCATCATCCGGCCGAGCTGGCCGCCGCCGATGATCCCGATGGTGGAGCCTGGCCCGACTATCATTGGCGGATCACTCGGGCTGCTCGGGCACCGCGTCGGTCTGCCTCGCCCGCCACTCGGCGAGCCGCCCGGCCAGCGCCTCGTCGGTCGTCGCCAGCATCGCAGCCGCGAGCAACGCCGCATTGATCGCGCCGGGCTGCCCGATCGCCAGCGTGCCGACTGGAACCCCGGCGGGCATCTGGACGATCGACAGCAGGCTATCCATGCCCTTCAGCGCCTTGCTCTCGACCGGCACGCCAAGCACCGGAAGCGCGGTCATCGAGGCCGCCATGCCCGGCAGATGCGCCGCCCCACCGGCCCCGGCGATGATCAGCTTCAAACCCCGCGCCTTGGCGGTGCCGGCGTAATCGTAAAGCCGTTGCGGCGTGCGGTGGGCGGAGACGATCTTGACCTCGTTCGCCACGCCCAGCGCGTCGAGCGTTTCGGCGGCGTGGCGCATCGTCTCCCAGTCCGAGCGGCTACCCATGATGATCCCCACCGTCGCGCCGCTCATCGAAATATCCTTGCTCCCTGGCCCAGTTGGCGGGTGTAGAAAGACTATCCGCCGTGCGCAATTGGGACAGTCGCGACAGCGCGATTTCCTTTCCCGCTTGATGAAGGATATAAAATCGCCTGCAACAGTGGGCGTACGGGACATGAATCGAGTCGTGCACAGCGTCGATACCGAAGCGCTGATGGAAGAAATTGCGCGATTGCGCGGGCAAGTAGCCTGCCTCGAAGCGCGGGTCGAGGAACTCGATGCCGAGGCGCATCGCGATGCCCTGGTCCCGCTCGCCAATCGCCGCGGACTGGTTCGCCATCTCGACATGCTGATCGCCCGCTGCAATCGCCACCACGTGCCTGCGGCCCTATTGTTCGTCGATGTCGACGGCTTGAAGTTACTCAACGATTCGTTCGGCCATGCGGCGGGCGACGCGGCGTTGGTTTATCTCGCTCAACTGATGGTCGATGGAGTCCGCCAGACCGACCTCGTCGCTCGGCTCGGTGGCGACGAATTCGTCATCCTGCTCGATCATGCCGATGAGGAAGCCGCGATGGAGACCGCCAACCGGCTAGTCAATTCGGTCGCCGACAGCGACTTCAAACATCGCGACCAGCGGTTACCGCTGAGCGTCGCGATCGGGATTACCGGGATCGAACCGGGCGACACCGCCGAAGCCGTGCTCGACCGCGCCGACCAGCAAATGTATCGCGAAAAAGCAGCCTAAGCCGCGGGGCGCTCGCCCAAATAATAGCGCTCGCGCACCGCCAGATCGTTGCCCAGCTGGTAGACGATCGGCTCGCCGGTCGGGATTTCGAGCCCGACGATGTCGTTGTCGCTGATCTTCGACAAATGCTTCTCCAGCGCGCGCAGGCTGTTGCCGTGCGCGGCGACGATCACCCGCTGCCCGGCGCGCAACCGCGGCGCGATCTCCGCCTCATAATAAGGCAGCACGCGGTCGATCGTGTTCTTGAGGCTTTCCGACCGCGGCACGGTCACCCCGGCATAGCGCCGGTCGCCGACCACCTGGTAAGGGCTGTCCGCCTCCATCGGGGGGGGCGGCACGTCATACGATCGCCGCCAGATCTTGACCTGCGCCTCGCCCACTCGTGCCACCATCTCGGCCTTGTTGAGCCCGGTCAGCCCGCCATAATGGCGCTCGTTGAGGCGCCAGTCCTTGGTCACCGGCAGCCACAGCCGCCCCATCTCCATCAGCACCAGGTGAAGCGTACGGATCGCGCGAGTCTGGAGCGAGGTGAAGCAATGGTCGAAGTCGAACCCTTCTTCGGCGAGCAACCGCCCCGCGGCACGCGCTTCGGCGATACCCTTGTCGCTAAGGTCGCTGTCCCACCAGCCGGTGAAGCGATTCTCCAGGTTCCACTGCGACTGGCCGTGGCGAAGCAGGACCAGCGCGGGCATCAGTCGACCGTTTCCGCCGTCTCCGCCCGCTGCGCGGCATAATCGCGGAGTTCGGGCAATATCGCGTGGAGCGCGTCGAGGCACGCGCCCGCGAGATATTTGCTCCGCTCAGGGCTCCAACCGTAAATCTCGTCGGGCAGGTCGCTATTGTCCTTGAACGGCATTTCCAGTGTCATCGACACCGCGCCGAACCGCTCAGCCAGCTGGGTCGTCGACATCGACATATTGGCCTGCCCGGGGGCGGGGATTTGATAACCCTGGCGGGTCTGGAAGTCGGGCGAAACCCGCTCGAGCGTGTTGGAAAACAGCTTGAACAATTCGCTCTGCCGTTCGGTCAGCGAGGGAATGCCCTCGAACCCGGCGAGGAAGTTGGCCGGAATCGCCTCGTCGCCGTGAATGTCCATCGCGAACAATGGCGGCTCCTCGTCCATCGCGTTCCGCACGCACAGCACTTCGGGGCTCTTCTCGGCCGACGGCGCATGCCATTCGCGGTTGAGGTTGGTGCCCGCGGCATTGGTCCGCAAATGCCCGCGGCGCGACCCGTCGGGGTTCATATTCGGGACGATGTGAAAGGTGCAGTCGCGGCGAAGCACCCGCGCGACCGGGTCGTCGCTGTCGACCAGTTTCTCCAGCGCGCCTTCCATCCACCATTCGGCCATGCTCTCGCCGGGGTGCTGGCGGGCATAGAGCCACACGGTCAGCTCACCCTCGCCGATCGTCAGGCAGTCGATGTCCTGCCCGTCCAATGTTTTGCCCAGTATCCGATATTCGACTCCCGGCAATGCAGCGACGGTCGACACCAGATCATGGTGCCGCTCCATGGAATAAGGCGCGAAGTAGGCCAGCCACACGCAATCGGTCTCGGGCGTGAAACGGATCGTCAGCACGCCATTGTCATACGACGTGCCCAGCACGCGCACCCAATCCTCGCGGTCGAGCGACATGCACGCCTGGTAGCCGGGCCAGCCATCGGGATAGGCCGCCTTGCCGCAATTGGTGATCTTCAGGGTCACTTCGCGCCCGCCTGCCCCGGCCAACCGGAAGTGGAACCACTGGTAGAAATCGCTGAGGTGATCGGTGACGATTTCCAATTCGGCAGTGTCGCCGGTCTGGGAGAGGACGCGGATATTGCCCGCGTCGAACGCGCTGGAAATCGTGATGGACATAGAGACCTTTGGATATGGTGAACGGATTTGGCGAGCCTGATAGTCGGGGAAGCGCCGGGGGGCAAATCGGGGGGATTGGAAGGGCAAAGCGACTATGACTGCTCCCCCACAAAATCCCCTTCCAATATCGGATTTCGCCTGCCCGCGTGCCTTTCCCGCGAGTCGTTTGGATGAGCTCTTTCTTACCGTCGATCTTCTCCTCCGCCAGTCGCGGATCCGCCCGTTCATTTCGCTCAGGGTTGCAACGGGAACACGCACACCCCAATCCATTGCGAACTTCATGGACTTAGCGGCCATATTTGTCGGAAAATGCGCCAAAGTGAAAAAACGAGGCTAAGGACGCCTCGGACCCAGCCGCCAGAACCTCTCGCGCCACGCCCCCACCACCTTGACTAACCCGGCCTCCCCCTCTAGTGGAGCCGCCGGTCCTCACCGACCTTCCAATCAATTCAAGAACAGCAAAGCAGGCGTCCCGGCCATGAAGATTCGCAATTCCCTGAAGTCGCTGAAGTCGCGTCATCGCGATTGCCGGGTGATTCGCCGTCGTGGCCGCACGTACGTCATCAACAAGACGAACCGGCGGTTTAAAGCGAGGCAGGGCTAAGCTCCGGGGGAGTTTATCCGACCGAGCTGGGCAGGGCTAAGCCCTCTCTTAATAAATCCCAATTGCTAGGTACTGGCGACAATCGCGGCCCATTCGGCCTCGGTCGCCACCCGCATGCCAAGCTCCGCCGCTTTCTTCAGCTTCGGTCCCCGGCCTGCGCCTTGGCTTCGTCGCGGCTCATCGTCTCCAGCGTCCCGGTGACCACGATCGTCTTGCTGGTCCACGCAGTGATCGCCGTCTAAGACGCGCATCGACTTGAAATCAGCGAGCGCGAAGGCGAGTGGCGCGTTTCCTATTGGAATCGACCTCGGCTGACCGCAACCACCAGCAGCGCCGACCGCTGCAACCAAAGCGCGCTGCCAAACATTGGATGTCTGGCATTTTAATTTGAAGGAAGTGGCCCGGAAATGGCGACAGCAGGTTTAAAGCCGGGCGCGGCAATCCTTGGCGTCCCCGTTCACGCGATGCTCGTGCCTTTCCCGATCGTCTGTTTCACAGGCGCGATGATCACCGACATCATCTACGCCAACACCGCCATCATTCAATATTCCAACTTTTCTTCATGGCTGCTCGCGTTCGGGTTATTCATGGGCGCGCTTGCCGCGCTGTTCGGGCTGATCGACCTGTTCCGCAATCGCGCGGCCGACCGACCGACGATTGCCTGGGTTCACATGATCGGCAATTTTGCGGTGCTCGTCCTCGCGTTGGTGAACAGCTTCGTTCATGCCCGTGATGGCTGGACATCGGTCGTCCCGACCGGCCTCACTTTGTCGGTCATCACGGTTCTGCTGCTGGTCGTAACCGGCTTTCTTGGCCACAGTTTGTCCTATCGCCATGTCGCGAGGAACGCGCGATGACCCGCTCCTCCCTCTGGCTTGCCGCCATCGCACCAGTGGCCCTCGCCGACTGCCATGGAACGCCGCCCGCCCCGGATCAGCAACAGGGCGCCAATCCCGCCCTGCCAAACGCCGAGCAATACCTCTTTCCGCCGATGAAGATTACGACTCCCATCGGATGGAAGAATGGCGAAACGCCGACTGTCCCGAGCGGTTTTACCATTACCGCCTTCGCCGCCGATCTGAACGGACCGCGAAACATCCTGCCGCTGTCCAATGGGGACGTGCTCGCGGTCGAGGCAGGCGACCCAAACGCGGAGCCGGTGACTCGGCCGAAGGATATCATTTACGGGCTGGTCATTGGCAAGGCGCACAGTCCGGTCAAACCGGGCAATCGAGTCGTCCTGCTTCGTGACGTCGATGGCGACGGGCAGTCCGACCAGCGCACTATTTTGATCGACAAGCTCAATTCCCCGTTCGGGATCGCGCTGGTCGGCAACGCGCTGTATGTCGCCGAAACCGACAAGATCATGCGCTATGCCTTTACCCCCGGGCAGACCAGTATCGCCGGGCCGGGCACGGTTGTAACCCTTCTTCCGGCGGGCGAAATCAACCATCACTGGACCAAGAGCCTGACCGCCAGCCCCGATGGCAGCAAGCTTTACGTCGGCATTGGATCGAACAGCAATATCGCTGAGCGCGGGATAGATGCGGAGCTGGACCGGGCACAGATTTGGGAAGTCGATCCGGCGACCGGCGCACACCGGCCCTATGCCACCGGACTGCGCAATCCCAACGGCCTGACGTTCGAACCGATCACCCGGAAACTTTGGACAGTCGTCAACGAACGCGACGAGATCGGCCAGAATCTGGTGCCCGATTATATGACGTCGGTAACGCCGGGCGCTTTTTATGGCTGGCCTTGGAGCTACTACGGAAATCATGTCGATATTCGCGTGATGCCGCGTCAGGCGAATATGGTCGCCAAGGCGATCCCGCCCGATTTCGCCCTTGGCCCCCACGTGGCTGCGCTCGGACTTGCGTTCAATAGCGGCTCGGCCTTTCCGGCGCATTATGCCGGCGGTGCGTTCATTGGCGAACATGGCAGTTGGAATCGCGACGTACTTAACGGCTATCAAATTGCCTTCGTCCCGTTCGCGGGCGGCAAGCCGGCGGGCAAGATCGAACCGTTCGTAACCGGCTTTCTGATCAAGGAAAACACCCGCGGCCGCCCGGTCGGGGTGGCGTTCGACCGCGCCGGTGCGTTGTTGATCGCGGACGACGTCGGCAATGTCGTGTGGCGGGTCACTGCCAATGCGCAACCGAGCAGCGCAGCCGGCGCAGCATCGCCCGCCTCGACGTCAACAAGGCCCTAGCAGAGGCAACCGGGCGGCATTAGGCCGCCTCGACGATCGCTCCCCACTCCGCTTCGTCGATAACCCTGACCCCCAGCTGTGCCGCCTTTTTGAGTTTCGACCCCGCCCCGGGCCCGGCCACCACCAAATCCGTTTTGGCGCTGACCGATCCCGCCGACCGCGCGCCGAGCCGCTCGGCCTGCGCCTTGGCTTCGTCGCGACTCATCGTCTCCAGCGTTCCGGTGAACACGATCGTCTTGCCGGTCCATTCGGTGGCGCGAGCGGTCGAGGCGAACGCCGCGGGCTCAGCGAGCTTGAGCAATTGAGCGAGCTGGTCGCGATTGTGCGGCTCGTGGAAGAAATCGGCTAGCGCCTCGGCGACCACCGGTCCGACCCCTTCGACCGCCGACAGTTCGTCTTGCGCGCCCTCCCCGGTTGCCGCCGCCTGCAGCGCTTCGATCGTCGCGAACGCCTTCATCAGATCCTTGGCGGTCACCGCGCCGACATGGCGGATGCCAAGCCCGAACAGAAACCGCGCCGGATCGAACCCGACCCGCGCCTCGATCGCGGCGAGCAACTTGTCGACCGAGACCTGCTTCCACCCCTCGCGCCCGATGAGGTCGTCGCGGTGGGCCTTGAGGCGGAAAATGTCCGCCGGACCGTGGAGCCAGCCGAGCCCGACGAATTCGGCCAGGCTCTTCTCGCCCAACCCGTCGATATCCATCGCCCCGCGCAACACGAAATGTTTGAGCCGCTCCAACCGTTGCGCCGGGCAAATCAAGCCGCCGGTGCAACGAACATCGACCTCCCCCTCCTCGGCGACGGCCTCGGACTGGCACTCGGGGCAATGGTCGGGAAAGCGGTAAGGGTCGCGTCGCTCGTCCCGAGTGAGGTTCTCGACCACCTGCGGAATGACATCTCCTGCCCGCTGGATCCGCACCCGGTCTCCGACGCGCAACCCGAGCCGCTCGATCTCGTCTCGATTGTGGAGCGTGACGTTGGCGACGATCACCCCGCCGACACCGACGGGTTTGAGCCGGCCGACCGGGGTCAGCTTGCCGGTCCGCCCGACCTGGATGTCGATCGCCTCGATCATTGTCTCGGCCTGTTCGGCAGGGAATTTATGCGCCAGGGCCCAGCGAGGTGACCGCGCCACCTGTCCCAGCCGCTCCTGCCAGTCGAGCCGATCGACCTTGTACACCACCCCGTCGATGTCGAACGGCAAGTCGGCCCGCGCCTGTTCGATCTTCGCATAATGCGCCAACGCCGCCGCGATCGTTTCGACCGTCACCAGCAAGTCGCTGACCGGAAAGCCCAGCGCCGCGAGCCGCGTCATCGCTTCGCTTTGGGTCGCACCGAGCGGTTCGGAAAATTCGCCCCAGCCATGCGCCAGGAACCGCAGCGGCCGCGCCGCGGTCACCGCCGGATCCTTCTGCCGAAGCGATCCCGCCGCGGCGTTGCGCGGGTTGGCGAAGACCTTGCCCGCCGCCGCCTCCTGCCGCTCGTTGAGCGCCGCGAAATCGGCCTTCGCCATATACACTTCGCCGCGCACCTCGAGCACTGCCGGCGCGCGCTTGAGCGCCTGCGGCACATCCGCGATCGTCCGCACATTGGCGGTAACATTCTCGCCCACGCTGCCGTCGCCGCGGGTCGCCGCCAGTACCAGCGCGCCATTCTCATAGCGCAGCGAGCAGGACAGTCCGTCGATCTTCGGTTCGGCGGTCAGCACGACCGGCGCGTCGGCGGGCAGCGACAGGAACCGCCGCACCCGCCCCACGAACTCGGCCACTGCGTCGTCGGCGAACGCATTGTCGAGGCTGAGCATCGGCTTTGCGTGCGCCACCTTGGCCAGGCTCGAGGTCGGCGCAGCGCCGAGCCGCTTCGACGGCGAATCGGTACGGACGAGATCCGGAAACTGCTCCTCCAGCGCCCGATTCTCGCGCACCAGCGCGTCATAATCCGCGTCCGAAATCTCGGGTTTGTCGCGGTCGTGATACGCCCGGTCATGGCGTGCGATGTCCTTCGCCAGCCGCATCAACCGGTTCGCCGCCTCGGCTTCGGTCATGCGATCTCGCCGAGGAACTGGTCGAGCCCGGCCCAGCTGCGCCGCGCTGCCGTTTCGTCGAACTTGATCCCCGGCATAGCCCCGGTCGCGCGGGGGTTGGTGAAGCCGTGCCCGACTCCGCCAAAGCCATGAACCTGCCAGTCGCAGCCCGCGACGGTCAGCTCCTCGCCAAGCGCGACGACGCTGACGGGCCTTGCCAGCGGATCGTCCCAGCCGTGGAACGCGATTACCCGCGCCTTGATCGGTTGCGGCGGCAGGGCCGGCGGGTCGAACAGCCCGTGGAAGCTCGCCACCCCCGCGATATCAGTGCCTGACCGGGCGAGGTCGAGCACGCACTGCCCGCCGAAACAGAAACCGACAGCGACAATCGGCGCAGTGCCGGCCAGTGTCCGAAGCTCATCGAGCACCACCAGCAGCAGATCGCGCAAGCGCGCCCGATCGCCCCGCAACGCCCCCATCGCGACCGACGCCTCGGCCCGCTGCGCCGCTGCGAACCGCGCTCCGTACAAATCGGCGACCAGTACCGAATGGCCCTTGGCATTGAGCTCACGCGCGAACCCGCGCTCGAGGTCGGTCACCCCCATCACTGTCGGGCACAGCAGAATCGCCGTCCGCGCGCCGCCATGCGCAAACCACTCATGGACCAGCCTTTTGCCGTCCCATTTCTGCGCGATGTCGGTCACGCCGCCTCCAGCAGTTTCGCCGCCTGGGCGCGAGCTTCGTCGGTGATTGCGGCGCCCGACAGCATCCGCGCGACTTCCTCGCGGCGTTCGTCGGCGGACAGTTTGCGAACAGTCGTCCGCGTGCCGTCGGGGCCGTGGGCCTTTTCGATCCGGTAATGATGAGCCGCTCGTGCCGCGACCTGGGGTGAGTGGGTCACCACCAGTACCTGAGCGCCCTCAGCAAGCCGCGCCAGCCGCTCGCCGATCGCGCTTGCCACCGCGCCGCCGACCCCGCGATCGACCTCGTCGAAGATCATCGTGCCAGCGCCTCCGGCTTCGGCCAGCGCCACCTTCAGCGCGAGGATGAAGCGCGACAATTCGCCGCCCGAGGCGATCCGGGTGAGCGCGCCGAACGGCGCGCCGGGATTGGTCGACACTTCGAACTCGACGCGGTCGGTGCCGGCAGGCCCGGCCTCGGAATCGGCGATCGCGGTTCGGAACCGGGCGGCATCTAGCTTCAACGGCACGAGTTCGCCCGCAACCGCCGCATCGAGCCGCCCTGCCGCCGCGGCGCGCGCCTCGGACAGCGCCTTGGCGGCGATCGCATAATCATTCGCGGCCTGGCTCAGAGCGCGTTCCAGTTGCTCGACCTTCTCGCTGCCGTGGTCGATCGCCGCGCGCCGCGCCTGCAGGTCGTCGAGCAGGGCCGGAAGCTGGTCGGCCTCAACCCGATGCTTGCGCGCCAGCCCGCGGATCTCGAACAATCGCGCTTCCGCAGATTCCAGGTCGATCGGCGAATGCGCCAGAGCGGCGGTCGCGGCGGCGATCTTGGTCTCCGCCTCGTCGGCCGCGATGATCGCGCGGTCGGTCGCCGCCAGCGCGTCGGCCAATAGCGGGTGCGCGTCGGCGATCCGCTCCAGCCGCCGCGCCGCCTGGCGAAGCTGCGACAGCCCGCCGTCGGAACCAGTGAAATGCGGTCCGAGCGCGCCAAGGTCGTCCTCGATCCGCGCCGCCGCCTTCATTTGCCCCCGCGCCTCGGCGAGCCGCTGTTCCTCCCCCTCTTCAACTTCGAGCGCGGCGATCTCGCCGATCGCGAAGTCGAGCCATTCGCGGTCGCGCGTCGCATCGGCCAGCGCCTGGCGCTGATCGGCAAGTTCGGCCTCGAGTCCGCTGCGCTTGGCCCACGCCCGATCGACCGTGCCGCCATCGAGCCGCCCGAACGCATCGAGCAGGGCGCGGTGGCCCTTGGGGTTTAAAAGTCCGCGATCGTCATGCTGGCCGTGGATTTCGATCGCCGCCCCGGCGATATCGCGGAGCAACGATGCCGGCACTGCGGCGCCTCCGGCGAAGGCGCGGCTTCCGCCATCGGCCTTGAGCGTCCGGCGGAGGAGCAACGGCTCGCCTGCTTCATGATCGATCCCCGCCGTGTCGAGCGCTGCAAAGGCCGAGTGGCCGGCGGGAAGCTCGAACTCGGCGCTGACGCTTGCCGCACCCTGCCCGGCGCGCACCAACCCGGTGTCCGACCTCGCGCCGAGCGCCAGCCCCAATGAGTCGAGCAGGATAGACTTGCCAGCGCCGGTCTCGCCGGTGAGCACGCCAAGCCCGGGCTCGAACTCAAGCTCAAGCCGTTCGATCAGCACGACATCTTTAATGACAAGCTGCCTCAGCATCGCGACCCGTTTCCGAAGGCGGGCCCGGGCAGGGTCAGCTCTGCGGCGCCGCCGGCACGTGCCGCTGGATCAGCTTGAAGCTGCGATCGTACCATTCGCTGCCGGGATAATTGGCGCCGAGAACGGCGGCCGACTTGCGCGCTTCCTGGGGGATGCCGAGTGCGAGATAGCATTCGACCAGCCGCTCGAGCGCCTCGGGCGTGTGGCTTGTGGTCTGATATTTCTCGACGACGGTGCGGAAGCGAAGCGTCGCCGCAAGCCAGTTGCCCTGCCGCTGGTAGAAGCGCCCAACTTCCATCTCCTTGCCGGCGAGATGGTCGTTGATCAAATCGAGCTTTAACCGCGCATCGGCGGCGTAGCGGCTGCCCGGATACCGCCGCGTGAGCTCGCCGAAGCTGTCGGCCGCTTGCTGGGTGATCTTCTGGTCGCGGTTCACATCCTCGATCTGCTGATAATAACTCATCGCGATCAAGTAATTGGCGTAGGCCGCGTCCTTGTTACCCGGATGGATCGTCAGGAATCGCCGCGACGAGCTGACCGCCTCGGGGTAGGATTGCGCCATATAGTAAGAGAAGCTGCTCATCAGCTGAGCGCGGCGCGCCCACACCGAATAGGGATGCTGGCGCTCGACCTCATCGAACAATTTCGCGGCGAGCACGTAATTGCCCTGATCGAGCCGCTTCTTGGCCAGGCTATAGAGTGTGTTGACGTCGCGAGCGACATATTCGGTGTCGCCGGCCTTGCCCTTGTTCCGGGCGCATCCGCCCGCCGGGAGGATGATTGCGGCGGCGATGAGCGGCAGTGCGATACGGGACAGATTCGACATGACTGACCTTCTAGCGTGGAGCCGGGTTGAGGCCAAGCGCCGAGATTGGAGTGCCCGGGATTGGCCTGGATTGGATGAACTGCGGATGGCTGCGGTCATACTTCCTGCGGCCGGGTGCCGGCGGCCGGCTCCTCGGACTTGAGGAAGCTATCGGGCTTGACCCCGAGCCACACCAGGATCGGCGAGGAAATGTAGATCGACGAGTAGGTGCCGATAAAGATTCCGAGCAACACCGCCGCGGTCAGCGCGAAGATCACGTCAGGTCCGAGCAGCAACAGCAACAGCAAGGCGAGCATGATCGACAGCGAGGTGACGAGAGTACGCGACAGGGTCTCGTTCAAGGACAAGTTGATCAACGGGATGATCGCCATCTTGCGATATTTGCGGAGATTCTCTCGAATCCGGTCGTAGATGACGACAGTATCGTTGAGCGAGTAGCCGACGATCGTCAGGATCGCCGCGACCACGTTGAGATCGACCTGAAGCCCGGTCAACGCGAAAAATCCCAGGGTCATCGATACGTCGTGGAACAGCGTGACCAACGCCCCCACTCCGAATTGCCATTCGAAGCGGATCCAGATGTAGATCGCGATCCCGAGCATCGACAAAGCGATCGCCAGGGCGCCATCCCACGCCAGCTCACCGCTGACCTTGCCCGATACCGATTCGCCGGCGTCGACTCTGGCGCCCGGGTAGCTTTGCTGGATCATCGTGCGCAGCTTGGTCACCGCTGCGCTCGCCGCATTGTCCGACCCTTCGGGCTTGGGCAGCCGCACCTGGTAGGTCTTGGCGTCGCTCAATTGCTGGATGCTTGCTTCGCCGAGCTCGAGCGCATCGACCCGCTTGCGCAGATCCTCGATATTGACCGGCTGCGCAAAATTGGTCCGCACCACCTGACCGCCGACGAAGTCGATCCCGAGGTTGAGGCCCTTGACCGCGACCAGCGCGATCGACGCCGCGGTGATCAGGATCGACAGCACCAGCGCAACGTTGCGCCAGCGCATGAAGTCGAGGTTGGTATTGTCGGGAACGAGTTTGAGCAGCTTCATCGGATCGCCCTTAAATATGCAACGTGCGCGGACGCTTGGCGCGGACCCAGCCGGCGACGAGCATTCGCGTGAAATTGACCGCGGTGAACACCGAGGTGACAATTCCGATCATCAGCACCACCGCGAAGCCGCGCACCGGGCCCGACCCGAACAAATACATGATCGTGGCGGCGATGACGTTGGTGATGTTGGCGTCGAAAATCGCGGTCGAAGCTTCCTTGTAGCCGGTATCGATCGCGTCGATTACCTTGCGGCCGCGGCGTTGTTCCTCACGGATTCGCTCGTTGATCAGCACGTTGGCATCGACCGCGGCGCCGATCGTCAGTACGAAGCCGGCGATCCCCGGCAAGGTCAGCGCAGCGCCAAAGATGGCGAGGCCAGCGAGGATCAGGAAGGCGTTGGCGATCAAGGCCGCCGTCGCATAGACTCCGAACCGACCATAAGTGATCAGCATGAACAGGATCACGCCGATCGTCGCCGCGACCGAGGCGATGACGCCCTTGCGAATCGAATCCGCGCCAAGCTCGGCGCTAATCGTGCGCTCCTCGATCACGTCCAATTTGACCGGCAATTTGCCCGAGGCGAGTGCGATCGCCAGCTGGTTGGCGCTTTCGACGGTGAAACTGCCGCTGATCTGCGCCTGACCGCCGAGGATCGGCTCGTTGATGTTGGGCGCCGACAGCACCTTGTCGTCGAGGATAATCGCGAACGGCTTGCCAACATTTTCCTGCGTAGCCCGGCCGAAGCGCTTCGAGCCCGCGGTGTTGAAGGTGATCGAGACGGTCGCCTGGTTGTTCTGGTCGAACGCCTGATGCGCCTTGATCAGTTGCTCACCCGACACCATCACCCGGCGCTGGACTGCGATCTTGCCCGATCCGTCGGCCATCGCCAGCACCTGGCTTCCGGCCGGCGCCCGGCCCTGCGCGACTTCGGCCGGGTTGGCGGTCAAATCGACCAGCTTGAACTCGAGCCGCGCGGTCTGGCCGATCAGGGCTTTCAGCGCATCGGGATTTTCCACCCCGGGCACGGCGACCAGGATCCGCCGATCGCCCTGGTTGACGACGGTCACTTCCTTGGTTCCGTTGGGATCGATCCGCCGGCGCACCACGTCGCGAGCAACGACCATTGCATCCTTGAGCGCCTGGGTGGTGCCTTGCGCGGTCGGGGTCAGTACAACCCGTGTCGAATCGACCACCTGAACGTCCCAGTCGCGAGCGCCGGTCAGGCCGATCGGCTGGGCCAACTTGCGCATTCGGTCGACCGCTTCGTCGAGTTGGGTCGGATTGCGAACCATGAACGACAGGCGGCCGTCCTGGGTCGAGACATCGCTGATTTCGACCTTGGGCTCACCGCGGCGAAGCTCGGTGGTGACTTCCTCTTCCTTGGCTGCAAGCCGTTGCTTGGTGGCGTCGCGGGCGTCGGCTTCGAGCAACAGCTGGCTTCCGCCGGCAAGGTCGAGCCCGAGGTTGATCTGGGTGTGCGGCACATAGGACGGCCATTTGGCGACCTCGGCCTTGGGAAAGAAGCTCGGGATCGACAGCACGACGCCAAGCAGGATCACCAGCCAGATCGACCAGATCTTCCAGCGCGGAAAATCGTTCATCAGTCGTTGGCCGGCTTGGTTTTCGGTTTTACGACATTGGAAATGGTCGCCTTGACCACGCGGATCTTGACGCCCTGCGCGATTTCGACCTCGGCCTCATCGTCGGTGACCTTGGTCACCCGGCCGCGGATTCCGCCGCCGGTAATGACGTCGTCGCCCTTCTTGATCGCCATGATCTCGGCTTGCTGTTCCTTCTGCCTTCTGGCTTGCGGGCGGAATACCAGCACCCAGAAGATCAGGAACAGGGCCATCGGCAGGAACAACATGTTGGCTAATGCCGCAAACCCGGATTGCGGCGCCGCGGTCTCGGCGGCAAGGCTGGTTGCAAGGAACAGGTTGGACATGATTGGAGGACTATCCTTTTCGCGAAGGCGCTTCCTTGGCCAGAACAAGCCAAGGATGGTCGGGGCGACAGGATTCGAACCTGCGACCCCCACACCCCCAGTGTGATGCGCTACCAGGCTGCGCTACGCCCCGACCAGTTGACGCCTAGGATTGTCCAGAGGACATCACTCCAGGCGGTGACGGCGCATCTAGTGAGGCACGGGAAGCATGGCAAGTCGGGTGAGGCAAATGAAACGAAGGCGGCGGACGAAACGGGGCGGGTGGCGCAAGCTGGCGCTCGCCTTGGCGGCGATCCCCGGCCTGTATCTCCTCGCCGCTTTCATCGGGTCGCTGGTCCCGGTCAACCGCGGCTGGGTCGAGCCCGACCACGGCATCACCATCTACATCGCCGACAATGGCGTCCACGCCGAT
>JBBRTO010000032.1:0-21602 GCA_038244345.1 Sphingomonadales bacterium | reverse complement strand
GTTCATTCTCCACGACGGCCCGCCTTATGCCAATGGCGACATCCACATCGGCCATGCGCTCAACCATATCCTGAAGGACATGGTGGTGCGGACGCAGACCCTGCTGGGCAAGGACGCGCCGTACGTGCCCGGGTGGGACTGCCACGGGCTGCCGATCGAGTGGAAGGTCGAGGAACAATATCGCAAGAAGAAGCTCGACAAGGACCAGGTGCCGATCAAGGAGTTTCGCGCCGAGTGCCGGGCCTATGCGCAAGGCTGGGTCGATACGCAGCGCGAGCAATTGAAGCGGCTCGGGATCGGCGGGCAGTGGGACAAGCCCTATCTGACGATGAACTCGGTGGCGGAAGGCACGATCGTGTCCGAGTTGCTGAAGTTCGCGGCCAGTGGCCAGCTGTATCGCGGCGCCAAGCCGGTGATGTGGTCGCCGGTCGAAAAGACCGCGCTGGCCGAGGCCGAGATCGAATATGAGGACATCGTCTCGACCCAGATCGATGTTGGGTTTGAGATTATCGAGAGCCCGATCCCCGAGCTGGTCGGCGCGCAGGCGGTGATCTGGACGACGACACCATGGACGATCCCGGTCAACCAGGCGATCGCTTATGGGCCGAAGGTTGCTTACACGGTTCTGCATTCAGAAGAGCTGCGCTATCTTGTCGCAGCTCATCTTGCAGAGGCGTTCATTGCCCGAACCGGAATTTCGGTATCAAAAAGCACGCCCCTGTTGCCCGTAGCGATTGGGGAGCAGGTTGGGGTGTTTGGAGACAATGGCGACAGAACATATCTGACATCTTTTGGCACTTTGCTGGCCGGCACCGTCGCGCGCCATCCGATGCACCACCTCGGCGGGTTCTTTGCCAAGCCGCGACCGTTCCTCCCCGGCGAGTTCGTCACAACAGAGACCGGGACCGGGCTGGTCCACATGGCGCCCGACCATGGCGAGGACGATTTCGAACTGTGCAAATCGGTCGGGATCGACCCGGTGTTCGCGGTCGAGGGCGACGGCAAGTTTCGCGAGGATTGGGGCTGGCTCGGCGGCCAGGGCAGCGTCATCAACAACAAGTTCAACGCGCCCGACGGCCCGATCTGCAACGACCTGCGCGAAAGCGGCGGGCTGCTCGCGGCCAACGCCGACTATAAGCATAGCTATCCGCATAGCTGGCGCTCGAAAGCCAAGGTCATCTACCGCTGCACCCCGCAATGGTTCATCGCGATGGATAAAGCCCTCTCCCCGGCGGGGAGAGGGTTGGGTGAGGGGGAGCGAGGCGAAGCCGAGCGTCAACCGACCGACGCCAGTAACCCTCACCCCAACCCTCTCCCAACGGGAGAGGGAGCAGTACAGCGCTGGGAGAATGAGGGCGGGCAACTGGCGCAGGGCAAAACGCTTCGCGAGACTGCGCTCAAGGCCATCGCCGACACCCGCTGGGTGCCCGAAAAAGGCGAGAATCGGATTCGCTCGATGGTCGAGGGGCGGCCCGACTGGGTGATCAGCCGCCAGCGCGCGTGGGGGGTGCCGATCGCCTTGTTCGTCAAGCGCGGAGGCAACCAGCCGCTGGTCGACGATGCGGTCAACGCGCGGATCGTCGCAGGCATCACGGCCGAGGGCGTCGACGCGTGGGAGGAAGCGCGGGCGCAGGAGTATCTCGGGGCTGCCTACCAAGCCGCCGATTATGAGATGGTGACCGATATCCTCGATGTCTGGTTCGACTCAGGCTGCACCCACGTCTTCACGCTGGAAAGCGGCACCTGGCCCGATTTGACCTGGCCCGCCGACCTTTACCTCGAGGGCTCCGACCAGCATCGTGGCTGGTTCCAGTCGAGCCTGATGGAAAGTTGCGGCACCCGCGGACGCGCGCCCTACAAGGCGGTGCTGACCCACGGTTTCACGATGGACAGCAAGGGCATGAAAATGTCCAAGAGCCTGGGCAATACGATCAATCCGCTCGACTTGATGCGCGATTATGGGGCGGACATATTGCGGCTGTGGGCGCTAAGCGTCGACTTCACCGAGGACCACCGCATCGGCAAGGAGATCCTTGCCGGGGTTGCCGACCAGTATCGCAAATTGCGCAATACGTTCCGCTATCTGCTCGGTGCGCTCGAGGGGTTCGACGAGGCCGAGCGGGTGACCGACGTTGAAGCGATGCCCGAGCTTGAGCGGTACATGCTGTCGTTGCTCGCGGGGCTCGACGCGAAGTTGCGACAAGCGGTCGCGGATTTCGACTTCAACACCTACGTCCGCGCGCTGGGCGATTTCTGCAACGAGGATTTGTCCGCTTTCTACTTCGATATCCGCAAGGACTCGCTTTACTGCGACGGCGCGGATGACCCGAAGCGGCGGGCGTATCGGAGCGTGCTCGACACGATGTTCCACGCATTGGTGCGGTGGGCGGCGCCAGTGCTGGTGTTCACCGCCGAGGAAGTGTGGGGGACTCGGTATCCGGACGGCGGATCAGTGCATTTGCTCGAGTGGCCGGAAGTCCCGACCGGCGTCGTCGCAACCGGCGATTGGACCAGTCTGCGCGCGCTACGTACGCGGGTCACCGAAGCGATCGAGCCATTGCGCCGCGACAAGGTCGTCGGGTCGAGCCTTCAGGCGGAAGTGACCCTGCCCGAAGCCGGACTATCGCCCGACCTCGCCGAGCTGCTCATCAGTGGGCCAGTTCGGATCGGCGACACGCTCAGCGTGACCAAGACCGACCTCAACAAATGCGGCCGCTGCTGGCGGCACCTTCCTGAAGTGACCGAGGATGGCGATTTGTGCGATCGCTGCGAGGGGGTGGTGAATGGGCAAGCATAGTCGCGCTTATGGCCTCGCCCTCGTCATTTTCCTCCTCGACCAGCTCGCCAAGCTGGCGATGATCTATCCGCTCGCGCTCCAGCAGCGCGGGCAAATTACACTGCTGCCGATCTTCAATTTCACCTGGACCGAGAATCGCGGGATCAGCCTTGGGCTTGGCCAGGCCGAGAGTGATTTGGGTCGCTGGCTGCTGATCGGCGGGACCGCGATCATCGCCTTTATCGTCGCCTGGTGGATAGCCCGTGAGGAAAAAGGCGGCGAGCGGATGGCGCTTGCGCTTGTGCTTGGCGGCGCGCTGGGCAATATCGTCGACAGGGTGCGGCTGGGGTATGTGGTCGACTTCCTCGACCTCCATTTCGGCGAGTGGCGTCCGTTTTTGGTCTTTAATGTCGCCGACGCGGCGATTAGCATCGGCGTCGTCATTCTGCTGCTTCGTGCCATCTTCGTTCGGCCGGCGGCGCCCGAGGAGAATATCGATCATGCGTAAGCTTATCCCCACCCTGCTGGTCATCCCCGCAATCGCGCTTGGTGGCTGCAGTCTGTTTGCCGGCAAGACCAAGACGCTCGACGAGTTTGCGGTGGCGCGCAATGCGCCGCTAATTATCCCGCCCGACTACACGCTGACCCCGCCGGTCGCCGGCACGGTCAGCACCACCGCCGAGGGTGCACAGGCGCAGGCGGTCGAAGCCTTGTTCGGCGGCCCTGCCCCGCGCAGCCAGACCGAAGCCAACATGCTGGAGAATGCCGGCCGCGACCGCGCCGTTCTCGGCGCTCGCTCGGTCGCCGGCGATCCCGAAACCCGCGTCGTCGACAAGGGCGCCCAGACCCCGGCGATCCTCGCCGCGCCCGAAGCCAACAGCGCGGAAGCGACCGCCCAGCCGCCGAAATAAGGATTATTAGCGACCTCATGGCCACCGAATCGCTCTCCGCCCGGCTCGCCGAACTCGAATCGATCCTCGACCGCGCCCGCCGCCGGTTCGAGGAGGGATTGCGCATCGTCGAGGAAGCGCACGTTACGTTCGGCGACTTACAGCAGGCGTTGCTCGGCGCGCCAGGCGTCATGTCCGCCGAGGAAAGCGACGAGGCCGCCTCGCGCTTGCTCACCAGCCTCAAGGCGAGCGGCGCCAACATGCCCGCCACCCTGTGCGGCGGTCGGCTGGCGGTCGATCCAGTGCAGCGGCTGATCCGCATCGACAGCCACCCGATCGGCATTACCGAAATGGAATATCGGGTGCTCGAACTGCTCGCCTTCGCGCGCAACAATGTCGTCACCCGGACGATGCTGCTCAAGCATCTCTACCGCCGTTCCGACGACCAGCCGCAGCCCAAGATCATCGACGTGTTCATTTCCAAGCTGCGCAAGAAATTGCGGATGGCGTCGAACGGCGCCGAATTCATCGAGACCATCCCGCAGCGCGGCTGGATCTTGCGCGACATCGACGCCGACGGCAACGCCGCCTCGTAAAGCCTGCCCCCGCGATTCACTTTTCGTTAGGGCTGGCGCGCTAAACCTCGCCGATGATCCATTTTTTGCCCGAACCCGACGCGACAGCGATCGACGCTTCGCCCCCGGCCGATGCCCTGGCGCGAGTCGCCGGGCTGGCCCATGCGCTCGCCGCCGCCGAGGGGTTGAGCGGGACCCCGACGGTTGGAGCCGATCAGGGCGCCTTTGCCGCCGCCTGGCCGACCGCGAGCGATTCGCGGCATGCCCTGTTCGATGCGATGTCGGCGCATGCCGTAGCCGGATCGGTCGCCGGGCTCGAGGTGATCGGCACGCTGCGCGATGCCGGACTCGAGGCCAACCGTGCCGCAATCGACACGCTGACCGCTTCGATCCGCGGCGAGCTCGACCGGCTGGGGACGTTGCTTAGCCTCTAGCAGGCCCCAATTCCTTGGGCGTCGCCGGGTCGGCGCCATATTCCGACCAGCTTCCATCGTAGAGTTTCTGCCCGCGTCCGCCCAATCGCCGCGCGGCGAAGATCAGGCTGTTGGCGGTCACGCCCGACCCGCAGCTGGCGATGAACGGCTGTTCGGGATCGACCCCCGCCGCGTCGAACTCGGCGCGCAGCGCGGCCTCCGATTTCAGCGTGCCATCCTCGCGATACAGCGCCGAATAGGGCAGATTGCGCGCGCCAGGCACGTGTCCGGGGGCGATTCCGGGGCGCGGATCGCCTTCTTTTCCTTCGAAGCGCGCCGCCCCGCGGGCATCGACCAGGGGCATTTCCCCCCTCGCCAGCACCCCTTCCAGGGAAACCGCTGCTTCATCCGCTTGATGCGCATCGAACCGCACCTTCCTCGGGGATGCTGCGCCGGTTTCGACGGCGCGCCCCTCGCGCCGCCACTTCTGGAATCCGCCATCGAGGATCGCCACCCGCTCGGCGCCGAAGTAGCGCAGCGTGAACCAGCCCCGCGCCGCGGTGCGCAGCGGGCTGTTGTCATAAACCACGATCCGGTCGTCGCGGCCAACCCCGATCGCGACCATTGCCTCGCCGAACCGGGCGGCGGAAGGAAGCATGTGCGGCGCGGGGTTGTCGCGGTCGGCGACCTCGCCGATGTCGAGGAACCGGGCTCCGGGGATGTGCGCGGCGGCATATTCCGCCGCCGGGTCGCGCTGATCGGCGGGCATGAACGCCGAACAATCGACGATCGAAAGATCGTCCGCGCCGAGGCTTCGCGCCAGCCATTCGGTCGTCACCAAATCGTCCATGCTCAGCCCTCCAGTCGGGGCGGAGGATAGCGGCCCGAGCGCGGCGCTGCTAGGAGCCTTGCGCGATGACCACGCCCAAGCATCTCGGCCAGTCGAGCGCCCTGCCCGCTTCCCCGGAGGCGGCCGAGCTCGACTATGTCCCCAACCCGCGGCCCGACGAATTATATCTCGTCCGCTTTGCCGCGCCCGAATTCACGTCGCTGTGCCCGGTCACCGGCCAGCCCGACTTCGCGCACCTCGTCATCGACTATGCGCCGGGCGAGGCAATCGTCGAATCGAAGAGTCTCAAGCTGTTCCTCGGCAGCTTTCGCAACCACGCCGGCTTCCACGAGGATGTCACCGTCGGCATCGGCAAGCGGCTGGCCGACGAGATGAAGCCCAAATGGCTGCGCATCGGCGGTTACTGGTACCCGCGCGGCGGGATCCCGATCGACGTCTTCTGGCAATCGGGGGAGCCACCCAAGGGGCTATGGCTCCCCGACCAGGGCGTCGCCGCTTACCGCGGGCGGGGTTGAGCTTTAGCGCGGCGCAGCCTGCGGCGGCGGCTCGATTAACGGCTCGTTGGCGAGCTTGGCGTCAGCCTCGCTCCGAGTCTTCAAATACAGCCAGCCGATCGCGCCCGTAAAAGCGACCAGCCCGAGCGGAACCGCCCAGGCAAAATCGGGAACCAGCGCCAGCGGCGAATCATTGTCGGTCGCGCCGACGATCGCCGCGAAGGCGACCCCGAACAGGCTTTCGCCGACGATCAGGCCCGTCGCCATCAGTACCCCGAGCCGCTCGGCAAACGCCGGATCGGGCGCGCGCTTGGCCCATTTGTTGTAAAAATAGCCGATTGTCGCGCCGACCGGGATCAGCAGGGTCAGTGACATCGGTAGGTAGATGCCCATGCCGACCGCGAGTGGCGGGAGCGAATATTTCCCGCCGCGGCGAAGTATTTCGTCGACGACGATCACCCCCGCCCCGATCAGCCCGCCAAGCCCGATCAAATTCCAGTCGAGACTGCCGCCGAGCACACCCTGCGCGATCGCCGAGATTAAAGCTGCTTGCGGTGCGGCGAGCGCGTTGGGGCCGGCGCCGGGTGCTCCGACAAAGCCGAACGCATTGTTGAGGATGGTGAGGATCGGCGGGATCACCACTGAGCCGAAGATGACGCCAATGATCAACGCGACCTGCTGTTTCCACGGAGTCGCGCCGACCAATTGGCCGGTCTTGAGATCCTGCAAATTGTCATTGGCGATGGTCGCCACACCGAAAATGATCGCGGTGACGAACAGCGCGTAGGCAACCAGGCTCTGAGAAGCATCGACCCCGAGTTCGCGGCCGAAGATGGCGACCAGTACCAGCGAAATGCCGAGGACGGTCAAGATCCCGACTCCCGACACAGGGCTGTTCGACGCGCCGATCAGTCCCGCCATATAGCCGGTGATCGCGGCGATGATCGCGCCAGCAACGAGGATATAGAGCAAGCTGAGGCCAATGGTGAGCGCGGGAGCAGCGGCGATCGGGCCGCTTTGGGCGAAGGCGGAGAGCAACAGACCGATAGGGATCATCGAGCCGAGGATTGTCACGGCGATGATTCCGATTGGAATGTCGCGCTCGGTCAGCGCCAGGCTGTCCTGCCCTCCCTTGGCGCGGGCGCGGCTTGCGGCGAGCGCCGAGGTGACGCCCTTGATGATCGGGCCGATGATCTTGAGCAGGGTCCAGATCGCGGCGACGCCGATGGTGCCGGCTCCGATGAACCGCACCTTCGCGCGGAAGACCGTCGTTACCAAGGTTTCGATGTCGGCGGCGGAGGCTAGCCCGGCAAGCCCGGTCTGCCACGGCACCAGCACGAACCAGCTGATGATCAGGCCCGCCAGCATCGCGATCCCGACCGCCATGCCGACCAGATGGCCGACCCCGATCAGCGCCATCGACAGGCTGGTCGAAACGGTAGTCGCGCCGCCCCCGAAGCCGAAGCTTCGCGCGGCCTCGGTCGCGACCAGCTTGGTCTGGGCAACCAGCGCATAGAGCGCTGAGACGATCGAGCTCCACATGATCATCCGAAGCCCGATGCGATTCTCTTCCGCGCCGCCGACCCCGGCGCCGACCTTGAGCACTTCGGCAGCGGCAACGCCTTCGGGATAGGGCAGGTCGCTGCCGGTCACGAGCGCACGGCGCAGAGGGACTGAGAACATCACGCCCAAGATGCCGCCAAGCCCGATCACCGCCACCGATAGCCAGAACGGGAATCCAGTCCACCAGCCGACCATGATCAGCCCGGGCAGGACGAAGATGATCGCCGACAGCGTCCCCGCCGCCGATGCGATGGTCTGGACGATATTATTCTCCTGGATGGTCGCATCCTTGAAGAATTTGAGCACCGCCATCGAGATCACCGCAGCGGGGATCGAAGTAGCGAAGGTGATCCCGAGCTTAAGCCCGAGATAGACGTTCGCGGCCGTGAACAGCAGGGTCAGGATCGCGCCGATGACGATCCCGCGGAAGGTCAGTTCCTTGAGCTGCTCTTTGGTGTCGGGGCTGGTGGCCATGCGCGGTTCCTCAGAGTTTCTTGTTGCGATTGGGCGGCGCGGGCAAGCCGTCGTCGCGGTTGAAGCGGATCGTGATGTCGTAGCGCTTGAGCAATAGCGACCCGCCATCGATGGTCAGCGATTCGCGGACGAAGGCGGCCTGTTTGTAAGCGCCCTCCATCCGGGTCGAGGTCAGGTAGATCGTCGAGCCTTCGCTCGACCAATTGCCCTCGGCGACTTCGGCCACCGCGCCATAGTCTAACGAGTAAGCGAATTTTCCATCGGGCTCGAGGTCGATCGCGGCGGCGACTTCCATCTGGTGGGCGGTATAGAAACCGGACTGCGAAGCGAGGTCGGCGAGGGCGAGCAGCAGTGTGAGCATCATATGGAATAGCCTTGGGCGAGGAAGGTCGTGGCGAACGCGCAATGTAATGCGACGCCGCGCGGCATGGCAGCTTCATCAACCAGCATCGCCGGATTGTGCAGCGGCGCCCGGGCCAGCGGATCGCTGCCCGCGGGCGCGACGCCGAGGAACGCCATCGCGCCCGGAATGCGTTCGAGCACGTAGGCGAAATCCTCGCCGCCCATGCTCGGCGCCGGGGCCTCGATGTAACTGTCGCCGGCCAGGCGCTCGATCAACGCGACCGCGCGCGGATCGTTGATTGTCGCCGGATAGCCGGGTTCGATCTCGACCTCGGCGGTGCAGCCGTGGGCCAGCGCGACGTGGGTGCAGACCCGCTCGAAAGCGGCCCGGGCGCGGGCGCGGCCGGCGGGCGACAAGGTGCGCAATGTACCGAGCAAATCGACCGCTTCGGGAAGGACATTGTGGGTCGTTCCAGCGGTGATCTTGGTGATCGACAGGACGACCGGGTCGGTGGTCACCGGGGTGCGCCGAGCGACTTCGGTCTGGAGCGCGAGCACCACTTCGGCGGCGACCGGCAGCGGATCGATCGCGTCGTGCGGCATGGCCGCATGACCGCCCTTGCCGACGATCCGCGCGCGAAGCGTATCGGTCGAGGCGAGCATCGTCCCGGCGCGGCAGGCGACCGCGCCACCGGGAAGGTTCGGCCAGATGTGGAGTGCGAAGGCAGCTTGCGGCAGCGGATCGTCGAGCAAGCCTTCAGCAATCATTTCGCGAGCGCCGTGGTGTCCCTCCTCTCCCGGCTGGAACATAAACAGGATCCGCCCGGCGAACGTGTCGCGGCGGGCGGATAACATTCGAGCCGACGCGGCGAGCATCGCCGAATGACTGTCATGCCCGCAGGCGTGCATCGCGCCGTCGGTACGGCTGGCGAAATCGAGCCCGGTGGATTCGCGGATCGGAAGCGCGTCCATGTCGCCGCGCAGCAGGACGGTGCGCGAACAGTCGCCCTCGCCAGTCCCTTCGAGCAACGCGACGAACCCGCTGGTCCGCCGGCTGTCGCGGATGACGAGCGGCAGCCCGGCCAGCGCGGCTTTCAATTTGTCGCGGGTGCGCGGGCAATCGAGCCCGAGTTCAGGATCGGCGTGAATCTCGCGGCGAAGGGCGATGGTCGCCTGCTGCTCGCCTTGCGCCGCCTCGCCCCAGGTTTCGAGCACGTCGAGGCTCATTCGATATTGACCCCGGCGGGCACCGGGCTGGAATGACGGCGGACCACCTGCCAGCCAGCGTCGCCCTTGACCCACACGTCGGTCAGCAGCACGCGTTCGTCGATCAGATGGTTCATGAACCGCAGCTTCCACTTGGCATCGACGGTAGCGACGATGGTCTGGTCGAGGCGCATCGAATCGGTCACTCGGACCTCGAGGCTGGCGATGTCCATCTTGGCCAGGGCGCCGAGCCAATCCTCGAGCCCGACCGCGACCGTCCCGGTAGAGCGGATCCCGACCAGCTTGAACAAGGGATGGATCAGCTTGCGCAGCGCCGCTTCGTCCTTGGCGATCAAGGCGTCGCACCATTGGCGCTCAAGGTCGGCGACGTCGGGTGCCTTAGCGACCATTCAGGAATCCTCGAAGGAAGCGCATCAGACCATCCTTCTCTTTTGGGCCCTCAACTTTTGTCATCTCCACATCTGACTCGATCATCTCAGGATCGGAAACATCCCGGTCGGGTGGTGAGTTTAGCGAGGCGCGATAGTAAAGACCTTCTCGGCCGGCATTAAGCTGTCTCCCCTTCGGCCCCGCGCTCACTCTCAGCCCTTTCACGCCCACCGACGCGCCAATCCCGGACTTCGAGAGATTCAGTCTTAGGGGTCCGAACGCGAAGCTCTTCTTTAGATACCAACCCATATCGTGCTCCATAAGGGTGATTGCACCGAGAGTCCGCGCGGCAACCAGTTACCAACCCGCTACGACCGAGCTGGCCGCTAACCGTTCAATGCCATAACGAGCAATTCTTATCATGTCAGGGTTGATCCTGAATGCTACGTGGGCCACTCGTATCCATTGGGTCCAACTGTGCATAGGGGGATGTAAACATGTCCGACAACAAGCCGGCCGCAGAGGCCGACGTCACCAAGGACTGGCAAGCGACGCAGGGCCAGGCATCAGCCGCCAAGCGCCTTCGCATTTTTGCGGCGCTCGCATGGATCGTTGCCATCGGCGGCGAGGTCGCCGGGATCATCTTGCTCCGCCAGCACAAGTTCGACCACGGAAACCTTGCGTTGCTGATCGGTATCCTGGTCGGGATTGCGATTTTCGCGATTGCCGGCAGCTTGATGTGGAAGGCCGCCAACAAGCAGGATCCGGCCCGCGAGTCCGACAAGGCCAAGTTCTTCTTCCAGAATCAGCTCGGTGCGATCATCACGCTGATTGCTTTCCTCCCGCTGCTCGTCCTGATCTTCATGGACAAGGACATGGACCCGAAGAATAAGAAGATCGCCGGCGGAGTAGGGGCCGTTCTGGCGGTGGTCGCCACGCTGATCGGGGTGAGCTGGAATCCGCCATCGGTCGAGCAATATACCAAGGACATGAACACGTGCGCGACCCAGATTAAGGCCAGCCAGCCGACAACGGCTTGTTCACCCGAGGTGGCCGCGCAGGCGAAGGACATCGCCAGGGATTCCAACACGGTGGCCGAGGCGACCAAGGACGCCGCGCACCCGGCCGGTCAGGATGTGGTGTACTGGATTGCTCCGGAAGGCGGCGCCAAGAAGGCTACCACGCCGCATGTCTTCCACATCTGCCAAGGCGTCAGCCCGCTGCGCGGCAAGACCGTGAATCAGGGTTCCGTGACGGAAGCCTATGCGGAGAACGCCACTCGCATCACCAAGCAGGTTCCGATGGAACAGCAGCAGTGTGGGTTCGCGAGTTCGAAGCCAGACAAGGCCGCCAGACAACCAGCAGGCTAACCGCTGCTGCCAGGGCTGGCCCCGCCGCTGCCGGCACCGTTGAAAATGGAGGTCCGCTAGTCTGCCATGCGGAGCACCCTTCGTTCGGCCAACCGTCTATCCGAGGCCGAACGATGGAGCGCAGGCAATCACTTAGTTCGGGGCGATGTCGATCCCGACGAAGGCTTCGGGCGCGGTGCCGCTCTTGACCAGCAGCAATACGCTCTTGCGGCCGGCGCGGCGCGCCGCTTCGACCGCCGCCGTGACCTGCCCCGTCGAAGTCACCGGCACTTGGTTGACCGACATGATCAGGAAGCCCGCGCGAAGCCCCTTCTCGGCCGCGTCACTCGACGGATCGACCGCGGTGATGACCACCCCGCGAACATTCGCCGGAATGTTCGAGCGGCGGCTAAGCTCGGGTGTGAGCGGCTGGAGCGTCAGGCCGATCGCCTGGGTCCCTGCGGGCACCCCGGTGACCGAATTGCTCGGCGAGCCGTCATTGCTACCGCCGACCTGCTGGGCGAGCTGCTCCTCGGTCGGACGCTGGCCGACCACTACGGTGACCGATTCGCGGCGGCCGCCACGAATGATCTCGAGCGGGACCCGGGCGCCGACCGTCGAGTTGGCGATGAGGAACGACACCGTCTCGTCCGGAGTAACCGGCTGGCCGCCCACGGTGAGGATGACGTCGCCTTGGCGAAGACCGGCGCGTGCCGCGGCCTGGCCGACGACGACCGAGCGAACCAGTTCGCCCTGGTCCTTGGGAAGGCCGAGCGAGGAAGCGATATTTTCGTCAAGCGGCTGCAGGCTGACCCCGAGATAGCCGCGTTGCGGGCGCTGGCCGCGGCGTAGTGAATCGACCACCGGCTTGGCCAGCTCGGCAGGAATGGCGAGACCGATCCCGACATTGGCGCCGGTCGGCGAGATGAGCGCCGAATTGATGCCGATCACATTGCCGTTCAGATCGAACATCGGGCCACCCGAATTGCCCATGTTGATGCTGGCGTCGGTCTGGATGTAGCGATCGTAGGCCCCGACCCCGGTGATCCCGCGGTGGAGCGCCGAGACGATCCCCGCGGTGACGGTGCCACCAAGTCCGTAGGGATTGCCGATCGCGATCACCCAGTCGCCGACCCGAACGCGCGACGAATCGCCGAAATTGACGAACGGCAGATTGGCCGCTTCAATCTTGAGCAAGGCGAGGTCGGAGGCGATATCGCGGCCGACAATCCGCGCCGTATATTCCTTGCGGTTGGTGAGGATGACGGTGACGCTGTCGACCGTACCCTGACCATTGGCGCCTTCGATCAGATGGTTGTTGGTAACGATATAGCCGTCGGGCGAGACGATGAAGCCCGAGCCCAGCGAACCGGTTTCACGTGTTTTCGGAGCGGCGCCGCCGGGAGGCGTGGTCGGGCCGGCTTGCGGCGACTGGCCGTCGGGATTGCCGAAGCGACGGAAGAATTCCTCAAACGGGTCGGCCTGGGCGCGGACCGCGATGCGTTGCTTGGTCGAGATGTTGACCACCGCCGGCTGGAGCCGGGCGGCGAGATCGGCGAACGACATTGGAGCGCCGGCGCGCGGGGCCATCGCCGATGGTGAATTTTGCGCAACCTGGGCCCCGGCTTCGCCGGTGGCGAGCGAGAAAGCGGTTCCTCCAAGTAGCAAGGCGGTGGCCACTCCATAGGCGTAACGCAAGGGTCCATACTCCTTCGAAACCATAAAATCTCTCGCTCGCTGCTGACGTTGATGGACGACGCTAGGTCGAGCGCATGAACGCAATTTGAACGGTTAGGTGCCTTACCGTCCAGTAAATTCCTTCAGATACTCACTGTTGGGCGACATGATGATCGTGGTCGGCGACGCCTTGGTCTGGGCATCGCCGAGGAAAGTCACCTTGTACGACTGCATCGCCCGATAGAAATTATAGAATTCGGGATCCTTGCCGAAGCTTGCGGCATAGGTTTGCGCGGCTTCGGCATCGGCCTCGGCGCTGATGATCTGCGCGGTCTTGGAGCCTTCGGCGCGGATCGAGCGGGCTTCCTGCTGGCGCGCACTGCGCATCCTGGCGAAGGCCGACTGGAGCGGGGTGCCGTCGGGCAGATCGGCCTTCTTGATCCGCACATCGACGACTTCGACGCCATATTGCGCGGCGACCCGGTTGAGGCCCTTGCGGATATTTTCCATCGCCCCTTCGCGCTCTGGGCTGAGCAGCGACGAGAAGGGCCGCTTGCCGAGTTCGTTGCGAAGCTGCGATCCGAGGATCGGCTTCAATGCCTCCTCGACCCGGTCTTCCGAGCGCGCGGTAATGTACATCCGCAAGGGATCGACGACCCGATAGCGGGCGAAAGCGTCAACCTCGAGCCGGCGCTGGTCGATCGACAGCACTTGCTGCTTGTCCATGTCGAGATCGCGCACCCGCTTGTCGATCCACACGATCGATTCAGCGAACGGCAGCTTGGCGTTGAGCCCTGCGCCGACCGATCCAAGCCGCTGCTTGGGGTCGAACTGGTTGACGATCCGGACCGGCTTGCCGAAGCGGATGACCACGCCCTGGCTGGTTTCGGGAACGATCGTCATGCTGCCGAGCAAGGCGACGAGCAGAATCGCGCCGATCACGGCGGCGAGGGTCGGATGGCGGCGGAGGAGGGCAATCATTGTCCAGCCTGACGTGACTGTTGGCGTTGAATCTGGGGCAGCGGGAGGTACGGGGTCACCCCACCCGGGGTTTCGATGATGGTCTTGTCAACGCCGCGAAGCACGCGCTCCATCGTCTCGTAATACATCCGCCGGCGGGTCACTTCGGGCGACAATTTGTATTGGACATAGACCTTGTCGAAAGCGGTCGCCTCACCGAGCGCGAGCTGGCGCAGCTGGAGCGCATAGGCGTTGGCGTTGTTGATCGCGCTCTGCGCGTCCTGCTGCGCCGCGGTAACGTCCTTGAACGCGTCATTGACCGCCGCTGGAGGATCGGCCTGCTTGATCGCAATGCCGCGGATCGCCACGCCCGAGCGATAGCGATCGAGGGTGCGCTGCATTTCTTCTTGGACACGGGCTTCGATCTCGCCGCGCTTGTTACCGATGGCGTCGAGCAAGCTGACCTGCGCGACAACCTGGCGCATCGAGCTTTCGGCAACCTGGTGGATGGTGTCCTCCGGCGTGCGAAGCTCGAACAGAAATTCCTCAGGGTCCCTGATGCTCCAGCGGACCTGATAGGCGATGTCGATGATGTTCTGATCGCCGGTCAGCATCAACGTCTCTTCCGCCGCCGAGCCAAGCTCAGTGTCGCGGATTTGCTCGACATTGACCTTCTGGACCCGCTCGATCGGCGCTGGGAGGGTGAAACTGATGCCGGGGGGAAGCGTCGAGTTGTAGCGGCCGAACAAGGTCACGACACCGCGCTCTTCCGGCGTGATCTGGTGCATCGTGGTCGACAGCAGGGCAAGCGCGGTCAGGCCGAGCGCGATCCATATGATCTTTGACCCGCTTGGCCGGCGCGGCAGTCCCTCGCCGCCTCGCCCGCCGCCGCTGAAGCGCCGTCGGTTGCGTTCAATGAAGGCATCGATGCTGGCCGGGCCGAAGGCGCCTGCGCCGGGGCGCGCCGCCGGACGCTCGCCCCCCCACGGGCCAGCAGGCGGCTCGCGCGGTGGATCATCGGCGCCGCCGTCCGACTTGGGCCCCCACGGACCCTTGCTGTCACTGAACAGGCGCGATGGAAGCGAGCCCAATCTCGATAAAATGCTCATAGACCCTCTATAGGAAGGCCGACCGATGAAAAACAGGGGTCGCTTGCCGATTGGTGCGCCCTGGGCCTAAGCGGCGCGCCATGGACGATGCCTTAAGCCCCCTCGATCGCCACCCCGACGGCCCGCGGATCCGTTCGAAGAAGCTCGATGGCGGGGTTGCCACCCTGATCGTCGATAGCGGCGGGATGAGGAATGACGAGCGCAAGGCCCTCGAGCTTAGGCTGCAAGATGCGGCCGGCGCGATCCCCGGCGTGAGCGAAGTACGGATCGCGTTGACCGCGGCGCGCAAGGGGACCGCGCCGCTGATCGCGATCGGGTCGGGCAAGGGTGGAGTCGGCAAGTCCACCGTCACCGCCAACCTTGCGGTGGCGCTGGTGCGGATGGGCAAGAAAGTCGGCCTGATCGACGCCGATATCTACGGCCCGTCCCAGCCGACCCTGCTCGGCGCGCACGACCGACCCGAGGCCAAAGACAAACAATTGATCCCGGTGGTCAGCCCGAGCGGGGTGAAATTGTTGTCGGTCGGACAATTGGTCCCGGCGGGTCAGGCGCTGGCGTGGCGCGGGCCGATGGCGGCCAGCGCGCTGGCCCAGCTGACCGACGGCGACTGGGGCGACGTCGATCTGATCCTGGTCGACCTTCCGCCCGGCACCGGCGACGTGCAATTGTCGCTGGTCCAGAAGGCGAAGCCGGCCGGCGCGGTGATCGTCTCGACCCCGCAGGACCTGGCGCTGATCGACGCCACGCGCGCGATCGACCTGTTCGGCCGGACCGACGTGCCAGTGCTCGGGATCATCGAGAATATGGCGGGCTACATCTGCCCGCATTGTGGTGAGGAGAGCGACCCGTTCGGAAGCGGCGGGGCTGAGGCGTCGGCGAAGCGGCTCGGGATCGCGTTCCTTGGACGCCTGCCGCTGTCGACGAGCTTGCGCGAGGCGAGCGACGCGGGCCATCCGCCGGCGGCCGAGGAGGGGCCGGCGGGCGAGGCGTTCGCCGATCTGGCGCGGGCGTTGCTCGACGCGCTGGAGAAAAAACCAGCGTGAAGCATTGAGCGGACGAGGAGACCACCATGCCACTGACCCGCGACGGGGATATCGCCGAGCTGCTTCAGAACGCGCGAACGATCGCTTTGCTCGGGGCGTCGGACCGGCCCGACCGCGCCAGTTACGGCGTGATGAAATTCCTCCAGGACCAGGGCTATCGGGTGATCCCGGTCAACCCGCGGATTACCGGCGAGCATGTCCACGGCGAATTCGTCTGGCGCGAGCTTGATCAGATCGGCGAGCCGATCGACATCGTCGATATCTTCATGAAAAGCGAGACAGTCGGGCCGATCGTCGACGAAGCGATCGCGATTGGCGCGAAGGCGGTGTGGATGCAGCTCGGCGTGATCGACGAAGCGGCGGCGGCCAGGGCTGAAGCGGCGGGCCTCAAGGTGGTGATGGACCACTGCCCGAAGATCGAATTCGCACGGTTAGGGCTCAAGCCGGTCGCTTAGGCCGACGCCACCGTCATTTCCGGCACCAGGACGGTCGGACTGTCGACGCCGCGGCGGAAGATAAGGTCGCTGGCCGGCTCGAGCATGGCGAACATTTCGGTAAGGTTCGAGGCGATGGTGATTTCGGCGAGCGGGCCGACAATCTCGCCATGTTCGATGAGGAAGCCGGCGGCGCCGCGGCTGTAATCGCCAGTCACGCCATTGACTCCCTGGCCGATCAATTCGGTGACGAGGATGCAGCGCGGGAAGCGGCGGCGAAGCTCGTCGGGGCTTGCGGTGCCAGCGGCGAGATAGAGGTTGGACGGACCTGCGCCCGGCGGGCCGCCGACGCCGCGAATGGCGTGGCCGGTCGGCGCGATCCCGAGCTGGCGAGCCGACGCGCTTTCCGCGAGCCAGGTCGTGAGCACGCCATCCTCGACCAAGGCCATCGGGCGGACCGGGAGCCCCTCCCCGTCGAACGCGCGGCTGCGCAGCCCGCGCTTGCGCAACGGATCGTCGTGGATTGCGATTCCGGGTGCGAAGATCTGGCTACCGAGCTTGTCCTGGAGGAAGCTCGACTTGCGCGCCACCGACGATCCAGTGATCGCGGCGATGAAATGGCCGAGCAAAGTGGTCGCGACGCGCGGCTCGAACAGGATCGGAAGCCGCCCCGCGCCGAGCTTGACCGGCCCAAGCCGAGCCACCGTTCGCTCACCCGCGCGGCGGCCGATCGCAGCGGGATCTTCGAGATCTTCGGCGTGGCGCGCGCTGTGCCACGCATAGTCGCGTTCCATCCCCGAGCCGGTGCCCCCGACAACGCTTGCCGAGCAGCTGTGGCCGGTGGCGCGATAGGCGCCGCTGAACCCGCTCGAAATGGCGAGCGCGACGGTCGAGCCCGAGGCCGACGCGCCGGCGCCGCTCGAATTGGTGACGCCGTTGACCGCCAGCGCCGCGGCTTCGGCTTCGAGCGCCCGGGCCTTGAGCGCGGCCGGGTCGGGCTCGAGCGGATCCCAGCCGTCGAGGTCGGGATAGGGCGGCGTCGTAAGCAAATCGACCGGGGAGAGCCCGGCATAAGGATCATCGGGGGCTTCGGCGGCCATCGCGAGCGATCGACCGACCAAAGCCGCCAGTGCTTCGGGTGACAAATCGGACGAGGAGGCGCTGGCCGATTTGGTGCCGCGAAACACGCGCAGGCCGATCCCCTCGCCCTCCGAGCGATGGACGTCCTCGAGTTCGCCTTTGCGCACCTGCACCCCGCTCGACCGTTCGCCGAGATAGAGTGCATCAGCTGCGTCAGCCCCGGAGAGGCGAGCCTGCTCGACCAGTTGTTCGACCTTGTCGCGGGCTTGTTCGACGCTCAACATGGCGCTGCGGTTAGGCGGTCAGGGGCCGCTGCTCAAGCCCAGCCTCACCACCAGCATGGCAAGGAGCACCAGCAGGCCGCACCAGCGGTTCGATCGGAACAGCCGGAGCGCGCCGGCACCGTCGGCAGGGTCGACGCGCCACGCCTGGCCGGCGAGATGGAGCGCGGCGGGCACCAGCCCGACAAGTGCCAGCCAATAGGGGAAGACCAGCCAGATCGCAGCGCCCCAGCCGGCAAGGGCGAAGGCGTAGAACGAGGCGACTCCGAGCCGCGTCTTGCTGCCGAGGCGACGGGCGGACGAACGCACACCGACAAGGGCATCGTCCTCGATATCCTGGATGGCATAGATGGTGTCGTAGCCGATCACCCAGCAGACGGTGCCGAGCCAGAGCAATATCCCGGGCGGGTCGAGCGTACCGCGAACCGCCCAGCCGACCAACGCGCCCCAGCTGAACACCAGCCCGAGCCACGCCTGCGGCCACCAGGTGATCCGCTTCATGAAAGGATAGCCCGCCACCAGGGCGAGGCTGGCGATCGCCACCAATTGGGCGGTCAGCGGGAGATCGAGCAGGACCGCCAGACCGATCAGCGAAAGACCGACCAGCAGTGCCCAGGCGGCCCTGAGACTGACCCGGCCAGAGGCCAGCGGGCGTAGCCGTGTACGCTCGACCTTGCGGTCGAGATCGCGATCGACAATGTCGTTGTAGACGCACCCAGCCGAGCGCATGACGAACGCGCCGACGGCGAACGACAATAATACCCCCCAGTTCAATCCACCCGCCAACGCCAGTCCCCACGCGCAGGGCCAGAACAACAGCCACGTCCCGATCGGCCGATCGATTCGCATCAGGCTGGCGTAAGGGCGAAGCGCGGGTGGCAGCGCGCCGATCAGGCCCGTGCGCTCGCTGTCGGGGACGGTGTCGGTGGTCGGGTCCATCGGCCCGCGACCCACCACAGGATGGCAAACCATGCAAGCACCACGTTGCGCGGTGCGGACGACTGTGCGAGCGTCCGCCGATGGCAAGCGAAGCACCGGCCGAAACCAACCCGCCGACGGGTGTGCGGTCACTGTTCAAGACGCTCGGACCCGGGCTGATCACCGGTGCCGCCGACGACGACCCCAGCGGGATCGGCACCCACAGCCAGATCGGCGCGCAATTCGGTTACGGCCTGGCGTGGACCTTCGTATTCAGTTTTCCGCTGATGGTCGTGATCCAGGAGGTCGCCGCCCAGATTGGCCGGGTCACCGGGGCCGGGATTTCGCGCAACCTGCGGCGCCATTATCCGCGAGTTGTGTTGGTCAGCATCGTCACGATGTTGCTGGTCGCCAATGTCATCAACCTCGGCGCCGACCTCAGCGCGATGGGCGCGGCGGTCACGCTGCTGATCGGCGGCAGCGGCGGGCTCTATACCCTGCTGTTCGGAATGCTGTGCATCATCCTCGAGGTGTGGCTGAGCTATCAGCGTTACTCGGCGGCGCTCAAATGGACCACGTTGTCGCTGTTCACTTATGTTGCGGTGGTGATCGTGGCGGGGGTGCCGTGGGGACACGCATTGCGCTCGCTGGTCGTCCCCGAAGTGCAATGGAATGCGGCTTATGCGACTGCGTTCGTCGCGATCCTCGGTACGACCATCAGCCCGTATCTGTTCTTCTGGCAGGCCTCACAGGAGATCGAGGAACAGCATCGCCACCACGCCAAGCCGCTCTGCCTGACCCCGGCCGAGGCCGGGCCCGAGCTCAAGCGGATCCGGATCGACACGCTGACCGGGATGGCGTTCAGCACGATCGTCAGCCTGGCGATCGTGTTTGCCACCGCGGCGACGCTCAATGCGCATGGCGTGACGACGATCGAAACCTCGTCGCAAGCGGCCGAGGCGCTACGCCCGATCGCCGGGCAATTCGCCTTCGCGATGTTCGCGCTGGGGATCATCGGTACCGGTTTGCTTGCGGTGCCGGTGCTGGCCGGATCGGCGGCTTATGCCGTGACCGAGATGTTCGGCGGCAGCGGCAGCCTCGATTCCAAGCCACGCAATGCGAAATTATTCTATTCGAGCATCGCCGTGACGACGCTCGCCGGAGCCTCGCTCAACACCTTCGGGGTCGACCCGGCCAAGGCGCTTTACTGGGCCGCGGTGGTCAATGGCGTGCTCGCCGCGCCGTTGATGGCGGCAATGATGCTGATCGTCCGCAACCCGCGCGCGATGGGGCGCCTGACCGCCTCGACCCGCCAGGCACTGTTCGGCTGGACCGCGACCCTGGTAATGCTCGCCGCCTCTGGGCTGTTCCTGTATTTCATGGTCCGGGGCGCGGGGTGATGGCAACGCCGGCCTGGCCGCCGCGTAGTCTGCCGCGATTATTTGTCCCGCCGCCGCTGAGCGAGGCGGTGCTGGTGGCGCTCGATGGGGCTGCCGCCAATTATCTCGGCAACGTGCTTCGCCTCGCCGAGGGCGGCGAGGTGTTGCTGTTCGACGGGGTCGATGGCGAGTGGCTCGCGACGGTAGTCGAAGCTGGCAAGAAGCGGATGAGCCTTGGAGTCGGGCGCCAGACCCGGGCGCAGGAGGCGGTGCCCGACCTCAGCCTCGCCTTTGCGCCGGTCAAGAAGGGTCGGGTCGACTGGCTGGTCGAGAAATCGGTCGAGCTCGGCGTGGCGCGGCTCGAACCGGTGATCACCCGGCGGACGATCGTCGACAAGTTGAACCTCGAACGGATGCGCAGCCACATCGTCGAGGCGGCCGAGCAATGCGGGCGGACCGCGCTCGCGACCATCGCCGAGCCGGTCAAGCTCGATGCGTGGCTCAAGTCGCTCGACGCACGCCGCGCGCTCTATTTCGCCGACGAAACCGGGGGCGAGCCGGTCGCGTCGGCATTCAAGCCCGGCCCGGCGACGATCCTCACCGGACCCGAAGGCGGTTTCACTCCTGAGGAGGCGGCCGCGATCCGCGCGGTGCCGCAAGCGGTGGCGATCAGCCTTGGGCCGCGAATCCTCCGCGCCGAGACGGCGGCGCTGGCGGCAGTGGCGGCGTGGATGGCGAGCGTCGGCGACTGGCGCTAGTTTCCTTTTGCCACCAGTGTCGGCTGCTACTAGGGGCGATTCATGACGACGCGCACCGACATGTCCGCCAGCCCGCCGATCGAGTCGCGCGGCGACTTGCTGTCGGTCTTCTCGGGTGGCGAAAAGCCGCGCCAGGATTGGCGGATCGGGACCGAGCATGAGAAGTTCGTGTATCGCCTGGCCGACCATCGCGCGCCGAGCTGGGACGAGCCGGGGGGGATCCGCGACCTCCTCAAAGGGCTGACCGACTTTGGCTGGCGGCCGGTCGAGGAAGGCGGGAAGATCATCGCTCTGGCGGGCGACGACGGGACGGTCAGCCTGGAGCCCGCGGGGCAGTTCGAACTGTCGGGCGCGCCGCTCGTCAACCTTCACGAAAGTTGCGCCGAGAGCGGTCGGCACCTGCAACAGGTCAAGGCCGTCGGCGATAAGCTTGGGCTCGGCTTCTTGGGGCTTGGCATGTGGCCCGACAAGACCCGCGCCGAGCTGCCGATCATGCCCAAGGGCCGCTACAGGATCATGCTCGACCATATGCCGCGGGTCGGTAATCTCGGGCTCGACATGATGCTTCGCACCTGCACCATCCAGGTCAACCTCGACTATTCGAGCGAAGCCGACATGGTGAAGAAGTTCCGCGTCGGCCT
>JBBRTO010000031.1:0-21653 GCA_038244345.1 Sphingomonadales bacterium | reverse complement strand
TTACGAAGGGTTGGGCGGGGAAGATCGCTGCGATACCGATCCGTTCGAGGACCAGAACATCTGGACCCGCGGCACCGCTGGCGGCGATCCGCTGGCGCGCGCCGCAGTCGAACGATTCTGCATGGCACTGGGCAGCATCGCGGGCGATCTGGCGCTGGCGCACGGCGCGCGCGGGGTGGTGATCGCCGGCGGGGTCGGACGGCGGCTCAGCCACTTCCTGCCCGGATCGGGTTTCGCCGCGCGGTTCAACGACAAAGGACGGTTCAGCAGTGCGATGGCTGGTTTGCCGGTCAAGATCATCACCCACCCGGAGCCCGGGCTGCTGGGCGCCGCGGCGGCGTTCGCGCGAGCGGTTGGGGTCTAGGGAACGACCCGGCCGTCGGCATTGCCGGGCGGCGAGTATCGGCAGATCAGATAATCCAGGCTTCCGCCATGCTGCAGCGCGCAGCCGACGTGGGTCGTGCCCTTCCAGATCATCTGGGTGTAATGCGCCACGTCTTCCCAATTGCCGGTGCGGCTGACGTTGGGAAACAGGCCGGGCGTGAAGTTGCGCTTCTCGTTGATCCAGAAGCCGGTCATCGCTTCATAATCATAATGAGCGCTGCTTCCCATCGCCAGATTCTCGCGCTGGCCGGGCCGTGTATCGCGCGGCGAATGCTGCAAATGGCCGAGGTTGGCCAAGGTCGGCCCATAGCTCGCGGCCGCTTGGGCGAGCAGCGGATCCCACACCAAGGGCGGCGCACCGACCGCAGCGCGCTCGCGATTGTGCAGCGCCAGGATCCGCTCGGGCATGGCGCTTTGCGGCTCGATCGCGCTCGCCGCCAGGCACGGGCCAGCGCCGGCCAGCGAAGTGGCAAGGAGGACAAATTGGGTGCGCGTCTTGGTCATCGGCGTTCCAGGCCGACGACGGTCGCGCAAAATCGCTAACGCTTGGTGAATCCGGGCGTTGGCGAGTCCCGATCCGGGTCAGGCGGGATTGGCCGCCAGGTGATCGAACACCGTTCGGTGCATCGCCTGCTTGAACTCGGCCCCGGCCACCCAGTCGGATTCCCAGCGGACACGAGGCGGTCGACGGGCCGCGCTCCAGGCGTTAGGAAATTTTACATGACGCTGTACGCCATTGACGGGACCGCCCCGAGCCTCGGCGAGGGTGCCTGGGCAGCGCCTTCGGCCGACCTGATCGGGGATGTGCGCTTGGGCGTGAGGGCGAGCATCTGGTTTGGCGCGGTAATCCGTGCCGACAATACCCCGATCCTGATCGGCGAGGAATCCAACGTCCAGGATGGCGCGGTCGGCCACAGCGATCCCGGAGCGCCGATGACCATCGGCGCTCGCGTAACCGTCGGGCATCAGGCGATCCTCCACGGCTGCACGATAGGCGATGGCGCCTTGATCGGGATGGGTGCGCGGGTGCTCAACGGCGCGTATATCGGCGAGCAATGCCTGGTCGGGGCCGGCGCGTTGGTCACCGAAGGCAAAATCTTCGAGCCCAGGATGCTGATCGTCGGCTCGCCGGCGCGGGCGATCCGCGCGCTGACCGACACGGAAGTGGCGGCACTTGCCGTATCCGCGGCGCATTATGCCGAAAAGGCCGCCCGCTACGCAGCCGACCTAACCGCGATCTAACCTAATTGCCGCCGCGAATGACCGGCAGGACCTCGAGCGTCTTGTCGACGATCGGATTACCCTCGGCATCAAACTTGCCCTTCGGGTCGCGCGAATCCGGGGTGGTGCGAAGCAGGTCGTGCAGCGCCAGCAGCCCGGGATCGGACAGGTTGAACGGCCCGATCGGCTTCTGGTTGGGCCCGGGAATGAACAACGCCATCCCTGGCTTGTCGAGGGGAATGGTCTCACCGAACGCGGTGACATCGATCGCCCCGCCGGGCTCGGTCGGTGTCGCGCCGGGACCGCGAAGCACGATCAGAGTCGCCGTCTCAGGGTCGATCTTGCCCCCCGTGGCGGCGCCTTCGTGGGCTGCGATCCTGACCGCATCGGGCCCAACCGCGCCTTCGAAGATCGTCCCGCGCACCCCGATCGAGGCGACCGGCGTCGTGATCGCGGTCTGGCCCGGCATATTGTGGATCGACTTGCCCGAGATGAACCGGAACGCCCCCTTGGCAACCGATGCTCCGACCGCGCTGGCGCTGCGCTGCGGATCGTAGACGAAGCGATCGATCGTCACCCGGGCGTTCGAGCCGACGGTGAAATTGCTCCGGTCGAGCAACAGGATCTGGAGCATCGACGCGTTGGCGGTCTGGACCTGGTCGCCAAGCGACACGCGCGCCTTGAGGACGGCCGGATGCGCCGCCGCATCGGTCGCGGCGCGCATCGCCACTTTGTTGCGAATGGCGGCGTTAATCCCGACGGTGCTTGCCGCGTCGACAGGCCCGATGATCGCCAGGATACTGGCGGCCGCGAGGATCGGAAAGGCGTTGCGGGTCATGGTGAGTTTCCTAATCATCAGAATTTCCAGATCAAGCGCGCTTCGGCGCCCGGGCTTCGATAGGTGCGTAGCTTGAAGAAGCCGTCGGCGATGTTCGCCTTGCGGTAAGTATAGGTCGCCGCCCATTCGACGAACAGGCCGCTGTCGCCAAGCGCGATGGCGTAGGCCAGCCGGGCGAAGGCGCGAGTGTCCTTGCGATCCGCGACGAAACTCTCGTTGCGAAAGTCGATGTGGCGCACCGTGCCCGACAGGGTCAGATAATCGCGATTGGCGAAGCTTAGCTGGTAAGCGGCAAACAACCGTCCACCGCGATAGCCGAAACTGCGTACGTCGGCGTTCTTATATTCGCCCGCCGCGCCAAGCGTGAAATAACCGCGCTGGCCGACCCGCGCTTCGTAGGCCGCCGACAGGTCGAAGCGGACGCCGTCGGCGTCATTGCCGGGGAACGTGCGGCCGTCGTAATTCTGGTACACGCCTTCCAGCTTGAGCCGAACCCGGTTCGACTTGGCGGTGCCCAGCACCAATTCGCCCTGGCCGCCATATTCCGTGACATAGGGGTTGTCGAACAGGCGGATATGGCGGACCACCGGACCGACCGAATAGCCGATATTCCCGCTGCCGCTGCCGAAGCCGGCGCGCAATTCGCCAATGTCATAGTCGAGCCGCGGACCCGAAATGTCATGCTTCGAGGTGACGCTGAACCCGCCGTAGAGACCGCCGCTTCCGGCATAGCCCGGGGAGCGCAGCGAAAGCCGCCCGCCGCCGATCAGGCTGAACCCGCTCTTGCGCCTGGCCGAGCCGAAGAAATCGGTCTGGAGCGCCAGCGCTCCGGCCGCGTCATAATCGAAAGCCAGGCCGCCATAGACTTCACCACTGACCCCCGAGGCGGTGTCGCCGTCGGCCGGGGCCGGGCGATTGAGCGTCCCGCCGCACGCCTCATTGGCTTCGGCGAACATTGTCTCGCCGACTTTCTGCCGGTCGAGCTTGCTGATTTCGATCCGCGCGCCCTGCGGATCGCCGAGGCGACACAGGGTCGCGGCGTAGAGCAACCGCGCGTCATTGGCGTTGGGATCCTCGAGCAAAGCGCGATCGAGCGTCGCCGCGGCGCCGGTCAGGTCGCCGGTCGCGGTTTGCTGCCGCGCGATAGCGATTGCATCGGCCGGAGTCTGGCTCTCGGCAACCAGTGCCTCGATGTCCTGCTCGCTCTGGGCAAGCGCCGGACCGGCAATGGCCGCAGCGGCCAGGCCAAGGCCGGCACGCAAAATTATACGACGAACTTTCAACACACTTCCCCCCGAACTTGCCCTCGTTTAGCAATCACCATCGGCGATTGATATGATGACATGATGTCAGAATATGGTGAATCGACAAGGGGAATCGCGGCAAATGGTCGAACGCTCGGCACGGAACGACCGCCGCGCGGCGCTTCCCGGCATTGTCGCGGTCGTACTGGTCGCCTTGCTTGCGCTGTTCCCGCCGCCGCTCCTCGCCCCGGCGCTGGAGCGGATGAGCTTCCTGATGTTCGACAATTTTCAGCGGATCGAGCCGCGTCCGTACGAGGATGCCGGGGTTCGGGTAGTCGACATCGACGAGGAAACCATCCGTCGGCTCGGCCAGTGGCCCTGGCCGCGGACCGACATTGCCGCGCTGACTGACAGGCTGACCGATGCCGGGGCGGCGGCGATCGCGTTCGACGTCGTGCTGTCGGAGCCTGATCGGACCTCGCCTCCGCGGCTGGCCAAAAGGCTGGCCCTCGATCCCGAAGCGCGAGCGACCCTGGCCCGGCTGCCAGACAATGATGTGGTGCTGGCCGGCTCCTTTGCGCGGGCGCCGGTGATCACCGGCTTTTTCCTGACCCATGATTCCTATCGCCGCACGGTCCAGCCCAAGGCAGGGTTCGCCTTGTCCGGCAATGAGCCGACACATCTCGCCGCGTTCAGCGACGCCATCCTGCCACTTCCCGGGCTCGAGGCGGCGGCGCGCGGCAACGGCTTCGTCAGCATCGCCACCGACAGCGACGCGATCGTTCGCCGCGCCCCGCTGATCGCGCGCAACGGCGCGACGATCGTCCCCTCGCTGTCGCTCGATGCGCTGCGCGTCGCGCAGGGCGCGGGATCGGTGATCGTCAAGACCGGCGACGGCAGCGGGGAGATCGGCGGCGCCGGCGATGTGGTGTCGCTCAAGGTCGGCCAGTTCGAAGTGCCGACCACCCGCTCGGGCGACTTGTGGATTCGTTACACCGCGCCGGTGCCGGCCCGGATCATCCCGGCGTGGAAGATATTGACCGGTGCTCTAAACCCCGACCAGTTGCGCGGCGAGGTCGAGGGCCGGATAATCTTCGTCGGCGCCGGGGCGATCGGGCTTCGCGATCTGGTCTCGACGCCGCTTCAGGATCGCGAGCTTGGGGTGATGGTCCATGCCCAGGCCGCCGAACAGATGATCCTCGGCCATTTCCTGGTGCGTCCCGATTGGGCGCCGGGACTGGAGGTCGCGCTATCGCTGATCCTGGGGATCGGAATCGCGGTGCTGCTGCCGCGGATCGGCGCGCTGAAGGGAGCGGTGGTTGGTGCCAGCGCGATCGCCCTGACCGGCGCGGGCAGCTGGTACGCTTATTCCGAGCATCAATTCCTGCTCGACCCGACCTGGCCGGCGATGGCGGTCGCCACCGCTTACCTCGTCCAGACCATCCTCACTTTCTATCGCGAGGAGCGGCAGCGGGCCTATATCCACCACGCGTTCGACCGCTATCTATCGCCCGAGCTGGTCAAGCGCATCGCCAATGATCCGGCCTTGCTCGAGCTTGGGGGGGTCGAACGAGACATGAGCGTGTTGTTTGCCGACATCCGCTCCTTCTCGCGAATCTCGGAGAAGCTCGCGCCCAACGAGGTGATCGCCTTCCTCGTCCGCTTCCTTACACCGATGACCGATCTGCTCCTCGGCTTTAAGGCAACGATCGACAAATATATCGGCGACGCGATTCTGGCGTTCTGGAACGCGCCGCTCGACGACCCCGACCACCACGTCAACGCGGCCCGCGCGGCGCTGGCGATGCAACAGCGGCTGGCCGCGCTCAATCTGGAGATGATGGCGCGCGGCGACGGCACCTGGCCAGGCGAGGTCAAGATCGGGATCGGGCTCAACTCGGGGCCGTGCTGCGTCGGCAATATCGGGTCGGAACGGCGCTTGTCCTATTCGCTGATCGGCGACCCGGTGAACCTCGCCTCCAGGCTCGAGGGCCTGTCCAAATATTATGGCGTGTCCATCCTGGTGGGCGATCGGCTGGCCCGGCATCTCGGTGAATTCGCGTTGCTTGCGATCGATCGCGTGCGGGTCGTCGGGCGCGACGGCGCGGAGACAGTGCATGTCCTGCTGGGCGACGAATCCGTCCGCGCAACCCCCGCATTCACTGCCTTCGCGGCGGCCCATGGCCAAGCCATCGATGCCTATTTCGCGCAGGATTGGGGCAGGGCGGCCGAGCTCAACGACAGCAACGAGCAGCAAGCGGCGCAATTCGGCATGACCAAGCTGGTGATGCTTTACCGCGACCGCATCGCCGCTTTCGCCGCCGACCCGCCGCCGGCGGAGTGGGACGGGGTGTTTGAAGCCGGCAGCAAGTGAGCGCTGCGGCCGGTAACATCGCTGACACTTGAAGCGCGCCGCGAAGCACGCATCTTGGAGCAATGATCAACATCCGCCCGTTCGCCTCGCTGGGCCACGCCAATCACGGCTGGCTCGATGCCCGCCACCACTTCAGCTTCGCCAGCTATCACGACCCTGAGCGCATGGCGTGGGGCCGTATCCGGGTGTGGAACGACGACACCATCGCCGCCCAATCGGGGTTCCCGCCGCATCCGCACCGCGACATGGAAATCATCACCTACGTCCGCTCGGGCGCGATTACCCATCAGGATTCGCTCGGTAACAAAGGCCGCACAGGGGCGGGCGACGTCCAGGTGATGAGTGCCGGCAAGGGTGTGACCCACGCCGAATTCAATCTTGAGGACGAGTCTACCACTTTGTTCCAGATTTGGATCGAGAGTGATCAGCCCGGGGCCGAGCCCAACTGGGGCGCGATGCCGTTCCCTGGGGAAAGTCGCGATGGCCAATTCCAGTTGCTCGCCAGCGGCGATCCCGGCGACGGCACGCTGAACGTCCACGCCGATGCCCGGTTGCTCGGCGCCAACCTGCCCGCGGGCAAGACGATCGACATCGCCCTCGATCCGGCGCGCCACCAATATCTGGTGGCGAGCGCGCCGGTGACGATCAACGGGGTCGCGGCCGAGGAGCGCGATGGAGTGGCGATCACCGGCGAAACCCGGCTGACCATCGCCGCAGGGCCGAATGGTGCCGCCGAACTGGTGCTGGTCGACGCCCGCTAAACCCGCTTGCTGCCAGTCGCCGCTTGAAGCTGCGCGCCAGTCAGGCCAATAGGCCCCGCGTGAAGGATCGAGTTTTAGATCGCAAGAAATGTGTCGCGAAGGGCGTTGTCCGGGCGCTGGCGGCCCTGTCGCTGGCGGCCGGGCCGGTGCTTGCGCAGGACAATCCGAGCGCGACCACGCCGCGACCGGCCAATTCGAGCGATATCGGCCCGGGCGAATTGTCCAACTTCAGCCTCAACGGAACGGTTACTCGACCGGCTGAGCGGCCCGCGGTTACGCCGCCGCCAGCAGCCACGACCTCGCCCGCGAGCGGCAATCAACCGGCGGCGGCCCCGCCCGATCGCGCCTCCTCCTCCCAGCAGGCCGCGCCCGACAATGACTTGTTCCGCCGCCCGCCGACCTTGCCCGATGCAGGTGCTGCGTCGTCGGTCGGCGCGGTTCCGCCGCCGGTCGGGAACGCAATTCCCGAAACGGCGCCGGCCACGTCGGGCGGCTTGTCGATGCTGCCATGGATCGTGGGATTGCTGGCGGCTGCCGGCGGCGCGTTGCTGTGGTTCGCGCGGCAGCGGCGACAGGGCCGGCGACATGCGGCGGCGGGCAATGCGCCAATCGACATCGTCCGGTCCGAGAATTCCAAGCCGATCGCCTCGCCTCGCCCCGATCCAACCGTCCCGCCGCGATCCGCGCCGCCGCTCGCGGCCGACTTCCCCTCGCCGGTGACCAGCCGCCGGCCGTTGCCGACGACCTTGCTGCCGCAGCAGCCGTCCCCGGCGCAACCGCGGCCCGACCCGATCGTCCCGGGCGGGATCGTCTCGACCGGGCTTCGCCCGTGGATCGATGTCGAGCTGTCCCCCGACCGCGCCTTGCTCGACGAACAGGGGGCCGCGATCGCGTTTGAGGTAACGCTCTACAATTCGGGCAGTGCGGCAGCACGCGACGTCATCGTCGAGGCCAAACTTCTCAACGCCGGCGCCAGCCAGGACGTCGAACTGAGCGCCTTCTTTACCGCCGAGGCGACAGTCAGCGACCCGATCCCGCAGATCGCGCCTTATGCGCGTATCCCGCTGCGAAGCGCGGTCCGATTGCCGCTCGAAGCGATCAGCGAGTATGACTATGAGGGGCGCAAATTATTCATGCCGCTGATCGCGATAAGCGTTCGCTACCGCTGGTCGAGTGGCGACGGGCAAAGCGCGGTCGGTTTCCTGGTTGGGCAAGGTGCCGAAGGGCAAGAAAGACTTGCGCCGCTGCGGATCGATCGCGGGGCTCGCTCGTGGAACGGGCTCGGGGCCCGGCGCTATGAAAAGGGCGTTCGCCGATAATGGGACGTTTTTCGGGGATTCGTCGCCGAAACAAAACGCATTGGCCCTAACCCGATTGTAACCAATTGGTCGGCTAGCTCTAAGCTACGGCGCTCATTCTTCGATGGAGACTGCACTGCGCATCATTGTCGCCCTGTCATGGCTCTTGGCCATTGTCGCCCAGCCGGCGACCGCCGCCTCGTCGCCCGAACTGGTTTCGGTCGAGCGCCAACTTGCCGACCTGGTTTCGACCAGATCGGGCGATTTCGGGATCGCCGCCGTCGATCTCGCCAGCGGCAAGAGCGTCAGCATCAATGGCGACCGACTGTTCCCAATGGCCAGCACGGTCAAGCTGGCGGTGGCGGGCACGTTTCTTTCCCAAGTCGACCATGGACGGCGTTCGCTCAGCGACCGGATCAACGGGCGCTCGGCAGCGCAATTGATCGAGCTGATGCTGACCCGCAGTGACAATGCCGCCACCGATGCGCTGATTGGCAACCTCGGCGGGCCGGGGACGGTGCAGACCTGGCTCGACTGGAACGGGCTGAGCGCAATCCACATCGACCGGACGATCGCGCAATTGCTGCGTTCGCCGCGCGACCTGCTAGACCGCCGCGACTCAAGTTCGCCATTGTCGATGATCAGCCTGCTGCAACTGATCGACCATGGCCCGGTGCTGCGGCCGGAAAGCCGTTCTTATCTGCTTGGCATGATGGCCCGCTGCATTACCGGCCGTAACCGGATGAAGGCGCTGCTTCCGGCCGGCACGTTGGTCCAGCACAAGACGGGGACGCTCGACGGGCTGACCGGCGATGTCGGCTTCATCACCATGCCCGACGGGCGGCGGATCGCGGTGGCGTTCTTCGCGAGGGGTGGAAACGACCGGCCTTCGACCATCGCGCAGGCCGCGCGCGCCATTTACGACGGCTTCAGCGGCTCGTGGGGCGGGCGGATGTGGAGCAGCTTCGGAGCGACCGGCGGGTCGTCCAACTAAGCGCCCTTAAAGCGCGGTTCCGACGTTGTTGTAGCAATGCCAGGCGAGCACCGCCGCCGCGCCGCGGTGCGGGCGCCATGCCTCGGCGAGCTCGCGCAATTGTTTCTCGCTCGGACGCTCATCGAGCTCGAGCATGCGGCCAAGCTCGACCTGCACTGCAAGGTCGCCCGCTGGCCAGACATCGCCGCGCCCCTCAGCGAACAGCAGATAGATTTCCGCCGACCAGCGGCCGATGCCCTTGATTCGGGTCAGCAGCGCGATCGCATCCTCATCGTCGGTGGGCAGCGCATGGAGGTCGAGTTCCCCCGATAGCACCAGCCCGGCCAAGCTCCGCGCATAACCGGCTTTCTGTCGCGACAGTCCGGCCTCGCGAAGCTGCTCGTCGCTGGCATCGAGCAATGCCGAAAGATCGACCGGCTCGCCGTATCGGGCGGCCAATTTGGCCCACATCGAGCGCGCCGCGGCGACGCTGACCTGCTGGCCGACGATCGTGCGAAGCAAGGTCTCGACCCCCGGTTGGCTAAGCCGTGGTTCGGGTCGGCCGTGGCGCTCGATGGCGCGGGCGAAGGCGGGCTCGGCCGCGGCGAGCGCGTCGAGACTGTGGTTGAGCGATTGTGCGGTGCGAACCACTCAGGCAACGCTCGCCGCATAAAGCGCGACGGCGGTCGCGTTCGACACGTTGAGACTTTCCATCGCGCTTGAAATCGGCAGCCGCGCTAGCGCATCGCAATGCTCGCGGGTGTTGGAGCGCATTCCCGGGCCTTCGGCGCCTAGCACCAGCGCAACCCGCTGCGGCCCAAGCGCGGCTTTCAGATCATCCTTGGCGTCCCCGGCCAGCCCGATCCGCCAGAATCCGGCTTCGGCGATTTCCTCAAGCGCTCGCGCCAGATTGACTACGCGAACCCACGGCACGCGCTCGAGCGCGCCCGACGCGGCCTTGGCCAGCGCCCCGCCCTCGGGCGGCGAATGGCGGTCCTGGGTGACGATCCCGATTGCCCCGAACGCCGCCGCCGAGCGCAGGATCGCGCCGACATTGTGCGGATCGGTGACCTGGTCGAGGACCAGCAGCACGGCGCGTTCCGGGGCGTCGGCGAGCAGGTCGCTGAGCCAGATATCGTCGAGCGGCTCGACCTCGATCACCACACCCTGGTGCGGCGCATCGGCGGGGACCATCCGGCCAAGATCGGGAACCTCGGCCCGCATCACCACCAGATCCTTGGGGAAATTCATGAACGACGCCGCTTCAAGCGTGGTCCACGCCTTGAGTATCCGGCGGTCGGGATTATCGAGCGCGGCCGCGACCGCATGCTTGCCCCAGAAACGCGGCCGGCCCGGATTGCCGCCGCCCTTATGCTTGTTCTTGCGCGCCATTGCGCAGGCTCATGCGGCGGTGGCCGGGCTTAGGCAAGCCCTTCGGAATCGAGCGCATAGCCCGCCGAGCGTACCGTCCGGATCAAGTCGGGGTCGCCCAAGGCCTGGCGCAGTCGGCGGATATGGACGTCGACGGTGCGAAGCTCGATTTCCTCGCTGTGCGGCCAGGCCATTTCGAGCAATTGCTGGCGCGAGAACACCCGGCCGGGACGTTCAAGCAAGTGGCGCAGCAGGCGATATTCGGTCGGTCCGAGCTTGACCGACTCGCCGTCGCGGCGGACCCGGTGGGCGGCGAGGTCCATCTCGATCCCGGCATAATCGAGCCGCTCGGCGGCGAGCGACGGGCGCGAGCGGCGGAGCACTGCGGCGGCGCGCGCGACCAGTTCCTTGGGGCTGAACGGCTTGGTCATGTAGTCGTCGGCGCCGGTCTCGAGCCCGCGAATCCGGTCGGCTTCCTCGCCGCGCGCGGTGAGCATGATGATCGGCAAGCCGGCGGTGGTCGGCTTGCGGCGGAGGCGACGGCAAACCTCGATTCCGCTGATCCCCTCGATCATCCAGTCGAGGATCACCAGTCCCGGCGCGACTTCCTCGGCCAGGATCAGCGCTTCCTCGCCATCGCCGGTGCGGGTCACCGCCCAGCCATCGCGCTCGAAATGGAAGCCGATTAGATCGGCCAGTGCGCGGTCGTCCTCGACCAGTAGGAGTTGCCGCACGCTCATTGCCCGATCTCCAGCGAATCATTGCCCTTGGGCCGGTCGCCCAGATAATCGCCGGTCGCTGCATAATGGACCATCTCGGCGATGTTGGTGGCGTGGTCGCCGACCCGCTCGACGTTCTTGGCGACAAACAGCAAGTGGGTCGATTGACTGATATAGTGCGGGTTTTCCATCATGTAGGTCAGCAAGGTGCGGAAGATCGAATTGTAGAAGTCGTCGACTTTCTTGTCGCGTTCGATCACCTCCAGTGCCGCCGCCGCGTCGCGCTCGACGAAGGCGGTCAGCACGTCATGCACCATCTCGGTCGCGATCCGTGCCATCTCGGGCAACAGCGACAAGGGTTCGATATTGCCGATCTCGTCGAGCAACGGCACGCGCTTGGCGATATTTTTGGCATAGTCGCCGATCCGCTCGACGACGCTCGAAATCTTCAGCGCGGCAACGATATCGCGAAGGTCGCCGGCCATCGGCGCTCGAAGCGCGATCAATTGCACCGCCCGGCGCTCGGTCTCGATCTCCAGCGCGTCGAGCTTACGGTCTTCCTCGACTACCAGCTTGGCGCCCTCGAGATCGCGCTCGACCAGGCAACGCATCGATTCGCGGATATTATGCTCGGCCAGTCCGCCCATCTCGCTGATGAGCGCGCGCAACCGGTCGAGGTCGTCGTCGAATGCCTTGATGGTGTGTCCACTGGTGGTGGCCATGGTTATGCTCCGATCAGCCGTAGCGGCCGGTGATGTAATCCTGGGTACGCTGCTCGCGCGGATTGGTGAATATTTCCGAGGTTTTGCCATATTCGACGATTTCGCCGAGATGGAAGAAAGCAGTCCGCTGGCTGACCCGCGCGGCCTGCTGCATGTTGTGGGTGACGATGGCGATCGCGTAGCGACCGCGAAGCGCATGGATCAATTCCTCGATCTTCGCGGTGGCGATCGGGTCGAGCGCCGAGCAGGGCTCGTCCATCAGGATCACTTCGGGATCGACCGCAATCGCCCGGGCGATGCACAGGCGCTGCTGCTGCCCGCCCGACAACGCCGTGCCATTATCCGCCAGCCGGTCCTTGACCTCGTCCCACAGCCCGGCGCGGAGGAGCGATTTTTCGACGATCGCATCGAGTTCGGTCTTGCCCTGCGCGAGGCCGTGGATGCGCGGGCCGTAAGCGACGTTCTCGTAGATCGACTTGGGGAACGGGTTGGGCTTCTGAAACACCATGCCGACCCGCGCGCGAAGCTGGACAACGTCCATCTTGGGCGAATTGATATTCTCCCCGTCGAGCTCGATCTCGCCGGTCACCCGGGCCGAGGGAATTGTGTCGTTCATCCGGTTGAGGCAGCGCAGGAAGGTCGACTTGCCGCAGCCCGATGGGCCAATGAAGGCGGTGACCTTGTCGTCGTAGATGGTGATATCAACACCCTTGATCGCTTCCTTCTCGCCGTAAAAGACATGAACATCGCGGGCGGTCATCTTGGGATCGCGAGGCGTGCTGGTGTCGACCGTTTCGGCGACGTCGAGGGGCGTGGGGACAATGGTGTCGATCATGGACGGAAGCCTTACCAGCGGCGCTCGAAGCGGTTGCGAAGATAGATAGCGAGCCCGTTCATCAGTAGCATGAAGACGAGCAGAACGATGATTGCGGCGCTGGTCTTCTCGACGAACGCGCGGTCGACCTCGTCCGACCACAGGAAAATCTGGACCGGAAGCACGGTCGCCGGGTCGGTGATCCCCGCCGGGGGGGAGGCGATGAAGGCGCGCATGCCGATCATCAGCAACGGCGCGGTTTCGCCAAGCGCGCGGGCCATGCCGATGATCGTTCCGGTGAGGATTCCTGGCAGGGCTAGCGGAAGGACGTGATGGAACACGACCTGCAGCTTCGACGCGCCGACGCCCAAGGCGGCATCGCGGATCGAGGGCGGGACCGAAGTGATGGCGTTGCGCCCGGCGATGACGATAACCGGCATGGTCATCAGCGCCAGCGTCAGTCCGCCGACCAGCGGCGCCGATCGCGGCATGTTCATGAAGTTGAGGAATACCGCCAGACCAAGCAGGCCGAAGATGATCGACGGCACCGCGGCGAGATTGTTGATGCTGACCTCGATCAAATCGGTCCAGCGGTTCCGCGGGGCGAATTCCTCGAGGTAGAGCGCAGACATGACTCCGATCGGGAAGGCGAGCAGCATCGTCACCAAAATCGTCAGAAAGCTGCCCTTGAGCGCGCCCCACACTCCGGCCGCCGAGGCATCGGTGGCGTCGGAGGCGGTGAGGAAGGTGAGGTTGAAGCGAGTCCGAGTGTCGGCCTTGGCGAGCAGTTTGTCATAGGCTGGATCGCCGCCATGTTTGGCCGCGAGGTCGGCCTTGGCGGACAGCGGAAGCCACACGTCGACCTTTTTTCCGAGCAAGTCGGGGTCGCCGACCAACTGGTCGCCAAGCTCGCGCACGCTTGCGCCGCCGAACAAATCGCCGCCGCCCGCGCCGAAGCGCGCCATCGCGGCCTGCTCGATCACCCCGTCGAGCGCGGCACCGGCGGCATTTTGGCGCGCATCGGGGCCGCGCAAGGCGCCGGGATCGAGCATCAAGTCGGAGCGCGGGAAGTCGATCGTTAACTTGGCCTCGGTGCTGGTGAAGCCGCCGATGCCCTTGGCCGCCATCGTGAACAACAGGAACGCGAGGAAGGCGAGCGACAACGCCACCGCAAGGAAACCCAGTGCGCGGAAGCGACGCTCGGCGGCGTTGCGCCTGGTGACCAGCCGATCCATCGACCCGTCGGTCCAGCGGGTGAGCGGACGGTTACTCATAAGCTTCCCGGTAGCGCCGAACCACGACCAGCGCGATCAGATTGAGGATCAAGGTGATGACAAACAGCGCCAGTCCGAGCGCGAAGGCGGCGAGCGTCTTGGCGCTGTCGAATTCCTGGTCGCCGGTCAGCAATTGGACGATCTGGACGGTGACGGTGGTCACGCTGGCGAACGGATTGGCCGTCATGTTGGCGCTAAGGCCAGCGGCCATTACCACGATCATCGTCTCGCCAATCGCGCGGCTGACCGCAAGCAACACTCCGCCGACCACGCCGGGCAGCGCGGCCGGAAGCACCACGCGCCTGATCGTCTCCGATTTGGTGGCGCCCATCGCCAAGCTGCCGTCGCGCATCGCCTGCGGAACCGCGGCGATGCTGTCATCGGCCATCGAGGAGACGAACGGGATGATCATGATGCCCATCACCAGCCCGGCGGCGAGCGCGCTTTCGCTGCTGGCGGAGGTCACGCCGAGCGACAGACCGAGGTCGCGGACCAGCGGCGCTACGGTCAGCGCGGCGAAATAGCCGTAAACCACGGTCGGCACGCCGGCGAGGATCTCGAGAATCGGCTTGAGCCAACTGCGCAGCCTCGCCGGCGCATATTGGGTAAGGAAAATCGCGCTCATCAACCCCAGCGGAATGGCGACGATCATGGCGATGATCGCGCCGATGAACGCGGTGCCCCAGAACAAGGGCACCGACCCGAACGCGCCCGACGATCCGGCCTGGTCGGCGCGGATCGCGGTCTGCGGGCTCCAGGTGGTGCCGAACAGGAATTCGGTTGGGCTGACCAGGTTGAAGAAGCGCAGGCTCTCGAACAGCAAGGACAGGACGATCCCGAGCGTGGTCAGGATCGCAATCAGCGATGCGCCGACGAGCAAGCCGAGGACCCAGCGTTCGACCCCCGCACGGGCGCGGAAATCCAGCCCAACGCGACGCAGCGAGATTCCAGCGCCGGCCAGTGCGGCAAGGATCGCGATGCCGCCACCGAGCGCGCCGTAGCGGCTCTCGGCATCGCGAATTCGCGGGGCGAGCGCGGCGGACTGGGCGTTGAACCCCACCTCACGGTCGCCGTGGGCGATCTCGCGCGCTTCGTTGAGGATCGAATCGCGCCGCATCTCGAATGCGGGGAGGGCGCGTCCCTCGGGACTGGACAGGACGGCCTTGTTGACCAGCCGGCTTTCGACCGGGGTGTAGAGCGCGACGATCAGCAGTGCCGGAAGCGCGGACCAGATCGCGGCGTAGAAAGCGTGATAGATCGGCAGGCTGTTGAGACGGCCGCCGGCGGCGCGCAGGCCGCGGGTCCGGCGAAATGCCAGAAACCCCGCGGCAGCGGCGATCAACAGGACGGCGGCGAGCGCCAGGGTGAGCGACATGGCGCCCGCCGATCCAAAGCTTTACTTGAGGCCGGCCGGGTCAAGCGGCTTGAGCGCGGTCGCCTGAGCCATCGCGCCTTCCGCGTCGGCCGCGGCGAACGGTACGAGGCCGCGTTTCTCAAGGCTTCCACCCTTGCCCCAGGCCTTCGAATAGGCCGCGATGAACTGCTTCATCGCCGGCTTGATGGCGAGATGCTCACCCTTCAGATAGACGTAAAGCTTGCGGCTGCCCGGGTAACTCAAATCGGCAATGGTCGCTTCGGTCGGGGCGATCCCGGCGAGGCTGACCGGCTTCACCTTGTCGAGGTTCTCTTCGAGGTAGGAGAAGCCGAGTACGCCAAGCGTGCCCGGATCGGCGGTGACCTTCTGCACCAGCAAATTGTCATTCTCACCGGCTTCGACATAGGCGCCGTCTTCGCGGATCTTGGTGCAGAGATCCTTCTGCTTCTTTTCATCCGACGTCTTCAATGCCTTCATCGCCGAGTCGGTTTCGCAGCCCTTGGCGAGGATCAGGTCGGCCAGGCTGTCGCGCGTGCCCGACGTGGGCGGCGGGCCGAGGACCCGGATCTTGATCGCTGGCAGCGACGGATTGACGTCCTGCCAGGTTTTGGCGGTGTTCGCACCCTTGCCATACGGATTGGCGGCTAGCGCCTTGTAGATGTCGGCGGTGGTCAGGTTAAGGCCGGGGCCGTCCTTGCCTTCGATGAAGGTCAGACCGTCGATCCCGATCGGCACTTCGATGATTTGTTTGGCGCCATTCTTGACGCAAGATTCATATTCGCTCGGCTTCATCGCGCGCGACGCGTTGACCATGTCGGGGAATTTATCGCCGACGCCATCGCAGAACAATTTCATGCCCGCCCCGGTGCCGGTCGATTCGACAATCACGCTCGTCCCGGGGTTGGCGCGCTGGAATTCTTCGGCAACCGCGGTGGTGAAGGGATAGACAGTCGACGATCCGACAATGCGGAGCGACTGGGCCGAGCCGTTGTTGCTCTTCGGATTACACCCCGCAAGGGCCATAAGGGCGATTGCGGCTACGGCGGTGGAGGCGATGTTCTTGGTCATGTTCGAGGTATCCCAAAGTTGGATCGCGCGATCCTTGTGAAGTCTAGATGACGCTTTGATGACAGAATTTTCACGAATCTCTGACGGTCACACCGTTAGGCGCATGCGTAACTCCCATACGCTCTGGCGGTCGAACGCATCGGCGAGGTTCAGAGCGAGAGGCCGATCCCTCCGGTCAACACATGATCGTCCAGATCCGGCCCGTTGCCAACGAATCGGTGCTGGTTCAGATAACCGGCCTCAAGCTTGATTTCCGCGGTAACCGGCAAAGACAGCGACGCTGCCGTCCGCATGCGGTCCAGGCCATCGGTAGTCTGGAAGCCGGTGTTGTTAAGGTTGACGAACCACTCCTCGCTGAGATTGAGCGTCGGCGCCGTCTTGCCACCCAAGGGGATTGCCATCTTCACGTAGGGACGAAGGCGCCATGCGGTGCCGTCGATGTGATCGCGCCAGCGCTGCTCCAGGCGAATGCGGGCGCTGATCGAAGCCTTTCCGAACTTGGCGACATTGTCGAACGTGAACTGCTCACGCGCCCGCCGCTCCATGACCGTGAAGTCCCCTGCATTGTAATTGGGATTGTGCACATAACCGGCCCAGGCGGTCACATGGTCGTTGATCTTGTAGCCCAGGAGGAGGGAATTCTCGAGCTCGTAAAGCCCGTTACGATTGTCGCTGAAGCGTGCGACCAGTTCATTGGAAAGACGAAATCGATCCGACAGCTTGATCGTCGCAGAGGCCGTTGCCCACTGCTGGAAATCATCCTTGGCCTGTGCTTCCGACGCACTCAGTGCGGAAAGAGCAAGCGCGGAAATGAGCAGGAAGTGTTTCATTCGTGACGTATTAGCTTAATTTCGATGACACTAATGTTACAGTCAGGTGAAGGTTTCATTTCGCCGGCACCGCTCGCAACGTAATCGAAACCTTGGTGCCCTTTCCGAGGTCACTGGTGATATCGAGGCGCCCGCGATGCCGCTCGACGATATGTTTGACGATCGCGAGGCCGAGCCCCGTCCCGCCCGAATCGCGGCTCCGCGCTGGATCGACCCGATAGAATCGCTCGGTCAGCCGGGGCAGGTGGGCGGCGGCAATGCCCTCGCCCTGATCGATCACCCGGAACACCGCGCGCGTACCATCACGGACGACCTCGACCCGAATTTGAACGGCCTTCGAGCTGCAGCCATAGCGTACCGCATTGGAAATCAGATTGTCGGCCACCTGGAGCAGTTGCGGATGGTCTCCAATCACCATTAGTTCGTCATCCGCCACCACCTCGATTGAACAACCCTTACGCTCGGCCAGCGCCGCAGCTTGCTGCGCGGCAGTTCGAGCGATCGCGGCGAGGTTGACCAGGTCGCGCGGGGCGACGAAGCGGTCGGCCTCGATCCGCGACAGCCCCATCAGATCCTCGATGATCCTCAGCATCCGCGCCGCTTCGTTGTGGATCGTCGCGCCGAACCGGCGGCGGGCGCCTTCATCGATCGGCCCGTCCTCCGCCAGCGTCTCGGCGAAGCCGGAAATGGTGGCGAGCGGAGTCCTCAACTCGTGGCTCGCGTTGGCGACGAAATCGACCCGCATCCGCTCCGCCGCGATCGTCGTCGAGCGATCGGTCAGGCGGACCACACAATGGCCCCGCGCGATCGGCCGGACCGACAATTGCCACGGCCACTCGGCGCTGCCCAGGCCGATCACCGCCAGATCGGCCGATCGTCCGGAAAGGATTGCTTGGAGCGCCTGCGGGTGACGGATGGCGATCCTGACGTCGCGGTCGAGGATTGCGTCGCCGAGCAACGCGCGGGCGGCTTTATTGGCGGCGATCGTCCGCCCTCCGCCGACGATCAACGTCGGCTCGTCGAGCGCTTCGATCAGCGTGCTTGACGAGATGGAGGAGATGGTCATCGCCTCCCTCTAGCGCAACGGTACCGCTGCTCGCTAGGGCAGGGAGAACCGAGCGTCCTCACCGCCGCGCCGGTGGCTTCGCCAGGTGCCGATCGCCAGGATCAGCAGGATCGGATAACTCCACAGCGCTGCGGCGACGCCATAGGCACGCGGCATCATCTGGAAATCGGCCAGCTTCAACAAGTGCGAAATGCTGTTGGTCAGTTGCAGCCCGGCAACCCATAGTGGCCAGAACCGTTGCGATCTGAGCGCGATCCAGATGAAGACAAGCAGGACCAAAGCATCGATGGTCATCAACCCGCCTTCCACAGAGGCGTAGCGCACCTGAAGCGGCGAGATCGCGAATCGCGTGCCGACGGTGGCGAGCAGGCACACTGAAGCCACGATTCGCTCGTCGGACCGCCCCCGCCACAATGCGTAGCCGCAAGTGACAATGAGTAACGCCCAGAAGATGTAATAGTGCGGGATCATAGGAATGCGACCGGACCACATTGCTGCGGCCCGGTCAAAGCCCTGCTACGCGACGATTCGAAGGTCGGTCTGGGCGACCTTGGGGCATTCCTCGCCATCGCCCCACGACACGGTGCGAAGGCCGGGAACGAACTGCTTGGCGTCGATGAGTGCGCTATGGCAATTGGCCATTCCGCCGCGGGCGGTGACCAGCGCCTGAAGTGCGGTCGCGAGCTGCTCAAGCGCGGCGTGGCCGGTCGAGGTGGCAACCCCGGCAGTGGCGCGGGCGCGGATCATTTTGCTCTGGAGATCGGCGATCTCGACCAGGGCGTCCTCGATGCAATCTTCGACGGTGCGGATCTGGGTGGCGACTTCCAACGCGGCGGACTCGATGATGTGTTTGCGCATGTCTGCTCCTTGCCGGACGCGTGGCCGCGCCGGTCCTGGTTGTCAGGAGGATTGAAAAGCGCCTGCCTTAGCGGCCCATCATCCTGGAGAGGCTCTCGAGCCCGGCGAGGTACATCCCCGCCGCAAACGTTGCGCCAATCGCGATCAGGACGATCCAGAGCAGCCGGGAAACGACGCTCATCTCATTCCTGGGGTGACTCCTCGTTGCGAACGGCAAAGGCAGGGAAGACCAGTTCGACCCAGGCTTCTGCTCGGTATTGAAACCTGAGCCACCAGCCTTCCCTGCACGGTCAGCGTGCCGAATCTGATAACCGACCGCCGCATCGAACTGGGCGGGATCGGCGGAACCCTCAATGTGCGGCGATTGATGTATCAAACGCTGATATGGCCCAAGTTCCTGCGCCACGAGGCGAGCGGCTTGCGAGCGGCGTTCAACACTCAGGATCTGCAGGGCGCCACGGATGCGCTGGTCGACGGTATGCGACGAAATTCCAAGCTCGAGCGCGATTTCCTTGGACGACAAATGCTGGTCGACGAGCCGCAGGCAATCGAGCTGCCCCTGGGTAAGTCGCGACACCGGGCTTGCGGCTGGCGTGGCGTTTTCATCCGTGCTCATTTCTTTCGACGCAACGTATCGCACCTGTCTTGCAGTTGTGAGCGCTAGCATGTTCGGACTCCCCCCGCGAATCCGCGCATTCTACGCGAAACGGAGAGACTCTCAATAACCGAGCGTTAACGAAGAGAAATCCGAATTGGGTGGAGGCTTATCGATCGATTATGGATCAACCTGTCTTGCTCGGCCGCGGCGGATCGCAATTCCGCTCCGGTCGTGCCTTCCCGATAACTGGTGGAGAGGGCTGGATTCGAACCAGCGTACGCTTGCGCGGGCAGATTTACAGTCTGCTGCCTTTAACCACTCGGCCACCTCTCCATCGGTGGGCTGCGGGCCAATGGCTTGACGGGTAGCGACTGTCAACCGGATGGGGAGGGGATTTGGTGATTGACGAAAGCAAGTGTCCCGCGCTCCACTTCGCCCGTCGCTGCGTTCCGGCGCTCTACAAAAACCATGCCCCCGGCATGATGTTTTGTGGAGCGGGTGAAGGGAATCGAACCCTCGTCGTAAGCTTGGAAGGCTTCTGCTCTACCATTGAGCTACACCCGCAACATATGGGCAAATAACATTTTTGTCGTTGCGATGCCGGATCATTTTGCCGAGCGTTTTACAATGCCCTTCTGATCCGCTCGCCGATTGCCACAACAACGCGAGCCTGGTCAACGTAAACGCGACGGAACTCGGCGACCTGCTCAGGTGACCATGCCATCGCGTCAGCGACGTCCTGATCGCGAAGGCCAGCGAACTTGAAGCCCTGCTCGCCGGAATGCCAGCGATGGGTTGATTGCGGACGACCGGCACAGTCCGCGGCCGATGTTCGCTATTGCGGTCCTGTAGACCAAAACCCGCAACCCTGGCTGGCGACCAAAGCGCGGTCCCGGGAGCCGCCGCCCAATGGTCTGGCAAACTTGTTGAATCGGCTCAAGCTTGGGCTAGGCAACTTGAATTTGCACCGTTACGACGAAGCTGGTCAGGCGGGGATGGTGATGTTGCAAGGGTTTCGGGGCTGGGTAAGTCGCCACCCAAAATGGTCGATTGCAATCGGCCTGGTCGTTGCCATTCTCCTGTGGTCACTATTGCGGCCGACGCCAAAGAATTATGAGTATGCAACGCAAGCGGTCGACAAGGGCGAGGTCATTCGCCGAGTTACCGCTTCGGGCAAGCTGCGCGCGCTGAACACGATCAAGGTAGGGGCAGAGGTTTCGGGCCAGATCACGCGCGTCTTCGTCGACTTCAATTCCCCGGTGACCAAGGGTCAGGTGCTGGCCGAAATCGATCCCACCCGCCTTCGTGCACGGGTCGCTCAAACGCGCGCGCAGGTCGCGCTGGCCCAGGCATCGATGGCGCAGGCACAAGCGTCGATCAGCCGCACCCGTTCGGATATCGGGACCCAGGAGCGCGACTATGCCCGCCGTTCGTCGCTGGCGAAGAGCGGATTTACATCGAAAGCCGGGTTAGACACGTCCGCGAATGCGCTTGCTGCTTCGCGTGCCGGCGCCCGCACCGCGCTCGCCCAGGCCGCCAGCGCGCGGGCCCAGATCGCGCAGGCCGAGGCCGAACTTTCCTCGGCCGAACTCGACCTGTCGCGCACCACCATCGTCGCGCCAGCGAGCGGCGTGGTTATCAACAAGCTGGTCGAACCCGGCACCACCGTTGCCGCCAGTTTCCAGACGCCCAATCTGTTTGAAATCGCGGCCGACACGACTCGAATGCAGGTCGAGGCGTCGGTTGACGAAGCCGATATCGGACAAGTGCGCGAAGGCCAGCCGGTACGGTTCACCGTTGATTCCTATCCCGGTGAAACCTTTGCCGCGACCGTCCGCCAGATCCGCAAGTCGGCGACCGAATTG
>JBBRTO010000030.1:0-22012 GCA_038244345.1 Sphingomonadales bacterium | reverse complement strand
TCATCTGCTCGGGCTATGACGCGGAAATCTATGTCCCGGACGCGATCGGCCCGACCTACTGCCCGGTCCGCGCCAACCGCAAGCTGTCGCCCGAGGAAGTGGCCGGGCTGAGGGCGATGCGCAGAAAGTAGAAACGGTGTTGGGAGTTTTTTAGCGCTCAAATGCCGCCGCAACTGCGTTGCGCACTCCAAGATCAGACTGTCGACCGGACAGTTTGATTTTGGAGCGGGCGAAGGGATTCGAACCCTCGACCCCAACCTTGGCAAGGTTGTGCTCTACCCCTGAGCTACGCCCGCTCTGACGCTTGAACCGGCGGTGCCGGTCGGGTGGAGCGGGCGCTTAGCATCCACTCCGGGGGTCGGCAAGCCGCTTTTGGCGCGCTCGGCGCGGCGTTCGCCCTCGGCCTCGACAAGGCAAAGACGAACGACCATATCGGCCCGCAACGCGGTTGAGGAGATGTGCAGAGTGGCCAGTCTTGGCATGAGCGAGGCCGAGCGCGAGGCGATCGCCGGCTTCGAGCGCGACATCATCACCCCGTCGATGAGCGGCCTGGTGATCCTGCAATTTACCGCGGCCTGGTGCGGCCCATGCAAGCAATTGTCGCCGATCCTCGACAAGGTCGCGGCCGATTATGCGGCCAAGGGCGTGATCCTGAAGCGGATCGACGTCGACGAAGACAAGATCATCGCGGCACAGTTCCGGATCCAGTCGGTGCCGACGGTTTACGCCATGTTCCACGGCCAGCCGGTGGCTGATCTGACCCAATATCGGACCGAGGCGACGATCGCCAAGGCGATCGACCAATTGCTCAAGCAATTGCCGGCCGCAGGCGAGGCGCAGGATCTGAAGGCCGAAATCGAGCCGCTGCTTGCGATGGGCGAGCAGGTGCTGGCCGAAGGCGACGCGACCCGCGCGGCGAGCATCTTTGCCCAGATCCACGACATGGATCCGGCCAATCCCGAAGTGATCGGCGGGCTGGTCCGAGCGGTGATCTCCGAGGGCAAGCCCGACGAAGCGCGGGTGCTGCTCGACGCGATCGACCAGGAATCGACCACTCACCCGGCAATCGCCCGCGCCCGTGCCGCGCTGGAAGTGGCGAGCGCGCCGATCGCCGATGTCAGCGCCGAACAGGCGCGGATCGCCGCCAACCCCAACGATCAGGACGCTCGGTTCGCCATCGCCAATGCGATGATGGCGTCTGGCAACCGCGATGGCGCAGCGGAGGAATTGCTCGAGATCATCGGCCGCGATTCGGGCTGGAACGAAGGCGCGGCCAAGGCGCGGCTGCTGCAGATGCTCGAGGCGGCGGGGTTCGACGACCCGTGGGGCCGGGGCATAAGGCGGCGTTTGTCGGCTGTGCTTTTCACATGACCAAGCCGACACGGGTCCCGCTGTTCCCGCTGGCCGGGGCGATCCTGTTCCCGCGGTCGCATCTGCCGCTGCACATCTTCGAGGAACGCTATCGAGCGATGGTCGAGGATGCGATGGCCGGACCGGGTCGGATCGCGCTGATCCAGCCGGCCGAACCTGGCCTGTACCAGGTCGGCTGCGTCGGCGAACTGGTTGGGGTCGAGGAACTGGACGACGGCCGCTACAACATCATGCTGCTCGGATCGCAGCGTTTCCGGCTGATCGCCGAGTCCGAAGGCTCCACCCCCTACCGCCAGGCCGACGTTGATTTGGCGGCGTTCGACGACGACGACCCCGAGCCGTTGTCGAGCATCCAGCGCGCCGATGTCGAACGCGAGGCGCGGCGGTTCGGTGATTCGCTGCGGCTGGCGGTCGATTGGGACGCGGTCGGGCGGCTCGACGACGAAATGCTGGTCAACTCGATCGCCCAGGTTGCGCCGTTCGATGCCGGGGCCAAGCAGGCCTTGCTGGAGGAAATAACGCTTGCCGGACGCGCTGACCTGGTGGTGCAGTTGATGCAGTTCCAGCGCCTCGCGCCAGGCGGGGCGGACATGAACCAGACGGTGCAGTAGATTTTGTTCAAGCTTTGGCGCGCTAGATTGGCAATCCCCGCAGCAACAAGGGCAAATCGCCGGTGGTTCCGCGGGCTTCGGCGGCGAGGCGGTTGCGCAACGGGGCGATCCGACCGGTGACCGCCATTCCGAAGCGACGGACGGCGGAGGGCAATCGTCCGGGAACGCCGAACAACCGGGTCAGTCCATCGGTGGCCATTGCCACCATCAGCGTATCGAGCCCGCGCCAGCGTTCGTAGCGATCAAGCAACTGGCGGTCCCCGAGATCGAGCCCCAACCGAGCGCCTTCGACCAACACTTGCGCCAAGGCGGCGGCATCGCGGAAGCCGAGGTTGAGCCCTTGGCCCGCGATCGGGTGGACGGCGTGCGCGCTGTCGCCAACCAGGGCGAGCCGCTGGCCGGTGATTCGATCGGCATGGTGGAAGCCGAGCGGGTAGGACGAGCGCGCGGTGAGCAGGCGGACCTTGCCGAGGAAGCCGCCCATCGCGGCCTCAGCTTCGGCAGCGAAATCGGAGTCGCTGAGCGAGAGGAAGCCGGCGGCGTCGGGCTTGGCCACCGACCAGACGATCGCCGAACGCGGGCTTCCGTCGAAGTCGGTCATCGGCAGCAGGGCAAACGGGCCGCCGGGGTAGAAGATTTCCCACGCCACGCCGTCATGCGGGCGCTCGTGAGCGAGGGTCGAGACAATTGCGGCATGTTCATATTGCCAGCGCGCGACTCGGATGCCGGCAGCTTCGCGAGTCGCCGAATTGCGGCCTTCGGCGGAGACGAGCAGCGGGGCGGTAAGGATCTCGCCGCTGCCCAGCGTGACGGTCACTCCATGATCGCCGCGATCAACCGAGGTGGCAGTGGACTTCCAGTGCAGCGTGACCAATTTCGCCGCTTCGGCGCGGGCGCGCAAGGCTTGGCGGAGGTGGCGATTTTCGTGCATCCATCCAAGCGGCTCGTCGTCGCCCTCGGGCGGCTCGAACGCCAGCGATCCGGGCGCCAGGCCGTCGGCGACTCGGATGGTGCGGATCGGGCAACCGGGCTCGGCCAGGTACGGCACAAGCCCGATCGCATCGAACATCCGCCGCGAGGACGATGAGACCGCGCTGGTCCGGCCGTCGAAGCTTGCACCGTTCCAGCTGTCAGGATCGACCGGATCGATCACCGCCGCCGATAGCCCACTCGAATCGAGCGCAGCGGCAAGCGCAAGGCCGATCAGGCCACCACCAAGGATAATCACGTCGGTTCGATTCATGGCGACAGCCTAGCGCCAACTGCGGGTCATTGCGAGCGTCAGCTCTGTTGCCGGATTGCTTCGCTGCGCTCGCAATGACGTCCGCCAACTTGACCGCGGAGTCCGGCGAAGCGCATTGTGCGACAAGGATTTTGCCCGGGGGATTTGACAATGGCGACCGCCGCCGAGCGGGCCCGCAAGCGCGACTTGGGGCCCGACTGGAGAGAAAAGCTCCGCGAGTCGGTGCGCGTGCTGGTCATGCGCACGCTCGGCGCGGTCCTGATCAGCGCGAGCATCGCCCAGGCGCTGGCGCTCGCCACCCACGACAGCGTCGACCCGAGCTTCTCGACCGCCGCGGGCGGGCCACCGGTCAACTGGCTGGGCAGCGTTGGCGCTTATTCGAGCGATCTGCTGCTGATGCTGTTCGGGATGGGATGCGTGCTGCTGCTGCCGGTGATCGGGCTGGCCGGCCTGAGGTTGATGCGCGCCGAATCGGCCGGGCGGCTGGGGCGATCCTTGTCGCTGTCGATCCTCGGCATCCTGCTGGTCGGGATCGCGCTCGGGCTGCTTCGCGGATCGGCGGTGTCGGGGCTTCCCGCGGGATGGGGCGGCGCGCTTGGGCTGGCCGGCGCGCGCGGGGTCGACCAGGCAATCGCGCTGATCGGCAATCCGGCGATCGAGGGGCCGCTGCGTCTGACCGTCCTCGCTCTGCTCGCGCTCGGCGGGCTGGCATTGTGCTGGATCGCGCTCAATCTGCGCGACGAGGAACGCGGTTGGTTCAGCGGGCTGTTGCGCCGCGGCGCCGAGCGCCCGGTCAGGCCGCCGCGCAAAACCGTCGAAGAGCGCGAGGCGCGCGACGCCGCGGCAATTCCGCCGCGATCGCGGCCGGCGGTCGCGGTCAGCGAACCGTCACGCGCGATCGCCCCGGCAAGCAAGCCGAGCCCGCGCAAGGGCAAAAGCGGGCTGGGTCAGGCGAGCCTTGCGCTGGGCGACAATTATGCACTGCCCTCGGTCGACTTGCTGACCCCGCCGCCGGCGTCTGGCAAGAATGTCATCGATCGCGCCGGTCTGGAGCGCAACGCTCGCTTGCTCGAAAGCGTGCTTGAGGATTTCCACGTTCGCGGCGACATCGTCGAGGTTCGCCCCGGCCCGGTAGTGACGATGTACGAGCTGGAACCCGCATCGGGGATCAAGGCGAGCCGGGTGATCCAGCTGGCCGACGATATTGCGCGCAACATGTCGGCGCTGTCGGCGCGGGTCGCGACCATCCCCGGGCGGAGCGTGATCGGCATCGAGCTGCCCAACGTCAAACGCGAATCGGTGGTGCTTAGCGAGCTGATCGGAAGCCAGGCGTTCGAGGACCAGGCGATGAGCTTGCCGCTGATCCTGGGCAAGAATATCGCCGGCGATCCGGTCATCGCCGATTTGGCGCCGATGCCGCATTTGCTGGTCGCCGGGACCACCGGGTCGGGCAAGTCGGTCGGCCTCAACTGCATGATCCTGTCCTTGCTCTACCGCATGGGGCCGGACGAATGCCGGATGATCCTGATCGATCCCAAGATGCTCGAACTTAGCGTCTACGAGGACATCCCGCATTTGCTGGCGCCGGTGGTGACCGAACCGGGCAAGGCGATCCGCGCGCTCAAATGGACCGTCGAGCAGATGGAGGAACGCTATCGAATGATGGCCAGCCTCGGCGTTCGCCAATTGTCGAGCTTCAACCAGAAGGTGCGCGACGCGAAGGCCAAGGGCGCGCAATTGGGGCGCAAGGTGCAGACCGGCTACAATGCCGACACTGGCCAGCCGATCTACGAAACCGAAGAACTGGAATATGAAGTGCTGCCGCAGATCGTGGTGGTGGTCGACGAGCTGGCCGATCTGATGATGACCGCGGGCAAGGAAGTCGAGTTCCTGATCCAGCGGCTGGCGCAGAAGGCGCGGGCGGCGGGGATTCACTTGATCATGGCAACCCAGCGGCCCTCGGTCGATGTCATCACCGGGGTGATCAAGGCCAATTTGCCGACGCGGATCAGCTTTCAGGTGACAAGCAAGATCGACAGCCGGACGATCCTCGGCGAGCAGGGCGCCGAGCAGCTGCTGGGCAAGGGCGACATGCTGTACATGCCCGGCGGCAAGCAGATATTGCGCATCCACGGGCCGTTCGTCAGCGACGACGAGGTTCGGCTGGTGGCCGAGCATTGGCGCAGGCAAGGCGTCCCCGATTACATCCAGGCGGTGACCGAGGAGCCTGAGGACGGCGGCTACATCTTTGACGGGCAGCCGGTCGGCGAGGAGGATGCCGAGACCCAGCTGTACCGCAAGGCGGTCCAGACCGTGGCAGAGAGCCAGAAGGCCTCGACCAGTTACATCCAGCGGCAACTCCGCATCGGTTACAACAGCGCCGCGCGGCTGATCGAGCGGATGGAGAAGGACGGGCTGGTCGGCGCCCCCGACCACGTCGGTCGCCGTGAAGTGCTGATCGACACCGACGGGCATCCGATCTGAGGGGAGCCCACGGGTTCACGCCGCATTCAAGGCGGGGGCGCCAGTTGGGCGGCGAATATCAGGAGATTATTTAATGGCTTTCCCGACCCAGATTGCACACGCGCTTGCGCCGGTCGCGGCAATTGCGCTGATCGCCGGGCCAGTGGCGGCGGCGACCAATCCAGAGCTTGCGAAGGTCGAGGCGCATCTGGCCGCGACGCAGACGATGACCGCCAATTTCGTCCAGACCGATTCCAAGAATCGATCGATCCGCGGAACGCTCCAGATCAAGCGGCCGGGGCGGATCCGCTTCGAATATGGCGGCGGCGCGAACATGCTGCTGGTCGGCAACGGCAAGACGTTGACGTTCATCGATTATGACGTCGGGCAAAAATCGAGCTGGCCGGTCGAAAAGTCGCCGCTGTCAGTCTTGCTGTCGGGCAAGCCGGACCTGCAGCGCATCGCTACCGTGGTGGCAACCAAGGATCCGCGCGTGTTGCTGATCCGGGCGCGCGATGCCCGCCGCCCCGAATTCGGGACCATCCTGCTCGGCTTCGTCCGCAACCCGGCATCGCCTGGCGGACTTTTGCTCGAAGGCTGGACGGCGGTCGATGCCCAGAACAAGCGAACCACGGTCAAACTCGACAGCCAGCGTTACAATGTCGCGGTCGGCGAGGGCGCTTTTGTCTATGCCGAACCCAAGAAGCGCGGTCGTTGATCCGGAGGAACGGTAGCAAAGGAAAACCGTTCATCGCCCGGTCAGGAGCGATGCACTAAGGCGAAGGCTGATCGCGGAATTCTGCTTGGGGTTTCCCCCTGTTACCCAAAGCGCCTGCGGTCACCTTGCGTGACGAACGCCAGGTTGGCCCTCGCTCCAATGCCCCCGGAGCGAGGGCCTTTCCTTGTTTAGCGAATGGCATTTTGTGGCACATCGACAAGAAGTTGGTCTAAGCCCCGCACCGTGACCCGGATCAAGATCGCCAGCTGGAACATCAACTCGGTCCGAGCGCGGTTGCCGATCGTCGAGCGATTCCTCAAAGCGGAACAACCCGACATCCTGTGCCTGCAGGAAACCAAGGCGATGGACGTCGTGTTTCCCGCGGAGATGTTCCGGCGGCTCGGCTACGTCCACCACAAGCTCAACGGGCAGAAGATGCACCACGGCGTTGCGATCATTTCGAAATTGCCGCTGCACGACGAGGGGCGGCACGACTGGCAGGACAATGGCGAGGCGCGGCATGTCGGCGCGCGGCTCGATTGCGGGCTTCGGCTGGAGAACGTCTACGTCCCCGCCGGGGGTGACGTGCCCGACCGGAAGGTGAACCCCAAATTCGGGCAGAAACTCGACTTCATCGAACGGATGACGCGCTGGTCCGAAGGGCTTGCCGAACCGACCCTGATCGTCGGCGATTTCAACGTCGCGCCGCTCGAATGCGACGTGTGGAGCCACAAGGCGCTGATCGACGTGGTCAGCCATACACCGGTAGAGGTCGAGGCGCTGGGCAAGCTGCAGGCGGCGCATGGCTGGGTCGATCTTGGCCGCCACTTCGTGCCTGCGCCCGAACGATGCTTCACTTGGTGGAGCTATCGATCGCCCGATTTCACCAGAAACGACCGCGGCCGGCGGCTCGACCATATGTGGGCCAGCCCGAGCCTTGCGGGGCAAGCGGTCGCGCATGTCGTTCACGAGCCGGTGCGGTCGTGGGAGCGGCCATCGGACCATGTACCGTTGGTGGTCGAGCTCGACGTTTGAGCAAGGCAACGCTCGGACAGGCGATCGCCGCTTTTGCCGGTGGGAGGTCGGTCCGGATCGGCGCGCTGACCTTGTTGTCGATCGAAACCGCTAGCGACGTGACGCTCGACCGGCTCGATCCCGACGGTCAAGCGGCGCTGATCATGAGCGCGGGACGAGGCGCAGCGCTTGGGCTTGGCAACCGGCGCGAGATGGTACCCGGCCAGCCAGTGCGGATCGAGCGGTGCGACTGGCTCGACCGCGAACTCGTCCGCGCGCTGGCCGACCCGGGGCGAGATTTCGACCGGATTATCCCGGGGCCCCTCAAAGTGACGCCGGTCGCCGATCCGCTTGCTGCTGCGGCTGGATTGCGGCTGGCGCGACTGGCGGGGCTAATCCCGGCAATGTGGGAAGTCGCGCAAGACGACTCCACGCTGGAGGTCGATACCGCGGTGATCGACGTGCCGGCGACGGTACGGATCGCGGCCCGGGCGAAGCTTCCGATCGACGGCATAAGCGAAACCCAGATCGTTGCGTTTCGCGAGGTCGGCACCGGCGCGGAGCATGTCGCGCTGCTGATCGGCGCGCCGGGGGGCAAGCCACCCTTGGTGCGCCTGCATAGCGAGTGCCTGACCGGGGACGTGTTCGGAAGCTTGAAATGCGACTGCGGGCCGCAATTGCGCGAGGCATTGCGGCTGATCGAGGAAAGCAGCGGCGGGATTTTGCTCTATCTCCGCCAGGAAGGCCGCGGGATCGGGCTGGCCAACAAAATCCGCGCTTACGCGCTTCAGGATCGCGGGCTCGACACCGTTGATGCCAACCGCCGGCTGGGCTTCGCCGACGATGAGCGCGATTATGGCAGCGCGGCGGCAATGCTTCGGCTGTTAGGCGCCCACGAGGTGCGGCTGCTGACCAACAATCCGGCCAAGGTCGCGGGGCTGGAGACTGCGGGGATCAAGGTAGTCGAGCGGGTGGCTCACCATTTGCCGGTCAATCCGCACAATACCGATTATATCGACACCAAGCGCGCCAGGAGCGGGCACCTGGATTGATCGAACAACGCGTTGCAGCGCGGACTGACGGGTCAGCCCGGGAACAGCGCGCTTCCGACACGGACGTGGGTCGCGCCGAGCTGGACCGCGATGTCATAATCGGCGCTCATCCCCATCGACAGACCGGTGACGTCATGCCGCCGCGCCAACTCACTGAGCAAGGCGAAGAACGGCGCCGGCTCGAGCCCGGCCGGAGGGATGCACATCAGCCCGGCGAGCGGCAGCGGCGAGGCGCGGACCAACGCGATAAAGTCGCCGAGATCGGCAGGGGCGACCCCGCCTTTCTGCTCCTCCTCCCCGACATTGACCTGAACGAAGCAGGCGGGAAAGCGGCCGGCCCGGTTCGCCTCGCCGGACAAAGCGTTCAGCAAGGAGGGCCGATCGAGCGAATGGACGGTGTCGAACAACGTCACCGCCTCGGCCACCTTGTTCGATTGCAGCCGGCCGATCATGTGCAGCCGAACGTCGGGATGAGCGGCGCGCAAGGCGGGCCATTTGGCCGCGGCTTCCTGCACCCGGCTCTCGCCAAAGTCGCGCTGGCCAGCGGCGAGCAACGGCTCGATCTGCTCGACCGAGCGAGTCTTGGAGACCGCGATCAGATTGATATCCGCGGGCGAGCGCCGCGCAAGCCTGGCCGACGCGGCGATTCGATCGCGCACGGTAGCGAGCTTAGGCAGCATGTCAGTGATCAGAATTTAAAGGCGGTGCCGACGTAAACCGCCTGGCTGTCGCGACGGTCGTCCTTCAACGCCGACTCGCGCTCGCGATCGACCTTGTAGCGAACGCCACCGGTCAGCGCGATGCTGCGGCTGAGCGCAAAAGCGCCGCCGACATCGAGCGCATAAGCCTTGTCGCGGCCAAGCGCCGGGGCCTGGGTTCCATCGCTTCGCTCGGCGAGTGCGGCAACGCGGCCGGTGATCCGCTTGTTGAGCGAATAATTGATTCCGACCACCGCGGTTTCGCGTCCGCCGACGGCAAGGCCGATGGTGCGGATCTTGGCGACATCGCCGGTCAACGCGAAACGGCGCCAGCCGACCGACACGCCGAGATTGTAGCTGGCCGGAGTGACCAGGCCGACAGTCGAGGCCATTGCATCGGCGGGACGAGCGCCAGGTTCGACGCGGGCGCGGATCGCAACGCGGACTTGCGACGGACGGCCTTTGGGCGCGGCGGGGGTGAATTTGAAATCGCTCAGCGAGTTGCCACGATTGGCGAAAGCGGCGGCGAGTCGGGGATCGGCGGTCGCCGGCGTGAAGCTTCCAACCCGGTCGAACGACAGCGATATCGCCGGCGGGCGCTTGGCATCGGGCTTGGCGATGGCCATTGCGGGCAGGACGAGCAGGGCCGCGGCGCTCAATGCACCGGCCAAGATCCCGAGCTGCTTACCCCTGTAGGCCACGTGAAAACGACTCCTTGCCGATGCGATATAGCTCTTCGGCAGCGATAGTTCCAATGGCGGGTTCACTTAACCCCCGGCTGTTGCGCTAAGTCCACAATGCTGTCGGGTTGATGAACGCGATGCTTGGCGCTTGCGGCGGTGGAGGGAGCATCTATAACGCGGCCACGACACACCCCATAATCACAGGAAGCGCCATGTCCCGCTTGCCAGTAACAGTCATTATCGTTGCATCGCTCGCGCTGGGCGCTTCGGCCTGCTCGACTGCCAAGGAATTGCCCAACCGGATCGCCCCGTCGCGGACCACCGCGATCGGGGTCAACGCCTATCTGTGGCGGGCATCGATCGACACCGTGTCGTTCGCGCCCTTGCTCCAGGCCGATTCGAACGGCGGGGTGATCGTCACCGACTGGTACACCAGCCCGACCAACCCCGGCGAGCGGATCAAGCTGACCATCTCGATCCTCGACCAGGATCTTCGCGCCGATGCGCTGCGAGTCGCCGCCAGCCGCCAGATCAACCAGAACGGCACCTGGGTCGATGCGCCGGTCGCCGCCGCCACCGTGCAGAAGCTGGAAGACATCATCCTGACCCGCGCCCGCGACCTTCGCCGGGCCAGCATCGGCTAAGCCCAAGGCCTTTTTCCGGCCCGGTCCCCTGTGCAGGTGCGTCCGGTTTGTGCTTAGGGGCGGGACATGGCGGTTACAGACGACAAACGAGCGAATGACCGGTTCGACCCGCGCGGCGCCGATGCGCGCTGGCAGGCACGGTGGGACGAGGCGAAGAGCTTCGTCGCGAACAGCACAAGCCCCAAGCCCAAAAGCTACGTGCTGGAGATGTTCCCTTACCCGTCGGGACGGATCCACATGGGGCATGTCCGCAATTACACAATGGGTGACGTGCTTGCCCGGTTCCGCCGGATGCAGGGCTTCGAAGTGCTCCACCCGATGGGCTGGGACGCGTTCGGGATGCCGGCCGAAAATGCGGCGATGGAGAAAAAGGTTCACCCTGGCGCATGGACCCGCGCCAACATTGCGGCGATGCGCCAGCAATTGAAGCGGATCGGCTTCGCGATCGACTGGAGCCGCGAACTCGCCACCTGCGAACCCGATTATTACGGACACGAGCAGGCGCTGTTCCTCGATTTGATGGACGCCGGTCTGGTCTATCGCAAGGAAAGCGAGGTCAATTGGGACCCGGTCGACATGACCGTGCTGGCTAACGAGCAGGTGATCGACGGCAAGGGCTGGCGATCGGGCGCGCCGGTTGTCCGGAAGAAACTCAGCCAGTGGTTCCTCAAGATCACCGATTTCGCCGAGGATTTACTCGAAGGATTGAGCCATCTCGACAACTGGCCCGACAAAGTCCGGCTGATGCAGGAAAATTGGATCGGCAAGAGTCAGGGGCTGCAATTCTGCTTCCGACTCGCGGGCGAAGTGCCGGGCACCAATGCCTGCGACATCGAGGTGTTCACCACCCGGCCCGACACGATTTTCGGTGCGAGTTTCGTCGCGTTGTCGCCGGGTCACCCGATTGCGGAGGCGCTGGCGGCCGAAGATCCCAAGGTTGCCGAGTTCATCGTCAAGGCGCGCGCCGGCGGGACCACCGCGGCCGAGATCGAAACCGCCGAGAAGCTTGGCTATGATACCGGGCTGGAAGTGATCCACCCGTGCGATCCCAGCCGCAAACTGCCGGTGTGGATCGCCAATTTCGTATTGATGGATTATGGCACCGGCGCGTTGTTCGGAGTCCCCGCGCACGACGTGCGCGACTTCGAATTCGCCACCAAATACAAGCTTCCGATCCGCCGCGTGGTTGCTGGCGATATATCCGGCGCCGACGGTCCGGTGATCGAAGCCGAGACCGGCGCTGGCGTGGCGGTCAATTCCAGCTTCCTCGACGGAATGACCAGCGCCAAGGCGGGCGCTGAAGTCATTCGCCGCGCCGAAACCGCGGGCTGGGGCAGCGGCAAGACCCAATATCGGTTGCGCGACTGGGGCGTATCGCGGCAGCGTTACTGGGGAACCCCGATCCCGATCATCCACTGCGACAGTTGCGGCCCGGTCGGGGTGCCGCGCGACCAATTGCCGGTGGTTCTCCCCGAGGATGTCAGCTTCGACTTGCCCGGCAACCCGCTCGACCGTCACGACGGCTGGCGGCTGGTCGACTGCCCCAAATGCGGCGGCCAGGCGCGACGCGAGACCGACACGCTCGACACGTTCGTCGATTCAAGCTGGTATTTCATCCGCTTCGCCAGCCAGCCCAGGGACCGGCCGTTCAACCGGGCGGAGGCCGAATCCTGGCTTCCGGTCGGGCAATATATCGGCGGGGTCGAGCATGCGATCCTGCATTTGCTCTACGCCCGTTTCTGGACCCGAGCGCTCGAGCGGATCGGGATGCTGTCGGTCAAGGAGCCGTTCGCCGGGCTGTTCACCCAGGGGATGGTGACCCACGAAACCTACCAGAGCGCCGACGGCCGCTGGCTCAACCCGGAGGAGATCAGGGTCAGCGACGGCGGGGCGATCGTCGAAGCGGCGAGCGGCGGCGGAGTGGTTCGCGGCCGCACCGAGAAAATGTCCAAATCGAAAAAGAATACGGTCGACCCAGAGCCGATCCTCGACCGCTATGGCGCGGACGCGGTGCGCTGGTTCATGCTGTCCGATTCGCCGCCCGAGCGCGACCTCGAATGGTCGGAAAGCGGGATCGAGGGCGCGGCGCGGTTCGTCCAGCGGGTGTGGCGGCTGGCGATGGCGCCTGCTGCAAATAGCGGCGAGGACGATGCGCTGCAGCGCAAACTGCACCGCGCGATTCACGCGGTTGGCGAGGCGATCGACGCACTGCAGTTCAACAAGTCGGTTGCCGCGCTGTACGAGCTGGTGAGCGAAATCGAGAAGGCCAAGCCCTCCGCCACCCGCGACGAGGCGATCCGAACCTTGTTGCTGCTGGTGGCGCCGGGCGCGCCGCATCTGGCCGAGGAGGCCTGGGCCAGGCGCGGCGAGAGTGGCATGATCGCCGATGCCGCGTGGCCGACGCATGAGCCGGCGCTGCTGATCGACGAAACGGTGACGCTGGCGATCCAGGTCAACGGCAAGTTGCGCGACACGATTTCGGTCGCCCGAGGTCTGGCGAGAGACGAAGCCGAGGCGCTGGCGCTGGGCTCGGCCAAGGTCCAGGTGCAATTGGCGGGGGCGACCCCGCGCAAGGTGATTGTAGTTCCCGACCGGCTGGTCAATATCGTCGCATGATCCGCGCCCTCCTCCTCGCCGCCTCGATCGCCGCGCTAAGCGCCTGCGGGCTACAGCCGATGTATGCCGGCGGCGCGAGCGGTACGGTGGCGACCTCGCTGCGCTCGATCGAGGTGCAGAATATCCCGGGCAAGGGCGGCTGGCTGGTACGCAACGCTTTGGTCGCGAAGCTTGGCGGCGACACCGGCGGGGCGGCTTCCTATCGGCTCGAAGTCGAGCTCGACGACAATATCACCGGCTTCGGGATCCGCGGCGACCGCGCCACCACCCGCGAGCGGCGGACGTTGCGCGCGCGCTACCGGCTGGTCGAGCTGGCGACCGGCGCGGTAGTGCTCGACGCGACCGCCGGATCCGACGCCGGGATCGACGTGGTGTCGTCGCAATATGCCACCATCGCCGCCGAGCAGACCGCGCTCGAACGCTTGTCCGACGTGCTTGCGGACCAGATGGTCAGCCGGTTGGGATTGTACATCGCGCGCACTGCCCCGGCCCGATGAAAATCGCTTCGGCGGGGATTTCCAGGGCGATCGAGCGGCCCGACCCGGCGGTTCGATTGTATCTGTTCTACGGCCCCGACGAGGCCGGATCGCGGCATCTCGCCACGCGGTTGCTCAAGGCGCTTGGAGCGGAGAAATTCGCGCTGTCGGGCCAGGCGATCAAGGTCGATCCCGCAGTTCTGGCCGACGAAGCCAGCGCGATGGCGCTGTTTGGTGGACCCCGCGCGATCTGGATCGAACCGGCGGGCGAGGAAATCGCCGACGGGGTGGCCGGCGTGCTTCACGGCGCCTCGGTCGAAAGCCCGGTGATCGCCATCGCCGGGGCGCTGCGCAAGACCTCGGGTCTGCTTAAGCTGGCCGAAGGGCATGGCGCCGCGGCGGCGATGGTATCCTACGTTCCCGAAGGACGCGACGCCGACCAGATGGTGATCGGCGCCGGGCGCAGCGAAGGGCTGCGGATCGAGGTCGATGTCGCATCGCGGCTGGCGGCGGCATGCGGCAACAACCAGGCGATTGTCGTCCAGGAGCTGGGCAAATTCGCGATCTTCCTCGATTCCGCCCCCGACCGGCCGCGCGATCTCACCCATGAGGTGGTCGATGCGCTGGGGGCCGACTCGGCGGAGGGCAATCTCATGCGGCTCGGCGATCTGGCGCTGGCCGGCGAGGCGGGCGAGCTGATCGAGGAGTTCGACCGCGCTGCTTTGGTAGCGGGCGAGACCATCCCAGTGGTCCGGGCGCTGCAGCGGCGGCTGCTCCAGATCGCTCCGCTGCGCGCCAAGGTCGAGCGCGGTGAGCGGGTCGACGGCGTCATGGCGTCAATGGGCAAGGCGTTGTTCTGGAAGGACAAAGCGCTGATGCAACGGCTGCTCACCAACTGGAATGCGGAGCGGATCGCGCAGGCGATGGAGCGCGCTGCAGCGGTCGAGCGGGCGGCGATGCTGTCCGACGAGCCACCGATCGCGGCGCTTGGCGAGGAATTGCTGACGGTTGCCCGGGCGGCCGGGCGCCGTCGTTAAGGGGCGCTAGATCGGTTCGCCCGAGAGGCGCTGGCAGATCATGTCGAGCTGGTCGAGGCTCGAGTAGGACAGGCTGACCGTTCCGCCGGCGCCGACGTGGCTGACCTTGACCTTCAAGCCGAGCAGATCGCCGAGCTGGCGCTCGAGGGCGGCGAGGTCGGCGTCCACCGGGCGATTCTGCCGCTCGACCCCGCGGCCGATGTCGCGGCCCGCGCCGGGTCGGATCTGCTTGGCGAGCTGCTCGGCCTGACGGACGCTAAGCCCACCGGCGACGATCTTTCTGGCCAAGACTTCAGGTTCTTCGGCGCTGGCGATGGCCCGGGCGTGACCCATGGTGAGATCGCCTCGCACTAGCATTTGTTGCACTATTTGGGGTAAATCTAGCAATCTCAATAGGTTAGCGACATGGCTTCGCGATTTTCCGACGAGTTTGGCGGCTGCGTCCTGGCCGTGGCCGTGGGTCGCGATCAGTGCCCGATATCCCTCGGCCTCCTCGATCGCATTCAAATCCTGCCGCTGGATATTCTCGATCAACGCAATCTCGGCATTGCTCGATTCATCGTCGTCGCGGACCAGGGCCGGGATGGTGTGGACCTGCGCCCGCTGCGCCGCGCGCCAGCGACGCTCGCCGGCGATGATCTCGAACCCATCGCCGGCAATCCGCACCAGGATCGGCTGGAGCACGCCGTGGCGGGCGATCGACTCGGCGAGTTCGACGAGGCTGTCTTCGTCAAAATGCTTGCGCGGCTGGTCGGGATTGGGGCGGATCCGGGCAATCGCGATCGACTGAACGCCAGCGCTTTGTCCCTCGGCCGCCGCGGCATCGGCCAATCGCGTGGCGTCGCCGAGCAAAGCGCTTAAACCCCGGCCGAGGCCATGCTTCTTCGCTTCGCTCATGCCGCGACCGCCTCCGCCTGAATCCGCAACCGCGCCATCACTTCGCGCGCCAGCCGAATATACGCCTCCGACCCCGGGCATTTGAGGTCATAGATCAACGCCGGAAGGCCGTGGCTCGGCGCTTCCGAGAGGCGCACGTTGCGCGGGATCACCGTCTCGAACACCGCGACGCCGAGGCAGGCGCGAACATCATCCGCCACCTGCGCCGACAGATTGTTGCGCCGATCGAACATCGTCAGCGCGACTCCAAGGATCGCGAGCGAGGGATTGAACGACAGCCGCACCCGTTCGACTGTCTGGAGCAATTGCGACAGCCCTTCGAGCGCAAAAAACTCGCATTGCAGCGGCACCAGCAATTGCTGTGCCGCGACCATCGCATTCAAGGTCAGCAGCCCGAGCGAAGGCGGGCAATCGATCAGGCATACGTCCCACCTGCCCGGCGGGGTAGCGTCGAGCGCGATCGCCAGGCGATGCGTGCGCTGGTCCATATCGACCAATTCGATCTCGGCGCCCGACAGGTCGACCGTCGCAGGGATGAGGTCGAGCCGCGGCACCCGCGTCGCGACCGCCGCACCGAGCGCGGACGAGCGGCCGATCAGCACGTCATAGCTAGAGGTCTTGCGCGCATCATGCCCGACGCCGAGCCCGGTCGAGGCATTGCCCTGGGGATCGAGATCGACCAGCAGCACCTTCCAGCCTATCGCGGCGAGCGCGGTGGCGAGGTTGATCGCGGTGGTGGTTTTGCCCACCCCACCCTTCTGATTGGCAACGACGATTCGGATCATTCCACTCCCCTCGCTTTGCCTGCCCGCCGCACCCCCGATGCGATCAGGATCCGCGCGTCTGGATCGGTCCGGCTCGGTTCGAGCCTGAAGTTACCCTGCCATGACTTGCGCGCTTCATCCAGTTCCGATTTCACGCTTCGTCCCTTGGGCAGCACCCAAATCGTCCCGCGGTGCGACAAATGCGAGGTCATGCTCAGCAGGCGCTCCACCGACGCGACCGCGCGCGCCGTGATGATGTCATAGCGGCCGGGTGCGACGCCCTGCGCCTTGGAGTGGAGGACGGTGACATTGCCCAAGGCCAGTTCGGTGACGACGCGCTGGAGGAAGTCGGCGCGGAGGCGGCGCGGCTCAACCAAAGTTACTGATCCGTCACCGAGGACGGCGAGGACAATCCCGGGAAGTCCCGCACCCGAGCCGATGTCGATCCACGACGCGCCACCCGGGGCGTAGCCGAGCAGTTGCGCCGCGTCGGCGAAATGGCGCGTCCACAGGTCGGTTTCGGTGGATCGTGAAATGAGGTTTTGCACGCGATTCTCGGCGAGCAACAGATCGGCGAACCGCTCGAGACGCTCGAATGTTTCACGTGGAACATCGCGACCGAGTGCTTCGCGGATAATTTCGATCATGCCGCGCGGCGCACCGCTGCGAAGTGAAGCGCGGCGAGCGCGGCTGGCGTAATCCCAGCGATTCGAGATGCCTGGTCGATCGTCTGCGGGCGAGCTGCCTGGAGCCGCTCGGCGGCTTCAGTCGAAATTCCAGGGATTGCTGCAAAATCGAGCGCGGCGGGGATTGTCACCACGCAATCGCGGCGCAGCACGCTCCACTCGCGCACCTGCCGAGCGACATAAGGCGCATAGATTGCGTCCGCCTGGCCTTCGTCGGTATCGCTCCATGACGCCTGCTCCCGGGCGTCGAAATGCGTTTCGATCTGGTCGCGCCGCTCTTCGGACACCCCGAGGCGGAGCGCATCCTCGCCCAGGCGAGTCGTGGCGTTATCGGCGCGAAGTGACAGCCGATACTCGGCGCGCGCGGTCATCATTCGATAGGGTTCGGACACGCCCTGCAAGGTAAGGTCATCGATCATCACGCCGATGTAGGAACTGCGGCGGTCGAATCGGTGCGGGTCGAGGTCGAGCGCTACGGCGGCCGCATTGAACCCCGCAGCCAGTCCCTGCGCCGCTGCTTCCTCATAGCCCGTCGTGCCATTGATCTGCCCCGCAAGGAACAAGCCGCAAACGGAGATGTGTTCTAGTGTCGTTCCCAATTTACGCGCGTCAGCATATTCATATTCGACCGCATATCCCGGGCGGACGATCCGCGCACGCTCGAGTCCCGAGATACTGTTGACGAATGCCTGCTGGACATCGGCCGGCAGCGAGGTGCTGATCCCGTTGGGATAAACCCATTCGCTGGTCAGTCCCTCGGGCTCGAGGAAGATCTGGTGCCCGTCGCGATCAGCGAAGCGGCGGATCTTGTCCTCGATCGACGGACAGTAACGCGGCCCCCTGCCTTCGATCGCTCCGGCGAACAGCGGCGATCGATCGAAGTTGGCGGCGATCAGGTCGTGAGTCTTCGCGTTGGTGCGAGTGATCGCGCACGCCAGTTGTGGCGGAGTTTCTGCTTGGGATAACGCGGACATTGACCAAGCGTGGCAATCGCTCGGCTGCGGGGCGAGGCGAGCCCAGTCGATGGTCCGCCCGTCGAGCCGGGGCGGGGTGCCGGTCTTGAGACGACCTTGCGCAACGCCCCACTCACGAAGCTGGCCGGCAAGTGGGATCGCAGCCTGCTCGCCGCGCCGGCCACCCGGCACTTGCTCCATCCCGCAGAACAGTCGCGCGTCGAGGAAGGTACCGGTCGCGATCACCACTGCACGCGCGACGAATGTCGTGTTGTCCGAAAGCCGGATCCCGCAAACGCGCCCCCCCTCGAGCAGGACCTCGCATGCTTCGCCGATGATGGTTTCAACGCCTGATTCGTCGATCGCTTCTTGCATTGCCGTCCGGTAAAGCTCGCGGTCAGCCTGGACTCGAGGCCCGTGAACCGCGGCGCCTTTGCTCCGGTTCAGCATCCGCCGATGGATCGCAGCCTGGTCGGCGGCCCGCGCCATCAATCCGTCGAACACGTCGAGCTCGCGTACGAGGTGTCCCTTGCCGACGCCGCCGATCGACGGGTTGCAGCTCATTTGGCCGATGTCCTGGGCGCGGAAGCTGATCAGGCCGACTCGCGCGCCGCGCCGCGCTGCCGCAGCCGCCGCTTCGCATCCCGCGTGACCCGCGCCAATCACCAGTACGTCAAACATCCCGCGCTTTAGCCGATTCGTCCGTTGATTTGCACATGTTTCACGTGGAACATCATTTGCCGAGGCAAAAGCGGCCGAACAAGGCATCGAGCATATCCTCGACTCCTGCCCTGCCGGTGATTCGATCGAACGCCTCGCGCGAGCGGCGCAAGGCGTCGGCGATGATTTCTATCTCCGCGTTCGAGGCTTCGCGGAGAGCAGCTTCTGCTGCAGCGACTCCTTCAGCCTGACGCCGGTTGAGGGTCACCTCGTCCTCGCTCGGAAGGAGTTGGGAGGCCAGCCGCAAGAGAAGCTGCGCAAGCTCTGCCAAGCCAGCCCCGGTCGTCGATGACACGGCGAATGATCCGTCGGGCGCATCACGCCTGTCGGCCAGGTCGGCTCGGGAATGGAGAAGGATGCGCGAGGAGTGGAGCGGCGCCGACGCAGGCTCGCCGAGCCACAGCAGGATATCGGCGCCACCGGCTTCGGCTTCGGCGCGCTCGACACCGACCCGCTCGACCTGGTCATCGCTGAATCGCAGGCCCGCGGTATCAACCAGCACGAACGGCACCCCGGCAATCGCCAGCGGCACCTCGATCACGTCACGCGTGGTACCAGGAACTGACGTTACAATCGCTCGGTCAATCCCGCATAAAGCATTGATAAGGCTAGACTTCCCGGCATTTGGTGGGCCTGCCGCGACGACCCGGATGCCATCCTTCAGTGCTTCTGCGCGCGGCCGCACGAGCCAGCCCCGGAGCTCGTCAGCTACGGCCAGTGCCTCACCGGCAAGCCCGCGCTCATCCGCCGCAGTTTCGTCCTCATCGCCGACATAATCGATCGCTGCCTCGGCGCGCGCCGACAGCATCACGACGCGTTCGCGCCATACCTCGATCTGCCGCCGCAACCCGCCACCTGCATTGCGCAACGCCGCCCGCCGCTGCGATTCGGTTTCCGCCTCGAGCAAGTCGGCCAGCCCCTCGGCTTCGGTCAGGTCGATCCGCCCATTGGCGAACGCGCGCCGCGTAAATTCGCCCGGCTCGGCAGCGCGCATTCCGGGCAGCCCGGCCAGCGCGGCAAGCATGGCATCCACCACCGCTCGCCCCCCATGGCATTGATATTCTATGGCATTTTCGCCAGTTGCCGAAGCCGGTCCATCGAACCGCAGCACCAAGCAATGGTCGATCAGTTGACCATCCGCATATGATGCTCGCAGTGCGACCCGCCGCGCCGCCGGCAGTTTCCCGCACAGCGCTTCAGCCGCGGCAAATGCGCTCGGCCCGCTGGTCCGGATCACCGCCACCGCCGCCGGTGGCCGGCCGCTCGACAGCGCGAAGATCGTATCGGTCAGAGCCCCATCGCCGGCGCAACCGCGTGCGCGCCTTCCCAGATCATCTTGGTCGCGACCCAGACGATCACCGCCAGCCCGACATACGCGATCCACCGATAGCGCTCGATATAGCGGGCGATGAAATTGGCGGCGATGCCCATCAGGATCACTGACAGGATCAGCCCGAAGACCAATATCTGCGGATGATCCTTGGCCGCTCCGGCCACCGCCAGGACGTTGTCGAGGCTCATGCTGACATCGGCGAGCGCGACGCCCCAGGCAGCGCTGGCGAAGCTCCTGGAGGCCTTCACGCCGCTATGCTCGTCGCCTTCGATCTCGGGCGATCCCGACGACTCGCGCGAATGGCGCAGCTCGCGCCACATTTTCCACGCCACCCACAGCAGGAGGAGGCCGCCGGCGAGGATCAGTCCGACGATCTGGAGCAACTGGCTGACGACCAGAGCGAAGGCGATCCGCAACACCAGCGCGGCGAGCACGCCGATCAATATGACCTTCTTGCGCTGGTCCGCCGGCAATCCCGCGGCGAGCGCGCCGACGACGATCGCATTGTCCCCGGCGAGAACGATATCGATCGCGAGGATCTCGAAAAATACCGCGATCGAGTCGGGGCTGAGGAAGGAAGTTAGGTCCATTGGCCAGCCCTAGCCGAGGCCGAGCAGGCTCCTCAACCCCAGGACATGCTCACCACCGACCCAGCCTTCGTGAATCATCCTGGCGGCGACGTAGAGGATCACCGCGAGGCCGATATAATTGATCCAGTGGAAGCGCCGGATCAGCCGCGCGACATAATTGGCCGCAAGCCCCATGAACAATACCGAGAAGGTCAGGCCGATGAACAGCAAAGCCGGGTTCTCGCGCGCGATCGAGGCGACCAGCAGCACATTGTCGAGGCTCATGCTGAGGTCGGCGATGGTGATCTGGATCGCCGCCTGGAGCAATGTCTTGGTCGCGGGCGGCCCTTCGATCGCGGGCGTGTCGGGGTCGTCGGCGATCTCGACCCTGGCCGGGTGAAGCTCGCGGACCATGTTGTATGCGACCCACAGGAGCAGCAGGCCGCCGGCGAACACCAGCCCGGTGATCTTGAGCAATTGAGTCGCCAGCAAGGCGAAGCCGATCAGGAAGACCAACGCCATCCCGACGCCGAACAGCAGGACCTTCTTGCGGTCCTTTTCCGGCAATCCCGAGGCGAGGCTGCCCATGATCACCACATTGTCGCCGGCCATGGTCAGGTCGCCGATGATGATCTGGCCAAGGTTGGCGAGGCCGGCGGCGGTGAAGATCGCGGAGAAGTTGAACATCGGATCGCTCGTTGGCAGCGCCGAACCCGCCACGCAAGAAGCGTGCCGGGTGTCCGGCTCAGCTACTGATTCATGCTGGCGAAGAAGTCCTCGTTGGACTTGGCGTCCTTCATCTTGTCGAGCAGGAACTGCATCGCGTCGATCGTGCCCATTTGCATCAGGATCCGGCGCAGCACCCACATCTTCGACAAGGTCGCGGGATCGACCAGCAATTCCTCCTTGCGGGTGCCGGACTTGCCGACGTCGAGACTGGGGAAGATGCGCTTGTCGCTGACCTTGCGGTCGAGCACGATTTCGCTGTTGCCGGTGCCCTTGAACTCTTCGAAGATGACTTCATCCATCTTGGAGCCGGTATCGATCAACGCGGTGGCGATGATCGACAATGATCCGCCTTCCTCGATGTTGCGCGCGGCGCCGAAGAAGCGCTTGGGCCGCTGCAGCGCGTTGGCGTCGACGCCGCCGGTCAGCACCTTGCCCGAACTCGGGACGACGGTGTTGTAGGCGCGGCCAAGGCGGGTGATCGAATCGAGCAGGATGACGACATCCTTCTTGTGCTCGACCAGCCGCTTGGCCTTCTCGATCACCATTTCGGCGACCTGGACGTGGCGCGAGGCAGGTTCATCGAAGGTCGAAGAGATGACTTCGCCCTTCACACTGCGCTGCATGTCGGTGACTTCCTCGGGCCGCTCGTCGATCAGCAGCACGATCAGGAACACCTCGGGGTGATTGTCGGTGATGGCGCGGGCGATGTTCTGCAACAAAACGGTCTTGCCGGTG
>JBBRTO010000029.1:0-22709 GCA_038244345.1 Sphingomonadales bacterium | reverse complement strand
GAAGCCGATGAACGATGCGAACGGTCAATACGATTTTTTGGGGGTAGCGACGAATGGTGCTGCTACCTAGGCCCTTTCCACGGAACGAGACGAACGCGAGCGAGCCAATGTCGGCAGGATATCAAGCACTGACCGAAAAGGAGAAGCAGACGCTGCGCCTGATTGTGCGCGGGCATGACGCGAAATCGATGGCACGGCACCTCGGCCTGTCGATTCACACGGTAAATGAACGGCTGCGCGACGCGCGGCGCAAACTCGAAGTCTCCAGCAGCCGCGGAGCGGCGCGGCTGTTGCTTGATACCGAGGGTGACGACCCCCAAAATCTTGCGGACAAGCAAATCGGGGAAGCCGCGTCATCCAAAGATATGGAACAGGACGCGGTACCGGGCACCGGTCAAGGGCGAATGCATCGCCCGGCCGGGGTCATTGCAGGAGTTGTCATCATGTCGATTTTTCTTGGAGTGCTAGCATTGTCCCTGCTGTCCGACGGGACGGCACCATCCGCTGCGACCAATGCGCCGTCGTCCGGCGAAACAACTGCTCCGCTCGCAGTTAGCGAATCGGCGGTCGTACGCTCGGCGCGCGACTGGCTGGTGCTTGGGGATCAGGGGCGCTGGAAAGACGGCTGGCTTGCGACCGGGACATCGTTCAGGAAATTGAACACGGTCGAGCGATGGTCGGCGGTCGCCGAGAAGGTCCGGGTGCCGCTGGGTGCCCTCGTTTCCCGAACCGCGCTGAGCCAGGAAAGCGTGCCCGCGCCGCCCGCCGGAGTAGAGGTCGTCAAATTCCGCTCCAGTTTTGCGAACCGGGCCGACGTCATCGAGACGGTTTCTCTCGCCCGCGAAGGCTCGGATTGGAAGGTGGTTGGGATTTACGTCGACTAGTCCCCGACGGTGATCCCGGCGGTAGGTGCGCCGTCGCCGTTCGCTCGGCCGCCGCCGCCGCACGCAAATAGCCACTGGCGGATCGCCGAGGTGAGGTTGGGCGGCGGGTCGCCCGACATGCGCTCGACGTCGATCGCCGCGATCAGCGCGTTTAGTGGTAGCCTCCGCCGCGCCGTCTCGTCCTCCAGCGCGGCCCAGAAGACCGGCTCGAGGCTGATCGAGGTCTCATGTCCGGCGATGGTCACCGACCGTTTGGTGGGCACGCCGAACTTCATCTTAATACATATGCTGCCCGCCGTTGATCGACAACGTCGATCCGGTGACGAAGCCGGCATCCTCGCCGACCAGGAACGCCACCCCGCGCGCGATTTCGCTCGCCTTGCCGAGCCGGTTGACAGGGATTTTGGCGATGATCTTGCCGAGCACTTCGGGCGGCACGGCAGCGACCATATCGGTATCGATATAGCCCGGCGCGATGGCGTTGACGGTGACATTGTTGCGCGCGCCCTCTTGCGCCAGCGCCTTGGTGAAGCCGTGGATCCCCGACTTGGCGGCGGCATAATTGACCTGGCCATATTGCCCGGCCTGGCCGTTGATCGAGCCGATGTTGACGATCCGCCCGTAGCCGCGCGACTGCATCCCCTCGAACACTGCCTTGGCCATATTGAAACAGCCACCCAAATTGGTGTCGATCACGTCCTGCCATTTGGCGTGGTCCATCCGCTTCATCGTCGTGTCGCGAGTGATCCCGGCGTTGTTGACCAAAACATCGACCGGGCCGAGATCGGCCTCGATCTGCGACACCCCGTCGATGCACGCTTGGTGATCGGCGACGTCGAACTTGTAGGTCTTGATTCCGGTGCGATCGGTGAATTCCTTCGCCCGCTCCTCATTGCCGGCATAGGTCGCCGCGACCTGCATCCCCATGTCCTTCAGCGCGATGCTGATTGCCTCGCCAATCCCGCGAGTCCCGCCGGTCACCACTGCCACTCGTGCCATCACTCTCTCCTGTTTTTATTTTGAGAGTTAGGCTGACGGCCACCATCCGGCAAGTTCGCGGCGGATCAGCGTGTCGAGCATCGCCATTCCGTCGGCGCCGTCGTTGAGGCAATCGAGCCGAGCGAAGTGTGTCCCGCCCGCGGCGAGGAAATCGTCACGCCCGCGAATGCCCAGTTCCTCGATCGTTTCCAGGCAATCGGCGGAAAAGCCCGGCGCCGCGATCGCGACCCTGGTCACGCCGTTGGCCGGATAGGCCTTGAGGGTGGAGTCGGTGGCCGGTTCGAGCCACTTGGCCTTGCCGAACCGCGACTGGAAGGCGACATCGACCTCGCGCCCCATCGCCTCGCCCAGCAGCCGAGCGGTCTTGCGGCAATGACAGTGGTAGGGGTCGCCGAGTTCAAGCGTCCGCTGCGGCATTCCGTGGAAGCTCAGCAGCAATTTGTCCGGCACGAAGCCGAGCACAGCGATCTGCCGCTCGAGATCGCCCTTCAGCGCGGCGATATAGGCCGGATCATCATGATAAGGCGGAAGCGTTCGAAGCGCCGGCTGCCAGCGCATCGCGGCCAAAGCAGCGAACGCGGCATCATTGGCGGTGGCGGTCGTCGCCGCGCAATATTGCGGGTAGAGCGGGGCGAGCAGAATCCGCTCGCAACCCTTGGCCTTCATCGCCTCGATCACCGATACGATCCCCGGATTGCCGTAGCGCATCGCATAAGACACCAGCAGTTCCTCGCCGAGCCGCGCCTGCAACGCCTTGGCCTGGCGCGCAGTGACTGCGGCGAGCGGCGATCCTTCCTCGCTCCACACCTGGGCATAAGCATGCGCGCTCTTCTTCGGCCGAGTGCGAAGGATGATCCCGTGAAGGATCGGCTTCCACGCCCAGGACGGGATTTCGACCACCCTTTTGTCACTCAGGAACTCTGCCAGATAGCGCCGAACCGCGGCTGGATCGGGCGCATCGGGGGTGCCGAGGTTGACCAGCAGGACGCCGATCTTCGGCACAGGAATGACAGGATGAACGGGCGGGGGCTGCATCATGACGACATGGGGTTGAACGGCAGGTCGCGCAAGCGGCGTCCGGTGCCGGCGGCAAGCGCATTGGCGACCGCGGCGGCGAGCACCACATGGCCAAGCCCGCTGACCCCGCCCGCCTCGGCGCGGCTCGGCGCAATCTCGACGATGATCGCTGGAACCCTCGCCACCCCGCTCAGCCCCGCGGCGCGCAGTGGGTGCGCGACCGGCATTCCAGCGACAATCTCCGGTGCGTCGTTGGTCGCCAGCGCCAGCGCCTCGATCAGCGATCCTTCGATCTGCTGCTTGACCAGCCCCGGATTGATCGCCCGCCCGCAATCGACCACCGCCACCAGCCGCTCGACCGCAACCCGTTGGTCGGCACCGATCCCCGCCTCAGCAAGCAAGGCGATGTGCGACCCGAACGCCGAGACTGCGGCCAGCCCCAGCCGGCTGCCCGGTGCGCCGCCGTCCCATCCGCCGAGCGTCGCCACCGCATTGAGCACTTTCGCCAGCCGCACATTGCCGCCGAGCAGCCCCATGCGGACGGAGAATGGCTCGGCGCCAAGCTCGCGCGCCATCTCGTCGATGAAGCTTTCATTGGCGAAGGCGGTCAGCGCCTCGCTTCCGCCGCGCATATATCCGGTGGCGATCGGCAGCTCGGCCGCGATCAAATCGATCCGCATCACCGGCACCGCATAGGCCGGGGTGGCGCCGGGAAGCTCGGTGTCGCTGACGGTAACGAACCGCCCGCCCCACGCGGCAATCCCGCCCGCTGGCGAGGGCAGCGCCGTCATCCGCGCCAGCATTGGCGGACGGAGCCGGTCATGGTTGCGGCCAACCTTGGCCGAGACGGTGAGTTGCACCGGCCGGCCCGAGCGGCGCGCAAGTTCGACCGCGATCGGGATCGCATCGGCTACCATCGCCCGCCCCGAGGGGTCGCCGATCGGCATCGGGTAGAGCGTCACCGCCCCCGGCTTGATCCCGGCAGCAGCGGCGGCGGCGGCGAGCGCCTCGTCATAAGCCTGCACCGGCGCCCAAACTTCGACCCGCCCGTTCGCAATGCGCGCGGTGGCCGACAGCGGTTCGAGCGAGCGATGCTCGGCCGGCGCGATCCGATACGTCGCGGCCAATGCGCGGGCATTGCCGACCGTCGCCGCATAATCGCCGCGCGCGACCAGGGATCGCCGGTCGCCAACTTCCAGCGCCCCGTCGAGCGCCGCCTGGATCGCGGCATCATCCGCATCGGCCGACCCGGTGAACCGCGCCCCGGCGGCGACCAACGCGCGCTCGGCCGCCCACCAGGTCTCGCCCAGTGCCGCGAGCCAACCGTCGGTCACGACCAGCCCCTTCACCCCCGGCGATTGCTCAGCTGCCGCGCGCGAAAAGCCCGTTAACCGCCCGCCCGGCGGCGCGATGCGCACCGCCGCGAACAGCATGCCCGGCAGCCTTACGTCGGACGCAAATCGCAGCGACCCGTCGGACTTGGCGGGCAAATCAAGCCGCGCCAGCGACTGGCCGACAAGCCGCCCGCTGCCGACGCGCCTCAGCCTGGGCTTGGCCGGCTCGAGCGCCGCCGCCGCTTCGGCCACTTGGCCGAAGGCAAGTCGATCCGCACCATGGATCACGAACCCGTCGGCGGTGTCGCATTGCGACGAATCGACATTCCAGTGGGCCGCCGCCGCTCGCACCATCAGGTCGCGCGCCATCGCGCCGGCCTCGCGCAGCGGCTGCTCGAACGCCCGCACCGAGGTCGCGCTTGCGGTCGTCCTGCCCTTGAGCAGGCTATTGGCATAGACCGCCGCCGCCGGAGCCGGCTCGACCGCGACCTGCTCCCACGCCGCACCAAGCTCGTCGGCGGCAATCTGCGCCAGCCCGGTCCACGCGCCTTGCCCGGTTTCGGCCTGCGGCACCGCGACCGTCACCCGGCCGTCGGGCGCGATCTTCAAATAATGGCCAAATACCCGCTCGCCCTTTGCCGCGGTCAGCCCGCTTCCGACCGTGCGCGGCCAGGCGGCGAAGGCGACGATCAGCCCAATGCCGAGCCCGCCACCGACCAGCAAAGTTCGGCGGTCGACCGGCTTCAACGCGCGTATTTCTGCTTCAACGCGACCCGGTCGATCTTGCCGGTGCCGAGGCGCGGCAGCGGCTGGTCTGCGAAGATCATCCGTTCGGGGATCTTGTAGGCTGCAAGCTTGCCTTCGAGGAAGCAGCGAAGCCCCGCCTCGTCGAGCAGGCTGTCCTCGGTGAGAAGAAGGACCGCGACTGGTATCTCGCCGAGCCGCTCGTCGGGTGCGGCGAACACCGCTGCTTCGGCCACGTCGGGACAGTCGTAGAGCGCGGCCTCGACCTCGGCCGCCGAGATATTCTCGCCGCCGCGAATGATGATGTCCTTCTTGCGGTCGACAATGAACAGATAGCCGTCCTCGTCGAGATAGCCGATGTCGCCGGTCTTGAGGAAATGGTCGTCGGTGAATGTCGCAGCGGTCGCTTGCGGATTGCACCAATAACCCTTGATATTGGCCGCGGTGCGGATGCCGATTTCGCCGCGCTCGCCGGGGGCCAGATGCTGGTCGCCTTCGCCAAGGATCGCGATTTCGACGAACGGCGCGGTGGCGCGCCCGGTCGAGGCCGGCTTATCGGCATAATTCTTCCAGAAATTGCCGCAGCCGACGGCGTTGGTCTCGGTCAGGCCATAGCCGAGCGCCGGCTGAGCGCCGCTGAAACTCTCCTGAAGCCGGGTGACGTGGCTGATCGGGCGCGCCGCGCCGCCGGCGGCGATGTCAGTCAGTGACGACAAATCGAACCGCTCGCGGTCGGGGTGGTTCATCAGCTCGAGGCTCATCGTCGGCACCCCGACAAAATAGGTCACCTTTTCATGCTCGATCAGCCGCAGCGCTTCGCCCGCATCCCATTTGGGCATCAGCACCATCGTTCGCCCGACGATGAAGCTGGTCAGCAGCACCGGCACTTCGCCGGTGACGTGGAACAAGGGCACGTTGACCAGGGTCTTGGGCGGATTGGCCGGCGGTGTCCCGCGCGAGGTGAGGATGCCGAGCAAGGTGATCAGATGGGTTGCGTAAGTATAGATTGCGGTGGTCACCGCGCGGTGGGTCGACAGCGCGCCTTTAGACTCGCCGGTCGAGCCCGAAGTGAACAAGATGGTGGCGTCGTCGTCGGGGGTAATGACCGGCAAGGCAGTCGTCGCGTCCGCGCCGACCAGCGTCGTCAGCGCCTCGCTTGCATCGCGCTCGATCGCTATCGTCACCAGCTCCCAATCGCCGGCGATATCGGCGATCCGCGCGGCGCGCGGCGGGTCGGCCAGGATCAGCTTCGGCGCGGTAAGGTTCAGCGCGTGCGTCAGTTCCTCGGTCTGCCACCAGCCGTTGATCAGGGTCGCGATCGCGCCGGCCTTCAGCGCCGCCATGTAGGTGATGATCCAGCTCGGGCAGTTGCGCATCGCGATTGCCACCCGGTCGCCTTTGGCGATGCCCCGTTCGACCAGCCCGCGCGCCACCGCGCCCGACAGTCGGTCGAGGTCGGCGAAGGTCAGCCGCTCGTCGCAGGAGACAATTGCATCGGTCGTGCCGTTCAAGGCGCAGAATGCGTCGAAGAAGCCCGGCAGCGTCGCCGGGAAGTTGGCGGCTATCGCCTGGCCGAATGGGTCGCGCTCGATCACGACACGCCCGCCAGGACCGATCACCGTGGCCAAAGTGGCGTCGAATGTGCGGTCGAGCTCGCTTGGCATCGCTTCTCCTTTGCCTTCCCCGTCGCGCACCTTATGAGGCGTCACCGCACGGGGGAAGAGCCATGAATGCAGCGATTGCCAACAATCTCGACGCGATCAGCTATTATGACCTCGGATTGTCGCCTGTGGCGCTCCATCTCGGCTTCTTCGAGCTTCGCTGGTACAGCCTCGGCTACCTCGCCGGAATCTTCCTCGGCTATTGGTATTTGCTCAAACTGATCAAGCAGCCCGGCGCCCCGCTCGCCCGCCGCCATGCCGACGATCTGGTGTTCTACGCATCGCTCGGGGTCATCTTCGGCGGTCGGATCGGCTACGTTTTGTTCTACAACCTCGGCTATTATCTCCAGCACCCGCTCGACATCTTGAAATTGTGGGACGGCGGGATGAGCTTCCACGGCGGGGTGATCGGCACCACGATCGGAATCCTCTACCTCGCCCGCAAGGAGAAGCTGAACTGGCTGCGGGTCCACGATTATGTCGCCTGCACCGCGCCGATCGGGCTCGGGCTGGTGCGCGTCGCCAACTTCGTCAACGGCGAATTGTGGGGCGCGCCGACCAGTGTGCCATGGGCGGTTCGATTCCCCTTGATCATGGGCCAGCCGGCGCTCGGCCCCGGCCGCCACCCGACCCAATTGTACGAGGCGTTGCTCGAGGGCGTGGTGCTGTTCGCGATCCTCGCCTGGATGTTCTGGAAGACCAAGGCGCGCTACGAACCGGGCAAGCTCGTCGGGGCGTTCATCCTGTTCTACGGCCTGTTTCGCTTCGCGGTCGAATATATCCGCGAACCCGATTCTCAGCTGGTCGGCTTCGCTCAGGCGACGGGCTTGCACATGGGCCAGTGGCTGTCGGTGCCGATGATCGTCGGCGGCCTCTATTTGATGGCCACAGCGAAAGGGCGCCGCCACAGGGTCGAGCCGATCGCCGGGACGGAGAGCGTGGCCTGAGCTTCGGCGACGACCTCAGGCAGCGAATCTGCAACCGCGGGCCGATCAGTGTCGAGGCCTATATGGCCGCCTGCAACGCGCATTATTACGCAACCCGCGATCCCCTGGGCGCCAGCGGCGATTTCACCACCGCGCCCGAAATCCACCAGATGTTCGGCGAGATGGTCGGCGCCTGCCTCGCCGATTGCTGGCATCGCGCAGGCGGCGGCGACGCGATCTACGCCGAGCTCGGCCCGGGACGCGGAACGCTTGCCGCCGACGCCCTGCGGGTGATCGGGGAGGTCGAAACTCATCTGGTCGAGACCAGCCCCGCCTTGCGCGATGTCCAGCGAACCCGCGTCTCCAAGACGATCTTCCACGACAGCATTGCCCAACTCCCCCCGCGCCCTTTACTGCTCGCCGCCAATGAATTCCTCGACGCGCTGCCGGTCCGCCAGTGGATCGGCGACGAACAGCGGCTGGTCGGCCTCAGCGGCGGCGCGCTCGCCTTCACCGCCAATGGCATGATCGTCGAGACCTCCCCCGCCCGCGACTCGGCGGTCCACGCCATCGCCGCGCACCTCGCTCGCCATGGCGGGCTCGCGCTGATCATCGACTACGGCCACGCCGTCAGCGCGCCCGGCGACACGTTGCAGGCGGTCAAGGCCCATCGCTTCGCCGATCCTTTGGCCAATCCCGGCGAGCAGGACCTCACCGCCCATGTCGATTTCGAGGCCGTGGCCGAGGTCGCTCGTCGGGCGGGCGCGGCGGTCACCGCACTGGCGACCCAAGGCGAATGGCTGACCCGCCTCGGCATCGTCCAGCGCGCCGAGGCGCTGGTTCGCACTAACCCCGACCGCACAGATCAGGTCGCCTCCGCGCTCGACCGCTTGACTGGCAGCGCCGAGATGGGCGATCTGTTCAAGGTGATCGCGATCCACTCCCCCGACTGGCCGAGCCCCGCGGGGTTCGAATGACCATCGCCCTTCGTCCCGCGACCAAGGCCGACGCCGCGACCCTCGCCGCACTCGGCGCGCGCACCTTCAGCGACACCTTCGGTCATCTTTACGATCCCGACGATCTCGACCTGTTCCTCAAGACCCACGCCGAGGAGCATTGGGCGGCCGAGCTGTGCGATCCCGAATTCGCCGTGCTGCTGGTCGAGGCGCCAGGTAAGTTGGGGGCAGTCGCGGTCGGCTACGCCAAGGTCGGCCCACCGCATTTGCCGTTCGAACCGCGCGGCGTGGCGATCGAGCTTCGTCAATTCTATTTGCTCAACGACTGGCAGGGCAAGGGCCTGGCCGACGAGATGATGCGCTGGGTGATCAGCGAGGCGGAAGGGCGTGAAGGCGAGGATCTCTATCTCTCGGTGTTCGTCGACAACCACCGCGCGCGCAAATTCTACGAACGCTGGGGCTTCATTGCCGAGGGCCGCTACGCTTTCATGGTCGGCAACCACGCCGATGAGGACGTCGTCATGCGCCGCCCGCTGTGAGCGGAATTGAAGTGATCCGCGCCGCCGCGCTTGGCGATCTCCCACACGGTTTTCTCGGCCGCTCGGGCGGTGTCTCCACCGGCATCCTCGCCGGGCTCAACGCTGGTTGGGGCAGCAGCGACGACCGCGACGCGATCATCGAAAACCGCCACCGCGCGGTCGACGCGGTGCTTCCCGGCGCCCGCCTGGTCACCGTCCACCAGGTCCATTCCGCCGAGGCGATCGAGGCCGGTGACTGGCCCGACGACAACCGCCCTCGAGCCGACGCGCTCGTCACCGACCACCCCGGCATTCTGCTTGGGATCCTCACCGCCGACTGCGCTCCGATCCTGCTCGCCGACCGCGACGCAGGGGTCATCGGCGCCGCCCATGCCGGCTGGCGCGGCGCGGTCGCCGGGGTCGCGGCCAGCATCGTCGCCGCAATGGAAAAACTCGGCGCCCGCCGCGACCGGATCGCCGCAACGGTCGGACCATGCATCGCCAGGGCCAATTACGAGGTCGACCACGCCTTCGCCGAGCGCCTGATCGCGGCCGCCCCCGCAAACCACCGTTTCTTCACCGACGGCCCCTCGGACAAGCCCCATTTCGACCTTGAATCCTTTGTCGTCGCAAGCCTCGCCGCCGCCGGCATCGCCCGCATCGAAGCGCTCGGGCTCGACACTTATGCGCAGCCCGATCGTTTCTTCAGCTATCGCCACGCAACGCATCGCGGCGAGCCCGATTATGGCCGCCAGTTGAGCCTGATCGGCCTAGCGCCTGGGCCAGCCACCAGCTAAGGCGCGCGCGACTAAGGAGACATGAATTGACCAGCCGCCGCCCCAAGGAAGCCGCCACCCACATCGGCAACCACAAGCTCGATCCGTCGACGCTGATGATGGGCTATGGGTTCGATGCGGCGCTCAGCGAAGGCTCCTTGAAGCCGCCGATCTTCCTCACCTCGACCTTCGTGTTCGAGCGCGCTGCCGACGGCAAATTATTCTTCGAAGGGATCACTGGCCGCCGCCCGGGCGCTGGCGATGGGTTGGTCTATTCGCGCTTTAACAATCCCAACCAGAACATCCTCGAGGATCGCCTCAGGCTGTGGGAGGATGCTGAGGAATCGCTGGCCTTCTCGTCCGGCATGACCGCGATCACCACCTTGTTCCTGACCTTCGTCCGGCCGGGCGATGTGATTGTTCATTCAGGCCCGCTCTATGCCGCGACCGAGACGATCATCGCCAAGATCCTCGCCCAGTTCGGAGTCAAATATCTCGACTTTCCGGCGGGTGCGACGCGCGACGAAATCGACGACGTGCTGGCCCGCGCCAAGGCGATGGGCAATGTCTCGCTGATCTACCTCGAAAGTCCCGCCAACCCGACCAATGCCTTGGTCGATGTCGAGGCGGTGCGCGATGCCCGCGCCGCCGCCTTCCCGAGCGATGCGCGCCCGCCGATCGCGATCGACAATACGTTCCTCGGCCCGCTGTGGGCGCGCCCGATCGACCAGGGCGCCGATATTTCGGTCTACAGCCTGACCAAATATGCCGGCGGCCACAGCGATCTCGTCGCCGGCGGACTCACTGGATCGAAGGCGTTGCTCGACAAGGTTCGCATGATTCGCAACACGATGGGCGGGATTTGCGACCCCAATACCGCGTGGATGCTGCTGCGGAGCCTCGAAACGCTCGAGCTGCGGATGAGCCGCGCCGGCGAAAATGCCGCCAAAGTCTGCGCCTTCCTCAAGGATCACCCCAAGGTCGAGACCGTCGGCTACCTCGGCTTCCTCGAGCCCGGATCGCGCCAGCACGACATTTACCAGCGCCATTGCCTCGGTGCCGGATCGACCTTTTCGCTTTACCTCAAGGGCGGCGAGCGCGAGGCATTCGCCTTCCTCGACGCGCTTAAGATCGCCAAGCTCGCGGTCAGCCTCGGCGGCACCGAGACGCTGGCTTCCGCCCCGGCAGCGATGACCCACCTCTCGGTCCCCGACGAGCGCAAGGCGGCGCTTGGAATTACCGACAATCTGGTACGGATTTCGATCGGTGTCGAAAAAGCCGAGGATCTGATCGCGGATTTCGACAACGCATTGAATGCAATCTAGCCCTTCGCCCCCAGCAACGTGCGCTTCAGCTTGGCGAACCGCCGCCGCAACCGTTCATGCCCCTGCATCTCGATCCCGCTCAGATAATTGAGCTGGAGCGAATGGCGCGGACCGACCATCGACTTGTGCCCGTGCCAGCAATTGTCGGTTACCTTGAACAGCAGCATCGTCCCCATCGACGACGGCACTTCGGCGAAATAATCGTCGAGGTCGCGGGGTGAGTTGAGCAGCCGCAGAGGCACCTTTTCCTCACCTTCGGGTGGATTGAGGTAGAGCAGGATGGTCAACGTCTTGGCCGGTGTATCGGTGTGGATCACCCCGTCCTGCTTGCGCATCATCCCGCGATAGGTGTGGAAGATCGTCTTGCCCGACAGGTCGATGTCGAACTTCTGCTCCATCAGCGCTCGGAAGCGATCGGACTCCAATTCGGCGATCAGCGCGTCGAGCTCGGGCGAGCGGTCAATCTGGTGGAACCGCAGACTGCCGTGCTCGGTCACGCTCGGCAGCGCCCCGGCCAGCGCCCGCGCCGCCTCGGGCAATATGCTGTCCTTGATGACCGCGTGCGGATAGGGCGCCTGGGTCACCAGCGCCGCGGCGATCCGCTCGAAATCCAGCGCTTCGTCAAAGGTGATCATTCCGCGATCATACCATCGGCGCAGCGCGATTCCAGTCCTCGATCGGCCAGCCTCGCTCCTCCGCCAGCCGCGCCAACCGCGCGTGCGGATTGACCGCCACCGGCTCGTCGGCCCACTCGAACACCGGCGCGTCGCTGGCATGGTCGGAGTAGAACCGCACCGTCCCGCGCTCGATCCCCTCCGCCGCAAGCCACGCCTCGATCATCCGCAGCTTCTCCGGGCCATAGCAATTCTGCCCATCGATCTTCGCATGCACCCGTTGGTCGATCCCGAGGATCGTGTCGGTCCCGATCGTGTCATCGAACCCCAGCGCTTCGGCGATCCCGCGTGCGTAAAAACGGTAGCTCGCGGTCGCCATCACCACCCGCCGCCCGTCGGCCTTGTCACGAGCAATCGCGGCCCGCGCGCCCGGGCGAACGTTGTTGCGCACCGTCGCCTCGGCAAACGAGGCAACCAACGGCCCGAGCACCTCGGGATGGGTCTCGCTTCCCAGCAACAGCCGATGGTTGATCTCCTTCAACCGCCCGCGGTCGATGATCTTGGCAACATAGAGCAGCATCGATCCCACTACCAACGGCAACGCCAGCAGCCGCCACGGCGCTCGGCGAGCGGCGCAATGCAACAGGAACGGGGTATAGGTCGCGCGCCGGGTGACGGTTCGGTCCATGTCGTAAATCGCCAGGTCGGTCATCCGCGCCCCGCGATGATCGCTTCGACCAATTCCAGATCGGCCGGCTTGTCGACATCGACCGCGGCCAGTGGATCATTGAGCCGGATCGCACGGATCGTCAGCCCGAGCCGCCGCCCGACCTGGCGCATGACCTTGTCGAGCGTCCACAGCCGGAGCAGCCCGAGCATCCCCGGTACGCCCAGCATCGCCAGCAATTTCCAGCCCTGCTTGCGATCCTGCTCGATCTCGCGCCACAGTCGGATCGCCGCCGCCGCTTTCGGCGATCCGAGCGCGAACAAATTGGCGCCCGAGTAAGCACCGCCGCGAAACCCGAGCCAGGTGCGCTTGGTCTCGGGCAATCGCGCCATCAGCGCTGCCCGCTCAACCAGCCCGATGGCGAGGTCGGCCCCTTCCGCGCGGGCGCAGAAATCGTCGATCATCGCGCCGTCGAGCAAGGCATGGTCGGCGGTCGTCACCAGCAATGGCCAGCGGGTCGCGGGGTCGGCGATGATCGCCTCGATCGTCGCGGCGATGGTCGCGCCCGACTGCTCGACTGACAGCCGCGAATCCTCGGGCAACACCGGCCGCAGCGCCGCTCCGTCCTGCGCCAGCACCCTGACCCGGCCGATCCGCACATTGCCAAGCAGCGCCCGCACCGGTCGCAGGATCATCACCTCACCCGCGACCGGAATCAGCGCTTTGGCCGTCACCCCGTTCGCATCTGCAAACGGGTCGCCGCCCGGGCGCGATCCAGCGAGCAGCAATGCGGTCCAGCGGGTCATGCCAGCCAGCTGGTCAGCTTTCGGCCGCGTTCGGAGTGCGCATTGGCCTGCGCCAGCCGCACCGCGTGGAAGATCAGCGACACGATCGTCCACAAGGCGACCAGCTCCAGCCCCATGTCGGGGCGGCGAAACAGCAGGCTGCCGAGCAGGATGATCATGTTCGGGTTGCGCCTCGCGGTGATCAGCCGGAAGCGGCTGTCGATCGGCCGCCAGACGTGGATATGCATCCCATATTTACGCATGAAGATGCCTTCGATCACCCGCTGGACGACATAGCCGCCGACGATCGCCGACACGATCAGCACCTGGTAGACCGGTTCGAACGGGTCGCCGTGGAAATAGAGTCCGTCAGCCCACGCCCACCACCAGAAAGGCGGGTGGACGAGGTCGATGCCATGGTCGAATATATTGCCCCACCACGACGATTGCCCAGTGCAGCGCGCCAGTTTGCCGTCGACCGTATCGAGCACCATGAAGCCGAAGCCCGTCGCCATTCCAAGCCAGTAGTCGCCGCGCCTGAACAGGAAGAATGTCGCGATGCACAGCAATGCCCCGATCAGCGTCACCTGGTTGGGGGTCATTCCGACGCGCGCCGCGATCCGCGTCAGATGGAACGCCAGCCCGCGCCACAGATAAAGCGTCAGCGCGTCGGTTACGCCCTTGTAGCTTGCGTCATAGGCCGCACGCTCGACCGGCTCGGGGTCGGCGGCATCGAGCGCAAGGACGAACGGCCGGTTGCGCTTCCTGAGTTCGTGATTGCTGATCTGGGCGGTGGCCGCGTCAAGCCGGTCGAGCGCGCCGCCGGTCCATGGAAGACCCCCAACCATCGCCGCGACCATCGGCGCCGGGTCCATCCCCGCTGAAAAATGCGCCAGTACCGCGCGATCACCCAGCATCAACACGCTGCCCGGGCGCTTGGCAATCGCCGCGAGCCACGCTGGATCCCAGGCGAAGGCGAGGTCGGCGAGCAGCGCTGCGCATCCGGGCCGCACACTATCCGCGCAATCGAGCTTGGCCTTGGCCGCCAGCCGGTGCGCGCGGGTCGAGGCATCGAGCCCGAAGACCAGCGCCGGGTTCGACCCGACCGTGACGAACGTCGGCGGCGCGTCGGAGGGCGCTGGGGTCGCTATCTGCTCCATCTTGAGCGTCCTATAGGGCACAAAATTCGGCAAGAAAGAGGCGGATTGCGCCACTTGGCCTCCCGCCCCTTGCCGCTCACGGCGATTTCGCGCAGTCTCGCCGGCGATGGCCAGTCACACCCAGTCCGGTAAAGGCGATGATACCGCCGACCATTGCTACAGCTGCGTCGGCACGCTGACCATTTCACGCGCCGCGACAACCGAGCGCGAGATTGCGGCGATGGCCGACGGGATGACGATCGACCTGTCGGGCGTTGCCAAGATGGACACTGTTGGCGCCTGGCTAGTCTATCGTGCGGTGCGCGATCGCGGCGCCAAGGTGACCGGCGAATCCAAGCAAATCCGCGGCCTGCTCGACCAGGTGGCCGAGGCCGATCGCCCGGTCCAGGTGATCCCCGACAGGCGCGGCGGCATGGCCGGCGCGGTCGAAGAACTGGGCGAGTGGGTCGCCGAAACCGGCCAGACTTTCGTCGGCCTCTTGAGCTTCTTCGGCGCGACCCTGATCGGTTTTTTCAACATCGCCAAGCGCCCGCACCGCTTTCGGCTCAACGCTGTGGTCCAGCGGTTCGACGTGGTCGGGGTCCGCGCGCTTGGCATCATCGGGCTGATGACCTTCCTCATCGGCATCGTCATCGGCCAGCAGGGCGCGGTCCAGCTCAGGCAGTTCGGCGCCGAAGTCTATACCATCAACTTGATCGGCCGGATCAGCGTGCGCGAACTCGCCACCCTGATGACCGCGATCATGGTCGCTGGTCGCTCGGGCAGCGCGTTCGCGGCACAGATCGGGACGATGAAGCTGACCGAGGAAATCGACGCGATGCGGACCATCGGCGTCTCGCCGATCGAGGCCCTGGTCATCCCGCGGATGCTCGCCTCGGTGGTGATGATGCCGTTGCTTGCCTTTTTCGCGATGATCATGTCGCTACTCGGCGGCGGCATTTTCTGCTGGATCTACCTTGGAATTCCGCCCCTGACCTACGTCCAGCGGATCCGGGAAGTCGTTCCGCTGACCGACTTGTGGGTCGGGCTGATCAAGGCGCCGGTATTCGGCTTCATCATCGCCCTAGCCGGCTGCTTCCAGGGCATGCTGGTCGAATCCAACGCCGAGGAAGTCGGGCTTCGCACCACTGCCGCAGTGGTCCAGTCGATCTTCATGGTGATCGTCCTCGACGCTGTCTTCGCGGTATTCTTCAGTTCGATCGGCTGGGCATGACGGTCTCTCCCATCCTGCCCGATAGCGAGACCCCGGTGATCACCATCCGCGGGCTCGACAACCATTTCGGCGAGCAGATCATCCACGAAAATCTCGATCTCGACCTGCGCCGCGGCGAGATTCTCGGCGTGGTCGGCGGGTCGGGCACCGGCAAGTCGGTGCTGATGCGTTCGATCATCGGGCTTCAGACCCCGGCCGACGGCACGATCGAGGTGCTCGGCGAGAATATGATCGGGCGCGAGGAGGATGAGGCCAAGAACATCCGCCGCCGCTGGGGAATCCTGTTCCAGAACGGCGCCTTGTTCTCGACCCTCACCGTGGCCGAGAATGTCGAAGTGCCGTTGCGCGAATATTTTCATTTCTCGACCACGCTGATGGACGAGATCGCGAGCTACAAGATCGCCATGTCGGGGCTTCCGGCCGATGCCGGGCCCAAATATCCGTCCGAGCTGTCGGGCGGGATGATCAAGCGCGCCGGCCTCGCCAGGGCGCTCGCGCTTGATCCCGAACTATTGTTCCTCGACGAGCCGACCGCCGGGCTCGACCCGATCGCGGCGCAGAATTTCGACGAGCTCATTCTTTCGCTGCGCGGCAAGCTCGACCTTACGGTGTTCCTCATCACCCATGACCTCGACACGCTTTACGCAATCTGCGACCGGGTGGCGGTGCTGGCGGATCGAAAGGTCGTTGCGGTCGGAACGATTGAACAATTGCTGGCTTTGGACCATCCTTGGATTCAAGAATATTTTAACGGGCCGCGCGGACGTGCGGCGGCGAAAGCGTAGAGGGGGCTGACGGACAGGCCATGGAGACAAGGTCGAACCATATTCTGGTGGGCAGCATGGTGCTGGCGCTGCTTGCCGGATTGCTGCTGTTCGTAGTCTGGCTGGCCGGCCTGTCCAACGTCCAGAAACAATGCTTCGACATCTATTTCCAGCAGGGCGTCGGCGGCCTCAACAAGGGCACCAACGTCAGTTTCTCGGGCGTCCCCGTCGGCCAGATCACCAAGATAAGCCTGCTCCCCGACCGTCCCGAATTCGTCTGGGTGCGAATCGAGGTCAACTCGGATACCCCGGTGCTCCAGGGCACGTCGGCACAGATCAAGACCGTCGGTTTCACCGCCCCGCCGGAAATTCAGCTCGACGGCGCGGTCCGCGGCGCCAAGGCGCTGACCCAGACCGGCCCGCAGGGCTGCCCGGTGATTCCCGCCACTTCGGGCGGCCTCGGCGCGCTGCTCGCCAGCGCGCCGGAACTGATGGAGCGGATTCAGCGGCTGACCGAACGCCTTACCGAATTGGTCAGCGACAAAAACCAGAATGCAATTTCCGACATCCTTGAGAACGTCGACAAGACCACCGCCGTGTTGGCCGCGCGCGCGCCCGACCTCGCCGATGCGATCGCCGACGCCAGGCTCGCCGCACACAACGCCGGACTCGCCGCACAGAATGTCGCGCGCCTTGCCGACAGCACCAACAAACTGGTCAACGAGCAGGGTCGCCCGGCGGCTGAAGATTTGCGCAAGACGATCGCCTCGGCCCAGAAAGCGGCGGACAATCTCAATGGGATGATTACCGACGCCAGGCCCGGCATCCAGAACCTCACCAAGTCGACGTTGCCCGAGGCCAACCGCCTGGTCCGCGATCTTCGGGACTTGTCGGGCAGTCTCCGCCAGTTCAGCGATCGCCTGAACAACGACGGCGCGCTGGGCGTGCTCGGCCCCGAAAAACTCCCCGACTACAAGCCTGGAAAGACGAAATGATGCGTGCTCCCCGCCTGATCCTCGTCACTGTTGGCGCCCTTTCGCTCGCCGCCTGTCTCGGCGGCAAGAAGGTCCCGCCGACCCTGCTTACTCTGACCAGCGAGGCCCCGGCCCCGGCCTCGATCAGCCGTATCGCCGCGCCGGGCGAGGCGATCACGATCGACGTCCCGGTGGTCCCCAAGGAATTGGCCTCGACCCGCGTCCCAGCGCTCGTCGGCCCGACCGCTGTGGCCTATATCAAGGACCTTCAGTGGGTCGATGCGCCCGACAAATTGTTCCAGGATCTGCTTCAGGAAACCACCCTGCGGACCACCAGCCGCGTGGTGCTCGATCCCAACCAGGCGTCGCTCGATCCGGGGCTCAAGCTCAGCGGCAACCTGACCCGTTTCGGCTATGACACCGCCGAGGGAATGGTCATCGTCCGCTACGACGGCGCGCTCGCCACCGCCGGCGGCACCCGCGTCGAAACCCGCCGCTTCGAAGCCAAGGTCCCCGCCGACGGCACCGCCCGCACCGTCGGCCCCGCCCTCAACCAAGCCGCCAATCAGGTCGCCGCCGAAGTGGCGAAGTGGATCGGGGGGTAACGGGTTTCACCTCGGCGAAGGCCGGCGGTGCGCAGGCGCGCCGTAAGGCGCCGCGAACTCCGGAGCGCTAAACCAACGACTTCGACGCCTGCTCGAACACGTCCTTGCTCAACCTCAAAGTTGCCACGATCCGCTCGAGCTCGGCGCGCATCAACGCCGCCCGGGCCGGCTCGAACCGCCGCCACCGCCCCAGCGGCGGGACCAGCCGCGCCGCCACCTGCGGGTTGATCGCATCGGCCTTGACGATGAGGTCGGCGAGCAGCCGATATCCCCGCCCCGACGCCTCGTGAAAGACCCACTGATTGCCGGCGAAGCTCCCCGCCAGCGAGCGCAGCCGGTTGGGGTTCGTCATCGTGAAGTCGGCATGCCCGAGCAGCGCTCCAACCGTCTCGATCGTGTCGCGGCGCGGCGCGGCCGCCTGGAGCGCGAACCATTTGTCGATCACCAGCCCGTCACCGCGATAGCGCTCGTGGAAATCGGCCAGCGCCGCCTCGCGCTCGGGTCCGTCGAGCATGGTCAGCACCGATAGCGCGCCCTGCCGGTCGGTCATATTGTCCGCCGCTTCATACTGCGACTTGGCCAGCGCCGCGCCGCGGCCGGCATCGCCCGCCGCGATCAGCGACAGCGCCACCGTCTTCAGGCGCCGAATCCCCTTGGCTGCGCTCGACAGGTCGCTCCCCGCCGCGCCCGCGCTCTGCGCCTCGCCAAGCTCAGTCGCCAGCGCGGTGCCGACCGCCTTGCGCAGCGCGTCGCGACTGGCGTGGATCGCATCGGGGTCAACCTTGTCCATCCGGTCGCCGATCAGGCTTTCCGATGGCATCACCAGCGCCTCGCCCTTGTACGCCGGGTCGAGTGCGCTCGTGAGCGTGCCGCGCATCGCCGCGATCACCGGGGCGGGATCGGCGTCACCACCCGACGCCCTCGCGATCAGCACCTTGAGCATCATGTCCTGCAGCGCTTCGTAGCGCGCGAACGGATCGCCATCGCTCGCCGCCAGCGCCTCAAGTTCGCCCGGCTGCCGTTCCGCGTCGATGATCACGGGTGCGGAAAAACCGCGGTTGATCGACAGCAACGGCGGCTCGACCACCCCCTCGAACGTCACGACAAGCGCCGCCTCCTTGAGCAGGATCAGCCGCTCGGCCGCAATCTCGCTGCCGCTGTCGGCGCCGATCAGCGCGGTAACCAGCGGGATCGGCATCGGCCGTTTGTCGGGCTGACCCGGGGTCGGCGGAATGCTCTGCGCCAAGTGCAGCGTCGCGGTCCGCGTAGCAGCATCATGCACCAGCCGCGCCTCGACCCGCGGCGTCCCGGCCTGCTCGTACCACAGTTTAAAGCGGGTCAGATCGACCCCGCTGGCATCCTCCATCGCCTTGACGAAATCGTCGCACGTCGCGGCCTCGCCATCGTGCCGCGCGAAGTACAGGTCCGCCCCGGCGCGAAACGCCTCCGCTCCCAAAATCGTCCGCATCATGCGGATCACTTCGGCGCCCTTGTTATAGATCGTCGCGGTGTAGAAATTGGTGATTTCCAGATAGCTGTCGGGCCGCACCGGATGCGCCAGCGGCCCCGAATCCTCGGGGAATTGCGCGGCGCGGAGCAGCCGCACGTCGTCGATCCTTTTGACCGCCGCCGATCCGATATCGGCCGAAAAGCTCTGGTCGCGGAACACGGTAAAGCCTTCCTTCAGGCTCAGCTGGAACCAGTCGCGGCAGGTCACCCGATTGCCCGACCAATTATGGAAATATTCGTGGCCGACGACCCCGGCGATGGCGTCGAAGTCGGCGTCGGTCGCGGTGTCCTGGTCGGCCAGCACATAGCGCGAGTTGAAGACGTTGAGCCCTTTGTTCTCCATCGCGCCGAAGTTGAAATCCTCGACCGCGACGATGTTGAACGTGTCGAGATCATATTCGCGGCCATAGGCCTGCTCGTCCCACGCCATCGCCTGCTTGAGGCTCATCATCGCGTGCGCGGTCTTGGGCAGATCGGCCTCGCGCACCCAGATGGCGAGATCGACCGTCCGCCCGCTGACCGTGATGAACGTATCGCGATTGGCGGCAAGATCGCCCGCGACCATCGCGAACAGATAGGACGGCTTGGGGAAGGGATCGTGCCACTCGGCCCAGTGAGTTCCCCCCTCGCCGTCACCCGACGCCACCAAATTGCCATTGGCCAGCAGCACCGGGAAGCGCGCCTTGTCGGCGCTCATCCGTACCCGATAGACCGACAGCACGTCGGGCCGGTCGGGGTGGAAGGTGATCCGCCGGAAGCCCTGGCTCTCGCACTGCGTGCAGAGAATCCCACCCGACGAATAGAGCCCCATCAGCTTGCTGTTGGAGTATGGCGAAATCTCGACCTCGGTCTCGACCCGGGCCGTATCGCGGTCGATTTCGACCACCAAATCATCGCCGTCCATCGACCAACGCGCCGCGCCGCCATCGACGCTGACCGACAGCGCAACGAGCCCGTCGCCGGCGAGGCGCAGCGGCCGGTCATGCGCGCCGTTGCGCTCGACCGTCAGGGTCGATCGGACCCGCGTCGTCGAAGGATCGAGCGCAACGTCCAATTCAACTTCGCGCACCCAATAGTCGGGCGGGCGATAATCCTTGCGGAAGGTCGCGACATGGACCGGCGAGGCCGGCGTTTCGGGGTTCAGTCGTGCGTCCATGCGAAGGCTGCTAGTCGGCGCGGGCAATCGACGCAACGCTTGCGCACCACGTCCGGAAGTGTATTAGTCGCGCAATACGGAGGGACATTCATGAGCATCACGACGAGTTTGATCGCGGCGGTATCCGCTGCGCCATTCGATCCGGAGGCCGCGACTCGCGCATATCTGGCGACGTTGAACGGTGCCGCGCGCGCCCGGTCGGACTCGTATTTCGAGGGCGGCTACTGGCTGCCAATTTGGAGCGCGCTCATTTCGATCCTGTCCTACTGGATCATGATGCGCTTCGGCTGGTCAGCGGCGTGGAGCCGATGGTCGCAGAAACTGGTCAAGTGGCGTTGGCTCCAGCCCGCGCTCTACTCGCTGCCCTTCGGACTGATCGGCGGGCTAATGACGCTGCCGTGGGCGATCTACACCGACTTCTTGCGTGAGCATCAATATGGCATGTCGAACCAGGATTTTGCCGCCTGGAGCATCGACTTGCTCAAAATGACCGGGGTCGGCGTGGTGATCAGCGCGATCTTTTTCATCGTCATCTTCGCGGTCATTCGCAATAGTCCGAAGCGCTGGTGGCTGTGGGCGAGCGTGGCGATCGCCGGGCTGTTGGCGGTGATGATCCTGATCGCGCCGATCTTCATCGAGCCGTTGCTCAATAAATATACGCCGCTCGCGGCTGGCCCGGTACGGAGCGAAATCCTGCGCATCGCCGAAGAGCAGCAAATCCCCGCGCATGACGTGTTCGTGGTTGATGCGTCAAAGCAGACCAAGCGCATTTCGGCCAATGTCTCGGGGCTCGGCCCGACCATCCGGATCGCGCTGAACGACAATTTGCTCAATCGCTCGAACATCCACGGGATCAAGGCGGTGATGGGCCACGAAATGGGCCATTACAAACTCTACCATATCCAGAAATTGCTGCTCTACATCACGCTGTTAGCGCTTGCCGGTTTTGCGATCCTGTATGTTGCGGTCCCAAGGATCCTGGCGCGCCACGGCGAGCGGTGGGAGGTGCGCGAGGTCGCCGATCCGGGGTCGGCGCCGTTGCTGTTCGGCTTGCTGACGTTGCTGATGGTGCCTGGCGACATCATGTTCAATTCGATCATCCGCCACCACGAAAGCGAAGCCGACGCCTTCGGGCTCGAGGCCGCGCGCGAGCCCGATGGTTTTGCCATGACCGCGATGCAATTGAGCGAATATCGCAAGATCGAACCCTCGGCGGTTGAGGAATTCTTGTTCTACGACCATCCCTCGGGCCGCACCCGGGTGGCGATGGCGATGAGCTGGAAAGCCAAGCATCTCGCCGAGCTTCCCGCCGACCAGCAGCGCGCGATGGTGATGACGTCGCCAGTACCGGCCCAATGATCGGCTAGGCGGCGTCGGGGGCGGCGATCCTGCTCCCCCGGTTGCCGCTCAGCGCAACCAGCATCCCGCCCATCGCCAGCATCCCGCCGACCGCCGCGAGCAGGCTCCATCGATAATGCTCGAAGATCGTCGACAGACCCATCGCGATCACCGGGACCAGCACGCTCGAATAAGCCGCTCGGCCCGGGCCGATCTTGCGCACCACCGGCAAATAGAGGCTGAACGCCAGTACCGTCGCCGCGAGCGCGAGATAGACAAGGCCGAGCCAATAGGCCGGGCTGGTGTCGATCGTCGGCGGCCCGGCGATGACCACGGCGAACAGTGCATCGGCCGCCGCGCCAATCGCCATCGCCCAGGCGAGCATTGCCAGCAGTGGATGGCGTCGCGCCGATTCGCGCGCCTGGTAGACATTCGCCCACGACGCCGCGAGCATCCCGACGAGGGTCAAGCCGAGCCCTGTAAGCACCTGGCTCGAACTTGCGCTGCTCGACTGCAATTCATGCAGGAACAGCAAGGCGATCCCCGCCACCGCGATCGCCCCGCCGACCGCGAAGCGCCCGCTCGGACGCTGACCGAGCAACGCCCAGGCGAGCAGGCTGTTGGGGACGACCAATATCGCGAACACCGTCGCGACGATGCCCGAGGTGATGAAGCGCTCGGCGACATAGACGCCGTTGAAGTTGATGCAGAACTGGCTGATCCCGAGCACCGCCGCCGCGCTCAGCAATCGCGGATTGGGCCGAAGCGAGTGCCCTTTCCATCG
>JBBRTO010000028.1:0-23005 GCA_038244345.1 Sphingomonadales bacterium | reverse complement strand
CTGAAATCATGGGATCGGCATACGGCGAGAGCGAAAAGCGATTGCGCGACATTTTCGCGGAAGCGGCCAAGGCCGCGCCGTCGATCATTTTCATCGACGAGATCGACTCGATCGCCCCCAAGCGCAGCCAGGTCAGCGGCGAGGCCGAGAAACGGCTGGTCGCGCAGTTGCTGACCTTGATGGACGGGATTGAGCCGCGGCAGAACTTGGTGGTCATCGCCGCGACCAACCGGCCCGAGGCGATCGACGAGGCGCTTCGCCGGCCGGGCCGGTTCGACCGCGAAATCGTCGTCGGGGTGCCCGACGAAACCGGACGCCGCGAGATCCTTGGCATCCACACCCGCGGGATGCCGCTGGCCGAGGGCATCGACCTCGATGCGCTGGCGCGGCGGACCTATGGCTTCGTCGGGGCCGACCTTGCAGCATTGGTCCGCGAGGCCGCGCTCGAGGCGGTGCGGCGGATCATGCCGAGGCTGAACCTGGCCGACGAAACCATCCCCACCGAAGTGCTCGATGCATTGTCGGTCGAACCCAATGATTTCGAGAATGCGCTGAAGCGCGTGCAGCCCTCGGCGATGCGCGAAGTGATGGTCGAGGTGCCCAACATCAGCTGGGACGATGTCGGCGGGCTCGACGAGGCGCGCGACAAGCTCCGCGAAGGGATCGAGCTGCCGTTGAAGCATCCCGAGGCATTCCGCCGGCTCGGCATTCGCCCGGCCAAGGGCTTCCTGCTCTATGGCCCGCCAGGCACCGGCAAGACCTTGCTGGCGAAGGCGACCGCGCGTGAGAGCGAAGCCAATTTCATCGCCGCCAAGTCGAGCGATTTGCTCAGCAAATGGTATGGCGAGAGCGAGCAGCAGATCGCGCGGCTGTTCGCCCGCGCCCGCCAGGTCGCGCCGACGGTGATCTTCATCGACGAACTCGACAGCCTGGTCCCGGCGCGCGGCGGCGGGATGGGCGAGCCGCAGGTCACCGAGCGGGTGGTCAACACCATCCTTGCCGAGATGGACGGACTGGAAGAGCTCAACAACGTCGTCCTGATCGGTGCCACCAACCGGCCCAATCTGATCGACCCGGCGCTGCTTCGCCCGGGGCGGTTCGACGAACTGATCTATGTCGGCACCCCCGACACCGCAGGACGGCGGCGGATCCTCGCGATCCACACCAAGGCGATGCCGCTGGCCGATGATGTCGACCTTGAGGAACTGGCGCGGCGGACCGAGAATTTCACCGGTGCCGACCTTGAGGATCTGACCCGCCGTGCGGGCCTGTCGGCGCTCCGCCGAGCGCTTGATTCAAAGGTCGTGACGATGGCTGATTTCGAGGATGGGCTGAAAGAAACTCGCGCTTCGGTAACTGAAGAAATGGTCGCCGATTATGCCAAGATCCGCGACACGCTGAAGTCCGATGCCGTGCGGCCGGTCGGCGGGATCGGCTTCGTCCTGCCCGGCATGCTCCAGCCGCGCGGACCCAAATCGCCGCCGCCAGGCAAGGTATAGGTCTAGGTCTAAAGCCTCGCTTTGGTCCATGCGGCAAGCGCCAGCAGGAGCAGCACCGCCGCCGCGAACGGCAGCCGCGGATCGAGCCCGTAGAGCAGCATTCCGACACCCGGTGCGGCGACGAACGCGATACCGTTGGCGGCGGTGATCACCCCGGCGACGCTGCCCTGCTCGGCGAGCGAAACCGCGAGCGACGAGCCGGCAGTGAATCCGGGGCGGGTGAAGCCGAAGCCGAGCGACGACAAGGCAAACCCCAGCACCAGCCCGTAAAGGCTGCCCGCGACAGTGATGATTGCCAGCCCCGCCGCGGCGATCAACGTGCCCCACAGCACCAGCGGTCGCGGGGCCAACGCAAGCCGCGGGATCAGCCCCCATTGCGCGGCCAGCCCGGCGCCCGCCCCAGCCATCATCACGATCGAGATCGGGCCTTGCGACCCCGATGGCGCGATCGCCAGCCGGTCGATCACGAAGAAACCAATACACGTCAGCGAGGCCGCCTGGGCATGCCCCGAGGCGACCCCGGCGATCACCCAGCGGCGGATCCGCCGGTCGCTCCACCTAACCCGCGCGGCGAGGCGCGGCGAGGTCGCGGCGACGACGCTCGACCCGGTCACTGGCGAGGCGATCGAGGGATAGCTCATGGCTGCCCCGCGACCGGCGCGGCGGCCATGGCGCGGCTTGCTGTCATCGGGCAGCCAGGCGAGGATCGCGGCAAAGGTGATCGCACCGATTATGGCGAACGCGAACAGCGGCCCCGGCAGGCCGACCAACGGAAGCACGAATAACGGCGCGATCGCGGGGCCGAGGATCGTACCCAGCCCGAACGACGAAGCCAGCGCCGTCAATGCGTTGACCCGCGCCACGCGGCGGGTGCGCGAGGCGAGATAGGCCTGGGTCGCCGACGGCGTGGCGCAGCCGAGCGAGCCGTAAATCGCGCGGAACATGGCGAATAAAGCGAAGGTCGCCGACCCGGCGAGCGCGCCGCCCAGGCCGGCGACCAGCGTCAGCCCGCACAAGGTCATCGAGACAATGAACCCGCCGAGCCCGAGCAGGATCAAATTCTTGCGGCCATGGCGGTCGCTCTTTGCCGCCCAGTACGGGGCGAGCAATACCCACCGCACCGCTGACCAGGTGTAGGCCAAAGCGACCCACAGATCGGCGATCCCGATCTCCCGCCCGATCGCCGGCATCACCGACTGGAGCGCGGTATTGCCCGCCGCCGCGACCAGCATTGCGGTGAACAGCAGGATGAAATGCGGCGTGGTCATCGCCGTCCCGGCGAGCTTGGGCGCGGGCTTGGTGAGGGTCGACATCAACGTCCCCTAAGCCCGGCTCGGCACGGCGCAAAGCCAATCATCGCGACTTGCCAAGGCGTTGCGCATTTGCCAACGCGTACCGCTTAATCCGCCTTCGGAGAGTTCATGACCATTTCGACCGCCCGCACGCTCAAGGGCCCGCGCCGTTTCGTCCGCCGGGTCGCGCACCGGGCGATCAGCCCGAAATGGCAATTCCTTCGCGGGTTCATCAAGAATCCGGTGATGGTCGGGTCGGTCATTCCGTCGAGCAAGGTGCTGATCGATAGGATGCTCGAGCCGGTCAAATGGGACGAGGTCAAACTGTTCGTCGAATATGGCCCCGGAGTCGGCACCTTCACCCGCCCGATCCTCGCCAGGCTGCCGGCCGACGCCAAGCTGATCGCGATCGACACCAATGAGGATTTCATCAAGTTCCTCGGCAAGGAAATCGACGATCCGCGATTGATCCTGGCGCATGGCTCGGCCGCCGATGTCGAGCGGATCGTCGCCGATCATGGTTTCGATCATGCCGATTATGTGCTGTCGGGGCTGCCCTTCTCGACCCTTCCGCCAGGCGTTGGCGACCTGATCGGGGCGGCGACCTCGCGGGTGATCCGCGCCGGTGGTGCCTTCCTGGTCTATCAGTTCAGCCCCAAGGTACGCGATTTCATCGCCCCGTTCTTCGAGCGGATTGACCGCGGTTTCGAATGGATCAACGTCCCCCCTGCGACCCTGTTCTGGGCGTGGCGCGAACCGGCCGCAGGCTAAAGTTTCATTTGCCGCCGAAGTTCAATCGGCGGGTCACCGTATAGTCGGTGATGCTGACGACGAAGAAGGACAAGGCCCATTTGATCCGGTTGATGAGGGTCGATCGCTCGGCGTGAAGGGCCGGGGTGATTTCGATGCAGCCTTCGAGCTCGCCTTCGAAATACACCCGCATCAGCGAGGCGAATTCTTCATCCTCGACCCGAAGCATCATCTCGAGGTTGAGGTAGATGCTTCGGTAATCGAAGTTCGACGAGCCGACATGCGCGACATCATCGAGCACCAGCAGCTTGGAATGAAGTTTGGTGCGCTGATATTCGAACAGCTGGACCCCGCGTTTCAGTAGGCGGCCATAGGTAAAGCGCGCGGCGGCGATGGTGGTGTTATTGTCCGACTTTGCCGCGGTGACGATCCGTGCCCGGCCGGTCCGCCCGATCCGCGCAATCCGCTTGAGCATTCCACCGGGGGGCGCGAAATATGCCGCGATCATCTCGACATCGCTGCCGCGCGCCAAATCGCGGCAGGTCGATTTGGTCCACGGCGACAGGCGCTGCATCGGGCCGCCGAACTGCCACTGGAGCGGCCCCGACGTCTCACTATATTTGTGGATGATATTGCGCAGGTCGCGGATCCGGCTGCCCTTCCACAAGGCCCAGTCGAGCAAGGCATCGAAATAGGGCACCAGCCGCGCCGCCGCCGGCCCTTCGACCAGCAGGCCGATGTCGCGCCACCCGCCATCGTCCGCCGGTGTAAAATAATCGTTCTCGACGTTGAACCCGCCGATCAGCACACATTCGTTGTCGGCCAGCGCCAGTTTCTGGTGATTGCGGATCAGGTAACGGCGGCCATAGCTCGGCAGGAAGCGGCAGAAATTGGCGCCGAGTTCGTTTAATTGCTGGAAATAGGTTTCCGGCGTCTTGGAGCTGCCAAAGCCGTCGATCAGCAACGACACCTCGACCCCGCGCCCGATCGCCGCGATCAATGCGTCGCGGACGCGATTCCCGGACTCGTCGGCAGCGAAGATATAGTAGAGCAAACGCAGGCTGCTCTTCGCCCCGGCGATTAGCGCCAGCAATGCTGCCAGCCGGTCGGGGCCGTCGGGCAGGAACGTCAAGCGATTGCCATCGACCTTCGTAACGCGGCTGAAGCTGGGGGCGGGGGGACGATCCATCGATCACCAGTGGAGCCCTGCGGGCAACGGCGCAAGCGGGCCTTTTGGTTGACTATTGGGCGTGGCGTGCCTATCTCGCTTGCTCTCCCAAATGGGCCAAGCAAGATGCGGAGCGACCTATGGCGCGCGTGACGGTTGAAGATTGTGTCGACAAGATTCCTAACCGGTTCGACCTGGTGTTGATGGCGGCGCAACGCGCGCGGCAGATCAGCGGCGGTGCCGACCTGACGATCGATCGCGACCGCGACAAGAATCCGGTCGTCGCGCTGCGCGAGATCGCCGAAGAAACCGTCCGGCCCAGGCATCTTGAGGAAACCATCGTCGGCAACCTGCAGAAGGTCCGGGTCGACGAGGAAGACGAGACCGATGAGCTGGCGAGCCTGAGCGAATCGGCCGAGGCGCTTCGCCTGACCGCCGCCGCCCCGCCGCGCCCGACCCCGAGCGGCGGCGACTACGAATAAGGCGCACGCGCAGGCTGCCCGGGGGACAGCCGAGCATGCGGCTAAATCATGACGCGACTATGAGGGCGGTCCCCGAGGGGCCGCCCTTGTTGGTTCAGGCGATACGTGGGCGCTTGAGCGACGCACCTGTCGCCCGTTCGACCCACATCAATTCGTGCAAGGATAGTTCGCGCCCGTCCTGGGCGTTGATCGCGATCCGCCGGATCGGCTGGCCGTCGCGCTGGTCGGCGAGCATGATGTCCTGCTGGCCGTGGCCCCAATCCTCGCCCCACTGGCGAAGCGCGAGCACCACCGGCAGCAAGGCCTCGCCCTTGGCGCTGAGCGAATAGACCACCTTGCGGCGATCGTCAGGATCGGCCCGGCGCTCGAGTATCCCGCCTTCGACCAGTTTGCCGAGGCGATTTGACAATATGTTGCGCGCGATCCCCAGTCCCGCCTGGAATTGCTCGAAATGCTGCAGCCCGTTCAAAGCCCCGCGCAGGATCAGGAACGCCCATTTCTCGCCGATCAGTTCGACCGCCGGCGGCAGCGGACAGCGCAAGGCGGCCGCGCGGAATGCATCCATGTCAGGAGCGTCCGTAAGGACCTGTCGATTCAACGCATCACCTCCAAGCAATCGATGATTGCATAGCTGGATAGAAAATAACAGTTGCAATGTGCAACCAACTCGCGATATTCAGTTGCAATCAAAAACCCAATAACCGTGGAGAATAAGTCATGATCCGCTTTGCCGCTTTGGTCGCCGCCGCAGCGCTGACCGCCACCCCTGCATTGGCCGGGACGTACTCCGCCAAGCCGGTCACCGCGTCCACTGCGGCGCGGATCATCGCCCGCGACATCAGCTGGACCTGCGGCCCCGACGCCTGCCAGGGAAGCACCGAGGAAAGCCGCCCGGTGGTGCTGTGCCAAGGCCTCGCCAAACGCGCCGGCCGCTTGAGCAGCTTCATCGCCAACGGCCGCGCCTTCGATGCCGCCGAGCTCGACAAATGCAATGTCTCGGCCAAGGGCGGCGCTACCACGGCGCCGTCGCTGGCCAACGCCAACTAAGGTCTCGACCCCCAAACTCCCCGGCTGCGCAGCACGCGCATCGCCGCTGACTGGGCCGGTTCAGCCACTCGCTGGCGAACCGGCCCTTTTTCGCGCTTGCGAAGTGACCCCGCATCCCCCCACATGGGGCTTATGCTGAGGCAATATGAGTTGATCGAGAAGGTTCGGGCCTACGATCCCGATGCCGACGAGGCATTGCTCAACCGCGCCTACGTGTTTTCGATGAAGGCCCATGGTGCCCAGGTTCGCGCCTCGGGCGACCCTTATTTCAGCCATCCGATCGAAGTCGCGGGGATCCTCACCGACCTGAAGCTCGACGACGAGACGATCGTCACCGCCATCCTCCACGACACGATCGAGGACACGGTCGCGACCCACGAGCAGATCGAAAAGTTGTTCGGCGCCAATGTCGCCCGGCTGGTCGACGGGGTGACCAAGCTGAGCAAGATCGAAGCCCAGTCCGAAAATGAACGCGCCGCCGAGAATTTGCGCAAGTTCCTGCTCGCGCTGAGCGACGACATTCGCGTCCTGCTGGTCAAGCTCGCCGACCGCTTGCACAACATGCGCACCCTCCACCACATCAAGTCGGAGGATAAGCGACGGCGGATCGCCAAGGAAACGATGGATATCTACGCCCCGCTGGCAGAGCGGATCGGCATGTACGAGATGATGACCGAGATGCAGACGCTGGCGTTCAAGGAACTGGAACCCGACGCCTTCGCCTCGATCGCCAGGCGGCTCGACCAGCTCCATGCCAGCGGCGGCGACCTCGTCAGCCGGATCGGCCTTGGCCTCCAGCTCCACCTCGCCGACCATGGGCTCGAGGCCGAGGTCATGGGACGCGAGAAGCACCCTTTCTCGATCTGGAAGAAGATGGCCGAGCGGCACATCAGCTTCGAGCAATTGTCCGACGTGATGGCGTTCCGCGTGATCGTCTCCAAGGTCGAGGATTGTTACCAGGCGCTCGGACTGATCCACGAACGCTGGCCGATGGTCCCTGGCCGCTTCAAGGATTTCATCTCGACCCCCAAGCGCAACGGCTATCGATCACTGCACACCTCGGTGATCCACGATTCGAAGATGCGGATCGAGATCCAGATCCGCGACAAGGCGATGCACGCACAGGCCGAGCGCGGGCTTGCCGCCCACTGGGCTTACAAGGAAGGCAAGCCGGTCGACGATGTGAAGGTCCCGTGGATCGAGGATCTGGTCGAGATTCTCGACCATGCCGACAGCCCCGAGGAATTGCTCGAGCATACCCGGATGGCGATGTACCAGGACCGGATCTTCGCCTTCACCCCCAAGGGCGAACTGATCCAGCTGCCCAAGGGCGCGACCCCGGTCGACTTCGCTTACGCCGTCCACACCGCGCTTGGCGACAAGACCGTCGGCGCCAAGGTCAACGGCCGCGTGGTCCCGTTGCGTACTTTGCTCGATAATGGCGACCAGGTCGAAATCCTCATCTCCGATGCTCAACATCCCCAGCCGAGCTGGCTGCGCTTCGTCGTTACCGGCAAGGCGCGCTCATCGGTAAGGCGCTTCGTCCGCCACAAGGAGCGCGACGAGACAATCGAACTTGGCCGCAAGATTTACGACGAAATCGTCGAGCGGCTGCCGGCGCCGCTGGCCAAGGAAGCGCTCGGCCGGGCAGTCAAGAAATTGAAGATGGAGGATGCCGACGCGCTAATGATCGGGATCGCCCGCAAACGGCTGCCCGACGAAGCGGTGATGGAGGCGCTGATGCCGGGGTCGGTCGGCACCGACGTCGCGCCGCGGCCATCGGCCCAGCGGCAGGCAATTTCGATCAAGGGTCTGACCCCCGGCGTCGCGTTCAGCCTCGCTGCCTGCTGCCACCCGATCCCCGGTGACCGCATCGTCGGGCTTCGCCGTGAGGATGAGAGCATCGAGGTGCATGCCATCGGCTGCGACAATCTGGCCAGCGGGATCGACGCCGACTGGCTCGACCTGGCGTGGGGCGACGAAAGCGACGGCGGCACCGCGCGGCTATGCGTGATCCTTCGCGATGTCGCCGGCGCGCTTGGCGAAATGGCGGGGATATTGGGCGCTCAGGGGGCGAATATCGTCAACCTCCACCTCGCTCACCGCGATGGCAGCTTCCATACCTTCCATCTCGACGTCGAAGTTCACGACCTCGGCCATCTCCATTCCCTGCTCGCCGCGCTTCGCTCGGCCGATTCGGTGTCGAGCGCGGAACGGATGTAGCGACGGTCAGGCGGGACGAGCGCGCCGGATCGAATCGGCGCCGCCCGCGGCGAGCACCGCCAGCGTCACCAGGTCCGACGAACTGGCGGTCATCGGGGCGATCTGGACCGGCAGCGCCATCCCCATCAAATAGGGTCCGAGCACGCTTTCTCCGCCAATTGCGCGAAGCAGTTTGGCCGAGATATTGGCCGACTGCAGCCCCGGCATGATCAGGATGTTGGCCGGCCCTGACAGCCTGCTGAACGGATAGAATTTTGCCTGCATCTCGTGATTGAGCGCGACATCGGGACCCATTTCGCCTTCATATTCGAAATCGGTCACCAGCGTGTCGAGCATTTTCACCGCATCGCGAAGCTCTGCGATGTGCCGCCCCGGCGGGTTGCCGAAGGTGGTGTAGCTGATGAACGCCACCCGCGGTTCCTGCCCCATGCGCCGCGAGAAGGCTGCGGTGCGAAGCGCGATTGCCGCATATTGCTCAGCGGTCGGGCGCTCGGTCACTGCGGTGTCGGCGATCAGCACCGTCTGGTGGCGACCGACGATGATGTTGATCCCGAACGGCGTTGCCCCTTCCTCATCGTCGATCACCGCGCGCACCTGCCCAAGCGACTGGCTGAACGGTCTGGTGGTGCCGGTGATCATCGCGTCGCCCTCGCCAAGCGCGAGCATTGCCGCGGCAAAGGTGTTGCGGTCCTGGTTGACCATCCGCTCGACCTCACGCCGCAACATCCCGTGGCGCTGGCGCTTGGCGTAGATATAATCCACCGCTCGACCGACCAGTGGCGAATTGCGGCTGTTGAGCACGATGTAGCTCGACGGATCATCGACCCCGAGCTCGCGCAATTGGTCGTATACCTCGTCGCGCCCGACCAACACCGGGGTTCCGAACCCGCCTTCCTTGAAGGCGATCGCGGCACGAACCACGTTGGGCTCCTCGCCCTCGGCGAACAAGACGCGCTTGGGGTTCAAGCGCGCCGCTTCATAGGCCAGGCTCATGACCGATACCGTCGGGTTCAATCGCGCGCGCAGCGACTGGCGATAGGCGCGCATGTCGGTGATCGGCTTCTGAGCGACGCCGCTATCCATCGCCGCCTGCGCCACCGCGCACGGCACGACCTCGATCAGCCGCGGGTCGAATGGCGCCGGGATGATGTAATCGGGGCCGAAGCTGTGGACCTGCCCGCCATAAGCCGCGGCGACTTCCTCGGGCACCGCCTCGCGCGCCAGTTCGGCCAGCGCATGGGCGGCGGCGATCTTCATTTCCTCGTTGATCCCGGTGGCGCGAACGTCGAGCGCGCCGCGGAAGATGAACGGGAAGCCGAGCACATTGTTGACCTGGTTGGGATAGTCCGAGCGGCCAGTGGCGACGATCGCGTCGGGCCGCGCCGCCTTGGCATCGGGAGGGGTGATCTCGGGATCGGGATTGGCCATGGCGAAGATGATCGGCGACGGGGCCATGCCGATCACCATTTCGGGCTTGAGCGCGCCCGCGGCGCTGAGGCCGAGGAACACGTCGGCGCCGACCAGCGCTTCGGCCAGGCTGCGCGCCTCAGTCGGGACGGCGTGGGCGGACTTGAACTGATCCATCCCCTCGCGCCCCGGATAGAGCGGACCCTTGCGGTCGCACATGATGACGCTGGAATGCGGCACGCCGAGCGCCTTGATGAGCTCAGTGCAGGCGATCGCCGCGGCGCCGGCGCCATTGACCACCAGCTTGATGTCCTTCAATTCGCGGCCCGTCAGGTGGCAGGCGTTGATCAGCCCGGCGGCGGTGATGATCGCGGTGCCATGCTGGTCGTCATGAAACACGGGGATGTTCATCCGCTCCTTCAAGGCCGCTTCGATGATGAAGCATTCGGGCGCGGCGATATCCTCGAGGTTGATCCCGCCAAAGCTCGGCCCGAGCAGTTCGACGCATTCGATGAAACGTTGCGCGTCCTCGGTATCGACCTCGAGATCGATCGCATCGACGTCAGCGAAGCGCTTGAACAGCACCGCTTTGCCTTCCATCACCGGCTTCGCGGCGAGTGCGCCGAGATTGCCCATGCCGAGAATCGCGGTGCCGTTGGAGATCACCGCGACGAGGTTGCCCTTGGCGGTATAGTCATAGGCCTTGCTCGGGTCGGCCGCGATTTCCTCGACCGGGACGGCGACGCCGGGAGAATAAGCGAGACTGAGGTCGCGCTGGGTCGCCATCGGCTTGGTGGCGACGATCTCGATCTTGCCGGGGCGTCCGCGGCTGTGGAAGTCGAGCGCTTCGTCGCGCGTGAATTTGACGTTGCTCTCGCTCATTCTGGCTCCTCAGATGGGGGCGCTTTAGCGGTATTTTGGCCAAAGAGTCACCCTCGCTTGGGTCGCACTTTGCGGCTACCACTTGGGGACAATGGCCCGCTCTGACGCCCCGACGCCGATGATGGCGCAATATCACCGCCTCAAGGCCGAGGCGGGAGACGCCTTGCTATTCTACCGGATGGGCGATTTCTTCGAATTGTTCTTCGACGACGCCAGGGCCGCGGCGGCGAGCCTTGACATCGCGCTGACCAAGCGCGGCGCCGACGGCGGTGAGCCGATCCCGATGTGCGGGGTGCCGGTCCATTCTGCCGAAACCTACCTCGCCCGGCTGATCCGCGCCGGGCACCGCGTGGCCATCGCCGAACAGATCGAAAGCCCGGCCGAAGCGCGCAAGGCGCGGGGATCGAAGGCGTTGGTCGATCGGGCGATCGTTCGCCTGGTCACTCCGGGGACATTGACCGAGGATGCCTTGCTCGCCCCGGCATCGGCCAATTGGCTGGCAGCGGTGGCGAAGTTTGGTGACGACTGGGGGATTGCTGCCGCGGACATCTCGACCGGGCGGTTCGAGCTGGTGATGTGCGGGCCGGGCGAATTGAAATCCGAACTGGCGCGGCTGTCGCCGGCCGAGACGATCGCCGAAGGCAAGGTGCCGGGGATCGCGACCGGTGCGGGCAAGGGCGGATTCGACAGTGCCGTCGGCGAGCGGGCGCTGAAGGCGCGGTTCGGGGTAGCGAGCCTCGACGGGTTCGGCGACCCTGGCCGGGCAGAACTTGCCGCGGCGGGCGGGCTGCTAGCCTACCTTGATGCGACCCAGAAGGATGCCGGGCTATTCCTCGCCGCGCCGCGTCGGATCGCGCGGGCGATGCATGTCGCGATCGACCCGGCGACTCGCGACAGCCTCGAGATTTGCCGATCGGCGAGCGGGACGGTGGCCGGCAGCCTCCTCGGCGAAATCGACCGCTGCGTCACCGCCGCGGGACGGCGCTTGCTCGCCAGCGACCTGTCCGCGCCGCTGACGAGCCGCGGTCCGATCGAGGCGCGGCTGGCGCTGGTCCAGCATTTCCACGACGACCAGGGGCACCGCGAACGGGTGCGGGTCGCACTGCGAGCATCACATGACGTGGGTCGCGCGTTGGGGCGGCTGGTGGCGGGTCGAGGCGGTCCGCGCGACCTCGGGCAGCTTCGCGACGGATTGCTGGCGGCGGCTGACTTGCGGATTGAGCTGGAACGAAAAGGCGAGCCTCCTCAATTGCTTGGCGCGTTGTTACCCGAGCTTGGTGGGCATGCTGCGCTGACCGACCGGCTGGGCGTGGCTTTGGTCGCCGAGCCGCCCATCGATGCGGCCAAGGGCGGCTATATTGCCGAAGGCTACGACTCCGCGCTCGACGCATTGCGGTCGGCGAGCAGCGACGGTCGGCGGGCGATCGCCACGCTCGAGGCGTGCTATCGCGAGATGACCGGGGTCACGACGCTCAAAATCCGCCATAATGCGGTGCTCGGTTATCACGTCGAAGTCGGCGCCAGACACGCCGACCGGCTGATGGCGCCCGATAGCGGCTTTACCCATCGCCAGACATTGGCCGGGGTGGTGCGGTTCAATTCGACTGACCTGCACGCGGAGGCGAGCCGGGTGGTCGAGGCGGGCGGGCATGCGCTTGCCGCCGAAGCCGCGCATCTCGAGGAACTGACCGCCCACGCCGTCGCCGCAGCGGCGCGGATCGGGATCACCGCCGATGCGGTGGCGCGGATCGACGTCGCCGCGGGTCATGCGGCGCGCGCCGCCGAAGGCCAGTGGAGCGCGCCGAGCCTGACCGACGAGCCATGCCTGGAAATCGAGGCTGGGCGTCATCCGGTGGTTGAAGCGGCGCTTGGCGCGAGCGGCGATCGGTTCATCGCCAATGACCTACGGCTCGGCCCAAATGACCGGATGTGGTTGATCACCGGCCCCAACATGGGCGGCAAATCGACCTTCCTTCGCCAGGCCGCGCTGATCGTCCTGCTCGCCCAGGCGGGCTGCTTCGTCCCCGCCGCTCGGGCGAAAGTCGGACTGGTCGATCGCCTGTTCAGCCGGGTCGGGGCGTCGGACAATCTGGCGCGCGGGCGATCGACTTTCATGGTCGAAATGGTCGAGACCGCCGCGATCCTGGCGCAGGCGACCCCGCGCAGCCTGGTCATCCTCGACGAGATCGGGCGGGGCACCTCGACTTATGATGGCCTCGCAATCGCCTGGGCGGTAGTCGAGGCGATGCACGACGAGGTCAGGGCACGGACCCTGTTCGCGACCCATTATCACGAGCTGACCCGGCTCGCCGACCGGCTCGACTCGCTGTCGCTCCACCATGTCCGGGCGCGCGAGTGGAAGGGCGAGCTGGTGCTGCTCCACGAGCTTTCCGACGGCCCGGCCGACCGAAGCTACGGGATTGCGGTGGCCCGGCTCGCAGGGTTACCGCCGACGGTGGTGGCGCGCGCCAAGTCGGTCCTCGCCAAACTCGAGGCGGGGCGCGACGCGACCGGCGGGATCGCCGCCGGGCTCGACGATCTGCCATTGTTCGCCGCCGCCGCGCCCGAACCGGCGTCAGTCGATGCGCTGCAGGCGGCGGTCGAGGCACTCCACCCCGACCAGCTCGCCCCGCGCGAGGCGCTCGACGCGCTCTACGAATTGAAGCGGATTGCGGCGGAGCGCGGCTGATGCCGGCGCCGCGGTTCGAGCTGATCGAAGAGCGGCGGGCGATCGTCGACCGGCGCACGGTCGCCGACCGGATCGCGAGCGACACCGGAACGAGCGGCGTGGTGCTGGCCGAAGCGCTGGCCAATGGCCGCGCCGAGATCGAACGGCGGCTGGTGGCCGAACCGGCGCGGGGGCGGATGGCCGCGGCGTCCTACGCGTTTCTCGCCGACCAGCTGGTTCGCCTTGCCTTCGATCATGCAGTGGCGCGGATCGGCGGCGAGGTTGCCGAGCGCATCGCTTTGGTCGGCCTGGGCGGCACCGGGCGCGGCGAGATGGCGGCGTATAGCGATGTCGACCTGCTGTTCCTGGTGCGCGAGGAGGACGCGGTGGTGGCGCAGCCATTGGTCGAGGCGACGCTCTACGCCTTGTGGGATTTGAAGTTGAAGGTCGGCCATGCGGTTCGAACCCCGGGCGAGCTGGTGGCGCTGGCCAAGGCCGACATGAGCATCCGCACCGCTTTCCTCGAGGCGCGATGGATATGGGGCGACTCGGCGCTGTTTGACCTCGCCATCGCGCGCTTCCGCAAGCAGGTGGTGGCGGGCAGCGGCAAGGCATTCGTCGCCGCCAAGCTGGCCGAGCGTGACGCCCGCCACGTCCGCACCGGTGACAGTCGCTATCTCGTCGAACCGAACGTCAAGGACGGCAAGGGCGGGCTCCGCGACCTCCACACTTTATACTGGATCGCCAACCATTTGTTCGGAATCGACCGGCCCGAGGGGATGGTCGAGGCGGGGTTGCTGAGCGCGCAGGAATTTCGCCGATTCGAGCGCGCCGAGCGCTTCTTGTGGTCGGTCCGCTGCCACCTCCACCTCGCCGCCGGGCGCGCCGAGGAACGGCTTGGCTTCGACCATCAGCCGGACATCGCCCGGGCAATGCGCTACGCCGAACGGCCGGGCAAATCGGCGGTCGAACGGTTCATGCAATTCTATTTCCTGCAGGCCAAGGCGGTCGGCGATCTAACCGGATTCTTCCTTGCCCAGCTCGACGAGCAGATGGCGAGCGAGGGCCGCCGCTTCGTGCTCCCCACCTTCCGCCGCCGCCCGGCCAAGCTCGACGGCTTCTGCCTCGATCGCGGGCGCCTATCGATCCCCGACGAGAACTTTTTCATCGCCCGGCCGGTGCGGCTGGTCGAGCTGTTCGCGCTGGCCGCGCGCGAGGGGCTGGAGATCCACCCCAAGGCGATGCGCGCTGCGGCGCGCGAGGCCCGGCTGGTCGACCAGGTGCGCGACGATCCCGAGGCCAACGCCTGGTTCCTCGAGGTGCTGACCACCGAGGCATCGCCCGACCTGGTGCTTCGCTGGATGAACGAGGCCGGGGTGTTCGGCCGGTTCGTCCCCGACTTCGGCAAGGTCGTCGCGCAGATGCAGTTCGACATGTATCACCATTATACGGTCGACGAGCATTCGATCCGAGCGATCGGGCTGCTGGCGAAAATCGAGCGCGGCGAACTGGCCGAAGATCATCCGCTGTCGACCGCGCTTTTCCGCCAATTGGGGTCTCGGCGAGTGCTTTATGTCGCGGTGCTGCTCCACGACATCGCCAAGGGGCGCAAGGGCGATCACAGCCTGCTTGGCGAGCAAGTGGCAAACGAGCTTTGCCCGCGCTTCGGGCTCGATCCGGCGGAGACCGAGACCGTCGCCTGGCTGGTGCGCAACCACCTTCTGATGTCGGCGACCGCATTCAAGCGCGATCTCGCCGATCCCAAGACGATCGACGATTTCGCAAGCGCAGTGCAGAGTCCCGAGCGGCTGCGGCTGCTGCTGATGCTGACCGTGGTCGATATAAGAGCGGTCGGGCCGGGGACGTGGAACGACTGGAAGCGGCAGTTGCTTCGAACGCTCTACGACGCGGCCGAGGAACGGCTGCGGCTGGGCCACAAGCAGCGCGGGCGGAGCGAGCAGGTTGCGGGGCGGCAGTGCGAACTGGCGAGCGCGCTTGGCTGGTCCCGGTCGGCGGCGCGGGCGCATGCGCGGCGTCTGCCCGACAGTTACTGGCTGGCCGAGCCGACCGCTTGGCAGATCACCAATGCGCGCCAGATCGCAGCCGCCGAATCGCGCATCGGCGATTTGCAGCCGAGCGTCGTTGCCGCCGACGAGGAGGGGTCGGGAGCGACCAGGATCAGCATCTTTGCGCCCGACCGGCCGGGGCTGTTCTACCGCATCGCGGCGGCGCTGGCAGGGGCAGGCGCGTCGATCATCGACGCCCGGATCCACACCACCCGCGACGGCATGGCGATCGACAATCTGCTGGTCCAGGACGGACAGCGGCAAGCCTATGCCGACCGCAAGTTGAGGTCGCGACTGGTCAAGGCGGTCGAGCGCGCGCTGGCCGGCGGGGATTTGCCGTCGCCGCCGCCGAGCCCGCCGCTGCCGCGGCGCCGCGCCGCCTTCGCAGTTGCGCCGTCGGTAGTCATCGCCGAGCGCGCATCGACCCGGACGACGGTGGTCGAGGTCAACGCCCGCGACCAGATCGGCCTCTTGGCGCGGCTGGCGCTGGCGATCCACGAACTCGGCCACCAGATCCACTCGGCGCATATCGCGACCTATGGCGAGCGGGCGATCGACACATTCTATTTGACCAATGCAGCGACTCGTAAACTCACCGCGGGCGAGATCGGCGAGCTTCGCATCGCCTTGTCGGCAGCGGCGGGCAAGACCGAGCGGCCGAGCCGCGCCACCTGACCATATTGAGCGTCGCCCCACAAGAAAAAGGCCCCGCCGGATGGCGAGGCCTTTGACTGTAATTGGCGTTTGATCAGCCGCCGCGTTCGGGCGTCGGCGGCGGCGGCGGGGGCGGCGGCGGCGGCGGGCAAACCGCCGAAGCCAGGATCACCGAACCGTCCGAGCAGGTCTGCGTCGGTGCCGGCGGCGGGGGCGCTTCGACCACCGGCGGCGGCGGAGCAACCTCTTCGACCGGGCGAGCAGCGCGGAACTTGGCCTTGAGCGTCATTCCGAACGTGCGCGGCTCGCCGAGGAAGGCGCTGTACAACTGGGTTGCTCGGTTGGCGAAACCGGTGCCCGCCGCGCAGAATCCTGCCTGCGCGCCGCGCTCCGTGCAGCTGCCCTGAAGCGGCGTGTCAAAGGCCACCTGCTTGTAGCTCCTGTCGAATATGTTCTGCGCCCACAATTCGACCGCCCACATATCATCGCGGCCATGGAGACCGATCCGGGCATTGACGACCGAGAAGGAGTTCTGGGTCTTTTCGATGTCCAGATCGGACCCGGTGTTGAAGCTGCTGTTGTAGCGGGCATCTACATAGAACAGTCCGCTAAGGCCGTTCGACCCGATCGGTGGTGTCCAGCCGAATGCAGTGGTGAATGTGATTTCCGGAGCATTCGAAAGGTTGCGGCCCGGTAGCTGGAACAGGGCGGCCGACAACGGCACGCCGTTCTGCGCCACCAGATTCTGGCGATATTTTGTGCTGGCGTATGTCAGACCCGCATTGAAATGCGCATTGCGGAATGGGCGGGTAAAGATTTCAAGTTCGGCACCCTCCGATCGCACACCGGCTTTGAGCTTGCCGGGGCAGCCGCCAGTTGCCGAACTATTGTCGCTATCGGCACCGCCCAGACTGTCGCCGCAGCTGTTGACCGTCGCAACTTCGAAGTTGAGGCCGTTGAAGGTGTTGAGCTGGAAGTCCTTGAAGTCCTGGCGGAACAAAGCGAAGTTCACGTCGATCCCGCGGCTCTTATATTTCATACCGAGCTCGAAAGCGTTGTTGATCTCAGGAGCGAACTGGAGCTTGCTGAGCAAAGCCGACGAGAGGATCGCGCCATTGCCATTGCTTCGCGCCAAAGCCGAACGATCGAGGTTGAATCCGCCCGCCTTATAGCCCCTCGAGTAGCTTGCGTAGAGCAGGATCTGGTCGATCGGCTTCCAACTAAGGACCGCCGTTCCCGACAATTTATTTTCCTTCTTGGAGTCGCTGCCCGAGAAGAAACCGCCGGGTACCGACGGAATGACGCACGGCAGGGTCTGGAGCGCTGCCAGCGAGGGCGTGCCTGAGAAGAAGGCACACAATGTATTGTTGTCGCGAAGCGTGGCGTCGAGCGTTTTCTTGTCGTGGGTATAGCGCACGCCGAGAGTCAACTTCAGCCGATCGGTGAGCGAGACGATGTTGTGAGTGAACACCGAATAGTTGGTGTCCTTCTGGTCGAATTCGTCCTGCGTCGTCACGCCATCGAACGTGCGCAACCCGCCGCCGGACCCCAGCGAGCCATTGGTGAAACCGCTGTTGGTGAACGGCGGGCCGCCGAAATTGACAATTCCGATTGGCGGTCCAAAGTTAAACGGCAACCGCGCAAATCCGGCGACCACCGGCGCATTGGCACCGAGGAACGGCAGCAACGCTGTAGCCACCGCGGAATTGAAGCAGGTCGGGCTACTGGTCTGCACCAGAGACGGCTGGCCGGTGGCGTTCGCGAAAGTGTTGGCGACCAGGCAATTGGCGTAGCGCGAAAAATCAGCGCCGTAGGACAGATTGTCCTTCACCCGCAGCTTCTCGCTCATGAAGAAACCGCCGACCAGCCAGTCGAGCCGGTCGTTGAAGGCAGTGCCCTGCAAGCGCAGTTCCTGCGTGAAGGTGCGGAAGCGGTTGGACGCGCCGCCGCTGCCGTCACGATAAAGGATGTCGAGATTGTTGAAGTCCGCATCCTGGCCGCGAACATACAGGTTCGAGCGATAGGCGGTGATCGAGGTCAGTTCGGCGCCGCCGAAATCATAATTGATCTCGCCCGACACACCGTAATCGGTGACGTCGCTGTTGTAGCTGCGGCCCGGAGTGATCGAGGTTTCACGATCATAAGGATGATCGTTGATGATCGCGCCAAGCCCGCGCTCGATACGAGCGATGGTCGAAGGCTGGTTAAGCCCGGTGTTCGGCCCCGTGGCGGTAAAGTCGCGAGTCGGTAGATAAACCGCGGCGCAGCAATCTTCGTTGCGCTTCGAATAATCGCCGATGATCCGGACCGAGAGGCTGTCGGTCGGTTGATAAAGTAACTGGCCACGAATTAAATAGCGATCGCGATCGTTGACCCGATCGCCCGAAATGACATCCTTCAGGAAACCGTCGCGCTTCAAATAGACGCCGTCGATGCGGGCGGCGATCGTATCGGTGATCGGCCCGGTCACGCCAAGGTCGATACGGCGCAGATTGTAATTGCCGATTGTCGCTTCGCCATAAGCTTCGGTGGTGAACTTCGGCTTGGCGGTGATGACATGGATCAGACCCGACGAGGCGTTGCGGCCGAACAGGGTACCCTGCGGTCCGCGCAACACTTCGATCCGGTCGACCGGCCCGAGTTCGGTCAGGCCGGTACCGATGCGGCTGCGGTAAACGCCGTCGATGAACACCGCGACCGAGCTTTCGAGGCCGGGGTTATCGCCGACCGTGCCGATGCCGCGGATCCGGGCGCCACCGGCCCCGGCTTCGGACGAGGTCGAGGAAACCAGCAGTGACGGACTGACCTGGTTGAGGCCGCGAATATCGACCGCTCCCGAATTCTTCAGCGTGTCGCCGGTAACCGCGGAAACCGCCAGCGGCACATCGCTGAGTGCCTCGCTGCGCCGAGTCGCGGTAATCACGATCGCCCCCTCATCGACCGCCTCGGCCGCCTTGGCCGTTGTATCAACCGAGGCAGCGGCGAGTGGCGCTTCCGACGGAGTCGACGGTTGGTCGGTGGTGGTTTGAGCGAAAGCGGGCGCCGAGAAAGCGGCGAGCCCGGCCGAAAGCAGCCAAATCGATTTGCGCATGTAATCCTCCCGTTACCGCCCGCGACTTTTCCCCGATCGCGTTACGGATTGGCAGGAAAGCTAATCCAAGCCGCCGCGACAAGGAAGCGAGGCAAGGCGATGCGGGCGCGAAAGCTTAGCTTTGCGACAAAAATGCTACATGTGGGTCGAAAGCCCGGCTTTCCGTAAGGGCGAATTATTTGGGTGAGAGCACCATCAGCATCTGGCGCCCTTCCATCCGCGGATGGGCCTCGATCTTGGAGATGCTCGACGTCTCCTCGGCGGCGCGCTGAAGCACCGCCATGCCGAGCTGCCCGTGCGCCATTTCGCGCCCCCGAAAGCGCATGGTGAGCTTCACCTTGTCGCCATCCTCGAGGAATTCGACGACCTTCTTCATCTTGGTCTGATAATCATGATCGTCGATGTTGGGACGCATCTTGATCTCCTTGATCTCCTGCGTCTTCTGCTTCTTGCGCTGCTCGTTGGCCTTTTTCTGGGCTTCGTATTTGAAGCGGCCGATGTCGAGGAACTTGGCGACGGGCGGGTCCGCGCCGGGGCTGATCTCGACCAGGTCGAGGCCGACGCCAGCGGCCTGCTCGATCGCCTCCTTGGTATACATCACGCCCAGATTTTCGCCATTTTCATCGATCACCCGCACCTTGGGCACGCTGATGAACTGATTGAAACGGGGGCCGGTAAAGGCTGGCGGCGAGTTTGAACGGCGCTGATTGGGCGGGGGTATAACGCAATCTCCGATTATGGTTATGGTCAGCGCCAGCTAAGCCTTCACCATCGGCTTGGGAAGGGCGGGCGGACGATTTCGTGCAAGTTGTGGCGTGACTGCTTCAATCCATTCGAGCGGCGGGCGGCGGGAGCCGAAGATCAATCGTGATAGTCGCGAGAAGCCCGGTCGCTCGCCACGTGCGTCGGACTTTCAATTGATCGGCCAACAATTGATCGAGCAGCAATGATCCAAAGCCGGACCGTCCGCTGGTGACGACCGCGGCATCGCCTTCCTCGTGCCAGATGAGATGCAGCAGGTCGCCAGCTTCGCGCACCTCCCACGACACCGACAACCGGCCCGCCGCGGTCGACAGGCAGCCATATTTGACCGCGTTGACCGTCAGTTCGTGCACCGCCAGGCCGAGGGCCGAGGCACGCGGCTCACGAACATTTACCGGTGGGCCTGCGATGACGATGGCATTGTCACGCTTGAATGGGAGAAGCTCGCTGCTGAGCAAGTCGCCCACATCGACCTCGCCGTCCGTCCCCTCGCACAACAACTCATGAGTTCGAGCCATCGCGTGGACCCGACCCTCGATCGATTCGATGAAGGTTGCGCTGTCGGTGCTGGTTGACGCGGCGATTCGCACGATCGCCTGCACCATCGACATCATGTTGAGGACGCGATGGTGAAGCTCGCGACCAAGCACTTCGGCCCGACACGCCGCCTCGTGATAGTCGGTGACATCGCGCGCAACGGCGACGACCGTGATCGCCGACGAATGGCACGCTCCCGGCGAGCCCGGAAATTTAACCGGACTGAGGCGGATCTCCCACCAGGTGCGGCGCTCCTCGTGATCGACGCAATCGATCTCGCACCGCGCGGCCGACCCGGCGAGAGCGCAGTCGAGAGTGTCGCGCAGCTTATCGGAACAGTCGCCCGGCCAAATCGACAGCCACGGCCGGCCGACCATTTTCCCAGGATCGACCTCGTGGAACAGCGACAGCAGCCGCGGCGTGATGAAACCGATCGTCCCGTCGGGCTCGATCGCGGCGACCGAGTCGGCCGATGAAGCCAACAACGACTCAAGATATCCGCAGCAGTCCGCGTTGGCGATGGAACGACGACGCGAAGGGAGTGCGAGTGGAGGCCTGTCGATGGAGCGCGTTACGACCCGAGCGGATTCTCTATTCCTGTCGACCAAGCCTTCCATTGCAACCCCCTGCCCGGCGCGCACTTCGCGCGATCGGACAAGGACGCCGCCCAGCGTGGTCTTCGGCGCCGCCGACCACGTGATCAATCTGATCTTGCTCCAAAGTGGCGGGGCGGATGGGGTATGGGCGTCAGCGCAGATCGGGCGGCACCGCTTCGCCCGCAATCATCGCGACGGCTTCATCGACGCTCATCACCTTCTGGTGATCGTCCGATCCCAGCCGGCGGATCGCGACCGTGCGTTCCTCGGCCTCGCGCTTGCCGACGACCAGCAGGAGCGGGACTTTCGCCAGGCTATGCTCGCGCACCTTGTAGTTGATCTTCTCGTTGCGCAGGTCGCTCTCGGCGCGAAGCCCCGCCGCCTTGAGCTTCGCCAGGACTTGGTTGGCGTAATCATCCGCATCGGACACGATCGTCGCGACCACCGCCTGGACCGGGCTCAGCCACAGCGGGAAGCGCCCCGCGTGATGCTCGATCAGGATTCCGATGAACCGCTCGAACGTGCCGAGGATCGCACGGTGGAGCATTACCGGGCGATGGCGCTCGCCATCCTCGCCGACATAGCTCGCGTCGAGTCGCTCGGGCAGCACGGTATCGGCCTGGATCGTCCCGACCTGCCACGTCCGGCCGATCGCGTCGGTCAGATGGAATTCGAGCTTGGGGGCGTAGAAGGCGCCTTCGCCGGGCAGTTCCTCCCAGCCATATTCCACCGTTGCGCGGCCGGCCTTGGTGACCGCGTCGCGCAACACCTGTTCGGCCCGGTCCCATTCCGCGTCGCTGCCGAAGCGCTGATCGGGGCGAAGCGCGAGCTTGATCGCGTAACCGTCGAACCCGAAGTCGCGATAGACGCTGTCGAGCAAGTCGCAGAAAGCGACGATCTCGTCGATCAGCTGATCTTCGCGCGCGAAGATATGGCCGTCGTCCTGGGTGAACTGGCGGACCCGCAAGATTCCGTGGAGCGCGCCATGCGGCTCGTTGCGGTGGCAGCAGCCCATCTCCGCCATCCGGATTGGAAGCTCGCGATAGCTGGTGATGCCCTGCTTGAAGATCAGCACATGCGCCGGGCAGTTCATCGGTTTGAGCGCCATCAGGTCGCTAGTGCCCGATAACACTGGTCCGTCATCTTCCCCCGAGGGAATCTCGTCGGGGACGACGAACATATTCTCGCGATATTTGCCCCAGTGGCCGCTCTTCTCCCACTGCTTGGCGTCCATCAGCTGGGGCGTCTTGACCTCGTCATAGCCCGCGGCGTCGAGGCGGCGGCGCATGTACGCCTCCAGCGCGCGCCACAGGACAAACCCCTTGGGGTGCCAGAAGACGCTGCCATGCGCCTCGGCCTGGAGGTGGAACAGGTCCATGTCCTGGCCGATCCGGCGATGGTCGCGCTTGGCCGCTTCCTCGAGCCGGACGAGGTGCTCGGCAAGCTGCTTCTTGTTGAGCCAGGCGGTGCCGTAGATCCGGCTGAGCATCGGGTTGGCCTGGTCGCCGCGCCAGTAAGCGCCCGACACGCGGGTCAGCTTGAACGCCTGCGGATCGAGCTTGCCGGTCGAGACCAGATGCGGCCCGCGGCACAGGTCGATCCATTTGTCGTCGCCCTTGCCGGAGCGATACATGGTGATCGCCTCGCCTTCGGGCAGCTCCATCACCCATTCGGCCTTGAAGCTCTCGCCAGTCTTGTCGAAGAAAGCGCGGACGTCGGCGCGGCTCCATTCCTCGCGGATCAGCGGCTCGTCGGCGGCGATGATCCGGCGCATCTCCTCCTCAATCAGCGGCAAATCCTCGTCGGTGAACGGTCCGCGCTCGGCAGTCGGAGCGAAGTCGTAATAGAAACCGTCGTCGGTCGACGGACCGAAGGTGATCT
>JBBRTO010000027.1:0-23531 GCA_038244345.1 Sphingomonadales bacterium | reverse complement strand
CGGGCAAGGTAATCCCAGCCGGATAATCAGTTTCCGATATGCCGTGAATCATGAAACTCCACGGCAGGTCGACCATCCCCGTGGCCAGATACCCCACCGTCGCTGCCGAGTTTGCAAAATGGTTGTGAAGATGGGTGACTTTCCGCCGCCGCAGCTCGATGGCCAGTACCCCCGCTTCGGCAAAATGCGCCAGAGCCAAGCCTAACCCGCGTAGCCCGGGCGGGCGATGCCGCAATGCCTGGACTAAACCCCGCGCGTAGCGAGCCGGGCTCCCCGCAAGTAGTTTCAAATGCGCGCCGACGAAGGTGCTGAAGCCCTGCGACAGGATGTTGAATGTCGTTTTAGCTTCGTCCGCGATCGCCGGGTCGGTCAGTTCGTTCTTGCTCGGCGGCCTGACCGAAAAAGTGTCGACCTCGACTCTCCTCGCCCGCACGGCCGCGACTTCGCGCAGAACGAAGGTGTGCGACGTCGCCGGATATTGGCTCGTAAGATACGCAATCCGGGGGTAGCCAGACGAAGGTTGAATCTGCTCATTTGAGGTCACGCGCCGTTTCTGGCCGACGCGCGAAGCGGTTGCAACTGTCAGATCGGCCGCTGGCCCATGACATTGCCGGGCGTGCTGTAACGGCAGACCAGCACCTCTTCCTGCAAACCGCGGGTCATCGAGCATCCGACCTGGGTCGTTTCGCCCCAGATCAGCTGGGTGTAATGGCCGACGTTCTCGACGTCGCCGCTGCGGCTGTTGTTAGGGAACACGCCGGGCTTGTAGTCGCGCTTTTCTGCGGCCCACAGCCCGACCATCGATTCGGGTTGATAGGCGCCGGGCGTCCCAGCCCACAGATTCTCGCCTTGGGGCTCGACCCCCGGCTCATCGGGCGAATGCTCGAACTTGCCGGTTGCGGCAAGATGGTCTGCCCAGACCTTGGCGTCCTTCGCCAGGTCAGCGTTCCATTGCATGGGGCGGGACCCAACCTCTGCCCGCGCGCGATTCTGCGCCTCCAGCAGCCGGTCATCGAAATTCGTCCGATACCCGGCCGAACCCACCAGCAACGGACTTGCCAGCAGCAGCATGGTCGGAAGCAGGAAAGATGAAATGGTTCGGGTTGCCATGGCGCTCTCGTTGAGCTCGGCACCCTAGGTGTGGCCTGGTAAGCGGCTGATTACGGCTTATGGTTAGCGACCCGTTAAGTCTTGGTCCCGGCCGCTGCGCTCAGCTTGCGAAGGACGATGACATCGTCATGCACGGCAACGGCATCAAACATTTTCTCGGCAAACGGCAGCGGCACTCCGATGCAGCCATGCGTCGCCACCCCCCACCGGACATTGCTGGCGTGGATCGAAACTCCGTCGTTGGTTAGCCGCAGGGTGAATGGCATCTCGGCATCATAGAGGCTCGACCGATGCTCCTTCGCCTTCGACAAGATATGATAGAGGCCGGGCGGTGTTTCCTTGCTCTCCGCACCGTACAGGATGACTGCGGTCCCGATTTCATGTCCGGCGCGAAACACCGACAATATCTGGCTGCGCAGATCGACCCGAATCCACGTCGGGCCTGGCCCAACGCCCGTGTCGTCCCAGCGATAGGTTCCAAATTCTAGCGGCTTGTCGATTTTCAACAGCGATTTGACCGGACGATCGAGTTCGCCCGCCTTCATCGCCTCATCAAGTTGGGCAGCGGTGAAATAGGTTCGGCCCGGCAGCCTGGGTTCGGTCGCGATCGGCGCCGCCTTGGCGTGTTGCGGCGGCTGCGAAACGGCAGGGGAGGATTTTGGCCAGGCCAGCCAGCCGATCAGCGCCACGATCGCTATCAGCGTCGCAATGCCTGCCAAGCGCGTCTTGATCATGCAGTGATGAGGTCGGCCCGGGTCTTGGAGATTCGTTGCTTCTTGAGCGCGCGCGCGCCCAGGGCAAAGCCAAGGATCATCGTCAGCCAGGTCGCGGGTTCAGGTACCGACGGGATTTCAGTCGGGGGTGGGCCGCCTCCACCGCCGGGGCCACCGCCGCCGCCGCCAGGTCCGCCGCCGCCACCAATAAAGGGAGGCGTGCTAACGCCACCGCCCGGTAAAGGCGTGTTTTGAACGAGAGGCGCGATAAGGCTAGCGGGAGGAACGGCTACAGGCACGACCTCCTGAGCCGGGGTTGTCAACGCCTTGACGAACGGCGCCGGAAGCCCCGGGCGCGTTTTTGCGAGGGCGCGTTCATGTGGTCGCGCGGAATAATGACGAATGTTTTCCGCGTAACGATGCTTGTTATTTGATAGTTCGCCGGCCGTCCGTTCTCCGGGCGAGCGCTGATCGAACAGGGCCGCAATTCCGTTGACCAACGGCGAATTGCCGGCGGCCCGGACACCCTGTGTCAGCGCATTGGAGCCGCGGTCGAACAAGTTGGCGATGCCGCCGTCCTTAAGATAGGAGATTCCAATCCCGCCTGCGAGCAGCGCGGCGAGCAGCAAAATGACCGCGACGCTCCTGCGCGAAAACGCGAACCCGCTAAGATTCCCGGCCGAAACGACGGCGGTCGATCCCAGGGTTTTGTCAGCAACGGTCGCCATAGCTATAATGTTTCACCTCTGGAAAAGCGGCCGAATCGCCGCCAAGTCCGGACTTACTCGAATGACTTAACGTTGATTTAACTGATAAGTTCAAGTTTTTAGGGGAGGCGGCTGTCCCCTTTATGGACAGAATCGCCTCGCCTCTATGAGCTGCCAATCGCTGGACTTAACTGTTCTTTGCCCCGGCGAGCGCCGCCAGAATCACCAGTGTATGGGCGCCAACGCCCAGCTTAGGGTAAATTAACAAGAGCCTCATTAAGCCGTAAGGTGCACGTTTTTCGGCATCGTCCGGACCCACAGCGGCAATCAGATCCGGGTGCCGAAAGACAAGCCCGAGGCTTCAAACGCATTCGGAACCAGTCGTCGCAAAATAGTACGGTCTCCGAAAAGCTGGTGCATCAGGATGATTGCTCGCGCATGGTGACACTTGATGATGCCCCCCGGCACCACGGTGCAATATACCTCGCTTGGGGTGCAATCGAAACGCGCGCAAGGAGCATAAAAGTAGCCATGGCCCGAGAATATTCCGCCCGCAAACGGGTTTTAGTTACCGGTGGCGCTGGCTTCTTGGGGTCGCACCTTTGCGACGCCTTGCTGGCGCGCGATTATGATGTGTTGTGCGTCGATAATTTGTTCACCGGGACAAAAGACAATGTCGCCCACCTCGCCGGCCATCCACGGTTTGAGTTCATGCGGCACGATGTTACCTGGCCGCTGTATGTCGAGGTTGACGAGATCTACAATCTCGCCTGCCCCGCGTCGCCGATCCACTATCAGCACGATCCGGTGCAGACGACCAAGACATCGGTCCATGGCGCGATCAACATGCTCGGTCTGGCCAAGCGTCTCAACGCCCGTATCCTCCAGGCGTCGACCAGCGAAGTCTATGGCGATCCCGCCGTGCATCCGCAGACCGAGGATTATTGGGGCAACGTCAACCCGATCGGGACGCGTAGTTGCTACGACGAAGGCAAACGCTGCGCCGAAACCCTGTTCTTCGATTATCACCGCCAGCATCGACTCGAAATCAAGGTCGCGCGAATCTTCAATACGTATGGCCCGCGGATGCATCCCGCTGACGGTCGCGTCGTTTCCAATTTCATCATGCAGGCGCTCGGCGACGAGCCGATCACGATCTTTGGCAACGGATCGCAGACGCGCAGCTTCTGCTATGTCGACGACCTTATCGCCGGCTTGATTGCGCTGATGGAATCGCCGCCAGGCGTGACCGGACCGATCAACCTCGGCAATCCGCACGAATTTACGATTCGCGAGCTCGCCGAAAAGGTGTTGCAAATGGTTGGCTCAAGCTCGACCCTGATCGAGTCCGATCTGCCGTCTGACGATCCGCGACAGCGCAAGCCCGACATCGGCCTCGCGCGGCAAACGCTCGACTGGCGACCAACGATCGAGCTCGCCGAAGGCCTCGATCGCACCATCCGTTATTTCCGCGAGAAGATTGTCTCAAATTGAGATTCGCGATGATAACGAAAGTGTTTAACAAAAAATTAAATTCTGTTAGATGGGAGCTACTTCAGGGCACGACTCGAGTCGGAGGAATTAGGTATGACGCGTTCAAAAAGATTTATTGCGCTGGCATTGGCCGCGGTTGCAATGACCGCTGTGGCAACACCAGCCATGGCAGTTCAAACAATCGTAATCACTGGGACGAGCGGCAACTTTGGTAATGACGGTGTAGGCTTAGCGGGCAGTCCGACCGCCGCATTTATCAATACCTTCACCTTCGGATCTGCCGTCGTGACCGGGCCGGGGGGATTCCTCAACGCTAATATGGCTGGTCTTTCCCTGGCCAATGCAACGCTCTCGACGTCTTCGCTAGGCGGTAACAATATCGACTTTACGTCGGCGTTTTTAAACGGGATCGCGTTCACGCTTTCCCCGACAGGAACGTTTGAATTCGGGTCGGTTGGACCCGTTTCATTGCTCGCAACCAACGTTTTGACAATAAACGGTTTGAACACCTCGGACGGTGCTTTTGCGGGGACGCTCACCTTTGCCGCGGTACCATCCGTGCCTGAGCCTGCAACTTGGGGCATGATGCTCCTTGGTTTCGGCGTGATGGGCGTTTCGCTTCGTCGTCGGCGTCGCTCGTTCCCCGCTCTCGCGCAAGCCGTCTAGCGTTTTTCTGGACTTCAAAGCGGCACTGGGCGGAAACGCCTGGTGCCGTTTTCGATTCTAGTCTGAGCTCGGTATCGACCAGCAATGGCCGGCGCCTTTCGTAAACCCATGCAGGCCCCTTGCCGCAATCCCCATTTTTCTTACAAACCTTGGCGAAAGCGCGGCAAGGCTCGAATGAACGCTCGCAAGCCAAGCCCGCCGCATCCTAACGGCTCGAAACCGGGCCAAAGTCGATTTCAACGATCGAGCTCGCAGAGAATATGGATCGCACCATCCGTTATTTTCGCGAGAAGATTGTCTCAAATTGAGATTCGCCCAGATAACGGAAGTACTTAACAAAAATTAAGATCCTGTTAAGTGTGCGGGCAGTCGGAGTCGCGGCTCACTTGTTCGGCGCGCAGCGACTGGCAGATATAGAGACACAGTAGGGGCATTGGTAATGAGGAAAATTCTTTGTGTTTTGGCTGTCGTGGTAACGTTGGCCTCCGCGACTCCTGCACTTGCGCAGTCGACGGCCACTTTTAACGGTGGCACCGGAGGCCTTGGGGCTGGCGAAACTCTCCTTGCGTCGTTTGATCCGGGAAGCACCGGCGGCGTCGTCTGCGGTGGCACCGGATGCGTCATGCAGACGGGCTCCAATGGCCTAGGCGCTGATCCGAATGTCGGTACAACGGGCGACCTTTATCTTTCTGTCCTTGGTGGGGGAACTGCCAGCTTCGCCTTCGCCGGTGGACTGTCCCAGTTGGGCTTGGATTATGGTTCGGCCGATGGCTACAATTTTTTCCAATTGTTGTTCGCTGGCGGCGGCACCCAAACTTATAACGGCGACGATTTGATTACCATTGGCGCTGCAGACGGCGACCAGGTTTCGACTCGTACCAACGGGCGCGTGACCTTCTTCGCTAACCCAGGCCAGGTGATCACTGGGCTCAATTTGTCATCGACACGCAACTCGCTTGAAGTTGACAATTTCGGCGTGATCTCGGCAGTGCCCGAGCCTGGCACATGGGGTCTGATGCTGCTTGGCTTTGGGGCCATGGGTGTGTCGCTCCGTCGTCGTCGGCGCTCGCTCCCGAGCTTGGCGCAAGCCGTTTAAGTAATACCATTAAAGTTCAATGCGGCACCGGGCGGAAACGCCTGGTGCCGTTTTTGATTCTGGCCTGAGTTCGGTGGCAGCGAGCGTAGTTGGATTGAGCTCGACGCCGGCGGAGCCGGATCTGCCGTATGACGAAGCGTGACAGCGCAAGCCGACATAAGCCTAGCGCAGCAAACGCTCGATTAACTCAAGCTCGCAGCCCCTGACGATCTAAGCCGCCCCCGTCTCCTACGTCCTTTTTGGCCGGAAGCCGGAGGACGAATTCTTCCCGCGGGAAAAACCGATTTGGTCGACGATGACGACGACGCTCGTTGACGCGCGATAGGCGTTGCGCTGGACGGAGCCCACTTTCTCGAATCGGCACATCGCTGAATTTCTAACCTAAATTTAGACTCGACTCCGTTAAGAAATCGTTTAGTTGGGAAAAATAACATTAACTACGGTGACAATGGCTCGCCACTTATGCGTATGGGGGATTTGACGATGGGATGGAAAACGGGACTTTTAGCTTTTGCCGGCCTGATGCTGGCAAGCCAGCCGGCTTATGCTGACACGCAGACCTTCTCTTTGTCGGTCCTCGATTCGGCTTCTGGCGTCGGGACTGGGCCGTTCGGGACGGTCACGGTGACGGAAAACGTCGGGGGAACATTGACCTTCACGCAGACGCTGTTTGCCGGCTATCGCATTCATGACGGTAACGCGAACCACAATGCGTTTGGCTTCAGCATCATCGGGGATCCGGCGCTTACCATCACCGGCCTGACTGCTGGGTTTACAGCGATCAGCACGACGGCAGGAAGCGACGTTGCTGCACCACCATTCGCTGATTTTTACACCGCGATCGACTGCACCACGGCATGTGGGCCGGGCTATGGGGGTGGCTTCTCGGCGCCGCTGACGTTCACCGTCGGCGCGGCAAGCGCGCTGTCGCTCGTATCGCTTCGGTCGACGGTCTACGGCGGAAATTCGATTTATTTCGCGACCGATCTCGTCAACGCCAACGGCAACACTGGGAATATCGGAGCAACGTTACAACGGAGTGCGGTACCAGAGCCTGCAACCTGGGGGATGATGCTGATCGGCTTCGTTGGCATCGGAGTATCGTTGCGTCGCCGCCGTCGATCGGCTTTGGCCGTCGCCTAACCGGCGCAAAGCGATCCGAAATTACGGCTCCGCTCCGGCGGGGCCGTTTTTTTATGTGCGCTGGCAGTCACTATGGCGCTACGCAAGTCAACGCGCCAACGGGCAGCTGACGACCGGGGTGCGGAAGCTGAAAAGGGGTTCGAGAACCCGCTAGTCGTGCCAGGAAAATCCGTGGCGTTTGGCAAAATCAGTTGCCGCGGCAGGGCCGCGAGTGCCGGCGGCGTAGGTTTCGGGCTTGATGCCGACCGACGCCAACGCGGCGCGGATGCCGTCGATCCATTGCCATTGCGCCTCGACCTCGTCGCGGCGGACGAACAACGTCGGATTGCCCTCGATCAAATCGAGCAGCAGCCGCTCATAGGCGATCCGCCGACGATGATCGGCGAAGACATCCGAACGGCCGAGATCGAGCGGGATCTCTCGCAGCCGGATGCCCTTGCGGTCGAGCCCCGGGGTCTTGGCCATCATCGCCAGGCCGATCGTCTCTTCGGGCTGGAGCGAGATGATCAACTTGTTGGGCAGGGTCTTGGCGCCGCCGGCGGCGAAGATCGAGAAGGGGATGCATTTGAACTGGATGAAAATCTCGCTGCGCCGCGCCGCCAGCCGTTTGCCGGTGCGCAGATAGAAAGGCACGCCGTTCCACCGCCAATTGTCGATTTCCGCTTTCAGCGCGACGAAGGTTTCGGCCTGGCTGTCGCGGCCGAGCTCGCCGTCATAGCCGGCCACTCCTTCGCCGTCGATCACGCCAGCACCATATTGGCCGATGACGCTGTCGTTGGCGATCGAGGCGGCGTCAATCGGGTGAAGCGCGCGAAGCACCTTGACCTTCTCGTCGCGAACCGCAGTCGGGTCGAAGTCGGTCGGCGGCTCCATCGCCACCAGCGCGAGCAATTGCAGCATGTGGTTCTGGACCATGTCGCGAAGCGCGCCCGCGCCCTCATAATAATCGACCCGGCCTTCGAGTCCGACCGATTCGGCAACGGTGATCTGGACGTGGTCGATATGCGCGCTGTTCCACAAAGGCTCGAACAGCAGATTGGCGAACCTCAGCGCCAGCAAATTCTGCACCGGTTCCTTGCCAAGATAATGATCGACCCGGAAGATCCGATCCTCGGAGAAACGCGCAGCGACCGCGTCGTTGATTTCGCGGCTCGAGGCGAGGTCCGAGCCGAGCGGCTTTTCGAGCGCGAGACGGACATTGTCCGATGCCAAGCCGACCGAAGCGAGCCCGGCAATGACCGGCTCGAACAGGCTAGGCGCGGTGGACAGGAAGATCGCCAGTCGCGGCTCCTTGTCGCCAACCGCCTTGGCAAGATTGGCGAAGCTTCCCTCGTCGTTGACGTCGAGCGTGACGTAATCGAGCCGTGCGAGAAACCGCGCGGCGACTTCCTCATCGAAGAAGCCGTCGGGCATATGCTCCTCGAGCGCCTGGCGGGCGAGGGTTCGAAAGCCCTCAGCATCGAGATCGGAACGGGCGGTGCCGACGATGTTGAGGTCGGGCGCGAGCAGCCCGTCGGAATCAAGCCCGTAGAGCGACGGCAGCAGCATCCGGCGGGCCAGGTCGCCGGTCGCTCCGAACATCAGGAAAGCAGTGGATTTCTCAGCCATTTGGCTGATGTAACGAGCGAAATGCGAATTGGCAGCGAATTTCGTTCCGCGACTGCTTTCGTTAAGAGGGCGAATGGCCACCGCGTCCAAGATTGCCGATTCGTGGAGCCCCTCGGGCTGGCGCGCGCTCGCGGCGGCGCAGCAGCCCAACTATACGGACAAGGCGCTACTAGCCGATGTCGAGTGCCAGCTTGCGACTGCCGGGCCGATCGTCGCGACCGGGGATTGCGCCGCGTTGCGGGTGCTGGCGGCCGAGGTGTCGGACGGGAATGGCTTCATCCTGCAAGGCGGGGATTGCGCCGAAACCCTGGGGCAGCGGCAGGCACCGATCGTTGCCGTGTTGAGCGATTTGTTCGACCGGCTCGGATGTTTCCTGCCGCAGCCCCTGGTCAACATTGCGCGGATCGCGGGGCAGTTCGCCAAGCCGCGCAGCAAGCCGGTGGAGACCTGCGGCGCGGTCACCCTGCCCGCATATCGCGGTGACGGCATCAACCGCAGCGACTTTACCGCCGAAGCGCGCGCTGCCGATCCAGCGCGGATGCTCGAAGCGCATGCGCAGGCGGTAGAAACCGCGGCCTTGCTGGGCGAGGCTCGCGCGGGCAAGCGACCGATCTTCACCTGCCACGAGGCGCTGCTATTGCCCTACGAGCAGGCTCTGGCGCGGCGCGATGCGGCGGGCCGCTGGTGGGCGACATCGGGCCACATGCTATGGGTTGGTGACCGCAGCCGTCAGGTCGACGGCGCGCACATCGACTTCGTGTCGGGAATCGAAAACCTGATCGGGCTGAAGTGCGGGCCGAGCCTTGAGGCCGACGAACTGCTCCGGCTGCTCGACCGGATCGACCCCGCCAACCGCCGGGGGAAGATCGCGCTGATCGGGCGGTTTGGAGCGGGTGCAATTAATCAACTTCTGCCGCCGCTGATGAAGGCGACGCAGCGCGAGGGACGGCGCGTCCTGTGGATGATCGACCCAATGCACGGCAATGGCCGGCTCGAGGGATCGCGCAAGGTTCGGCGGTTTGACGACATACTTGCGGAAACCCGCGACTTCTTCGCCATCGCCCGTGCGATGGATGTCCATCCCGCCGGGCTGCATCTCGAAATGAGCCCCGACGACGTGACCGAATGCGTCGGACGCGGCGGGCCCGACAGCGCCGACGGCATGGGCCATAATTTCCAAAGCCTGTGCGATCCGCGACTCAACGCGGGGCAGGCCGAGGAAGTGGTGCGGATGGTGGCGGACCTCATCCCCGAGCCGGCGTGACCGCGCTGACTGCCCGGCCCGGCAAGGCCTTGTCGGGCAAGGCCGCGATCCCGGGCGACAAGAGCTGCTCGCATCGCGCGCTGATCCTTGCCGCGATGGCCGACGGCGATAGCGTCATCACCAACCTCAACGAGGCTGATGATGTGATGCGCACCGCCCAGGCGCTGAAAGCTTTCGGAGCGACGGTCGAACGGGTCGGCGACAATCGATGGTGCGTGCGGGGCACGGCGTGGCGGTCGCCCGACGGCCCGATTGATTGCGGCAACAGCGGAACGACCGCGCGGCTGCTGATCGGGGCGGTGGCCGGGATGGACGGGGTCAGCGTGACCTTTACCGGCGATCGCTCGCTGACCACCAGACCGATGCGGCGGGTGGTGGCGCCGTTGGTACGGATGCGCGCGACGATCGAGGGCGGCGACACGCTACCACTGACGGTTCATGGAGCGCGGCTTGGCGGGATCGACTTTTGCAACGTGCCGGCGTCCGCCCAGGTCAAGTCTGCGATCCTGCTCGCTGGTCTAAGCGGAACAAGCCCGGTGCGGATCGTCGAGCCATGCCCGAGCCGCGATCACACCGAGATCATGCTCGGCGAATTCGGCTGCACGGTTGCGGCGGTGGAGGGCGGAATCGAGCTTGGTCTGCAGCGCGCGCTGCAGGCAAGCGAGCTGGCGATCGGTGCCGATCCGTCGGCGGCGGCGTTCGCGCTGACCGCGGCGGCGATCATCCCGGGATCGTCGGTCACCGTGGCCAACATGCTGGTCAATCCGCAGCGCACGGGACTGTATGAAATGCTCGAGGAAATGGGAGCGCCGGTCGAGCTGTCCAACGAGCGGATCGTGTCGGGCGAGATCTTGGCCGACGTGACGATCGGCTATGGCCTATTGCAGGGCGTGACCGTCGCAGCGGAGCGGATCGCGGCGATGATCGACGAAATCCCCGCGCTGGCGGTGGCTGCAGCGATGGCCGACGGGGAGACCGTCATCCAAGGACTGGCTGAGCTTCGGGTCAAGGAAAGCGATCGGCTTGGAGCGACGCTCGCCGGGCTGATCGCCTGCGGAGTGACCACATTCGCCAACGGCGACACGCTGCGGATTTTCGGGCGCGGATCGGCGCGCGGCGGATCGGTGCTTGGTCACGGCGATCACCGGATCGCGATGGCCTTCCTCACGCTTGGACTCGCCGCCGACGGGCCGGTCACGCTAGACGATGGAGCGATGATCGCCACCAGCTTCCCCAGTTTCGTCGAATCGATGCGCGCGCTTGGGGCGGACATCGGATGAGCATCAACAGTTTCGGTCATCTGTTGCGGTTGACCACTTGGGGCGAAAGCCACGGGCCGGCGATCGGCTGCGTGGTCGACGGCTGCCCGCCGGGGCTCAAGCTTGACGAAGCCTGGGTGCAGCGCTGGCTCGACCTCAGGCGACCGGGGGCGTCGGCACAGGTCTCGCCACGCCTTGAGCCTGACCGGGTGCGAATTCTGTCGGGTGTCTATAACGGCCGAACCACCGGAACACCGATCGCGATGATGATCGACAATGTAGATGCGCGGAGCGGGGATTATCCGGCGGATGCGCCGCACCGGCCGGGGCATGCCGATTTCACTTACCAGGCGAAATACGGACTTCGCGATCCGCGTGGCGGGGGACGGTCGTCGGCGCGCGAGACGGCGATGCGGGTGGCCGGCGGCGCGGTGGCGCGGCGGGTGATTCCCGAGGTCGAGATTGTCGCAAAAATGGTCCAGATCGGCGGCGAGGCCGATGCGAGCCGATGGGAGGCTATGCTGGCGGCGGCGAAGGCGGATGGCGACAGTTTGGGCGCGATGGTCGAATGCGTTGCCAGCGGTGTTCCGGCCGGATGGGGTGCGCCGGTCTATGCCAAGCTCGACGCCGATCTCGCCGGGGGGTGCGTGGGGATCAACGCGGTCAAGGGCGTCGAGATCGGCGAAGGCTTCGCCGCGGCCTCGATGCGGGGCAGCGAGAATCTCGCAGCGATGAAGTTGAGTGGGATCGACGGAGGGATTTCGACCGGTCGGCCGATCGTGCTGCGGGTGGCGTTCAAGCCGACTTCGAGCATCGGCGTCGGCGGCCGACACGATCCGTGCGTCGCGATCCGCGGGGCGCCAGTGGTCGAGGCGATGGTGGCGCTGGTGCTGGCCGATCACAAATTGCTGCATCGCGGTCAGTGCGGCGGTTGGCCTAATGACATTTGAAGCGGTCGAACGGTTCGAGGCAGGCAGTGCAGCGCCACTGCGCCTTGCACGGGGTCGAGCCGAAGCGACTGACCTCCTGTGTCTCGGTCGAGCCGCACTGGGGACAGGTCACACTCCGAGCATCACATGGCGGGGCGATTCCGTAAGCCAGTAAAGCGGCCTTGCCCGACTCGGTGATCCAGTCGGTGGTCCACGGCGGCGACAGAGTGGTTTCGATCGCTACATCGCGAAAACCGTTTGAATCCAACGCGTTACGAATCATGGACTCGATCGCGTGGCTCGCCGGGCAACCCGAATAAGTCGGGGTGATCACCACCCGCTTAGGGTCGACGGAGCGGACGATTCCAAGCTCGGTGATCGAAATGACCGGGATCTCCGGATCCATGACTCCGTCGAGCACGGCCATGATCGCGGCCCCAATCGCGCCAGCGTCGGTCACACGCGTTCGATAATCATCGCAATGCCCTGTCCGACACCGATGCACATGGTGCACAAGGCAAGCCGACCGCCGGTGCGCTGCAATTGCTCGGTCGCGGTCAGCGCGAGGCGGGCGCCCGACATACCGAGCGGATGGCCGAGCGCGATCGCCCCGCCATTGGGGTTCACATGGGGCGCGTCGTCGGCGAGCCCGAGTTGGCGCATCACCGCGAGGCCCTGCGCGGCGAAGGCTTCGTTGAGCTCGACCACGTCGATCTGGTTGATGTGCAGGCCAAGCCGATCGAGCAATTTCGCGCTGGCCGGGGCCGGGCCGATGCCCATGATCCGGGGCGGGACGCCGGCAACCGCAGTGCCCAGGATCCGGGCGCGCGGGGTGAGGCCGTGGTGTTTCGCGGCTTCCTCCGAAGCAACGATCATCGCGGCCGCGCCGTCGTTGACGCCCGAAGCATTGCCCGCGGTAACGCTGCCGTCCTTGCGGACGATCGGCTTCAATGAGGCGAGCTTGTCGAGGCTGGTGAGGCGGGGATGTTCGTCGGTATCGACCATCAGCGGATCGCCTTGGCGCTGCGTGATGGCGACCGCGACAATCTCCGCGGCGAGACGGCCGTTGGCTTGCGCGGCGGCGGTCTTCTGCTGCGAGCGGTACGCGAAGGCGTCCTGGTCGGTGCGGCTGACCGCAAAGTCGTCGGCAACATTCTCGGCGGTGCTGGGCATGGTGTCGTCGCCATAGGCATCGCGCATCTTCGGGTTGACGAAGCGCCAGCCGATGGTGGTGTCGTAAATCTCCGCGTGGCGGTCGAACGCTTGCGTTGCCTTGGGCAAGACGAACGGGGCGCGGCTCATGCTTTCGCTGCCCCCGGCGATGATCAAATCGGAATCGCCGCCGCGAATCGCGCGCGCCGCCATGGAGACCGCGTCGAGCCCCGATCCGCACAGTCGGTTGAGGGTCACGCCGCCGCTGCTGTCGGGGAGGCCGGCGAGCAGGCCCGCCATGCGCGCGAGGTTGCGATTATCCTCCCCCGCCTGGTTGGCGCAGCCGAGGATAACATCGTCGAGCGCGCCCCAGTCGACCGACGGGTTGCGATCGATCAGCGCACGAATCGGGATCGCCGCGAGATCGTCGGCGCGGATCGACGACAGCGCACCGCCGTAGCGGCCGATCGGGGTTCGAATGGCATCGCAGATGAAGGCATCGGCCATTCGGGTCAGATCACTCCCCGGCGAATCTGGTCGAGTTCGATGCTTTCGAACAGGGCCTTGAAATTGCCTTCGCCGAAGCCTTCATTGCCCTTGCGCTGGATGATTTCGAAGAAGATCGGACCGATCACGTTCTGCGTGAAAATCTGGAGCAGCAGCCCTTGGCCCTCGGTCGGTGCGCCATCCATCAGGATGTTGCGCTTCTCGAGTTCCTCGAGCGATTCCTCGTGGCCATGGATCCGCTCGGGGAGCATTTCGTAATAAGTGTCGGGCGTGTTCTGAAAGGGAATGCCGCGCGCGCCGAGGATGTCGACCGCGTCGTAAATGTTGTCCGATCCAAGCGCGATATGCTGGATTCCCTCGCCTTTATATTCGCGGAGATATTCCTCGATCTGGCTCTTGTCGTCCTGACTCTCGTTGAGCGGGATGCGGATTTTGCCGCAGGGCGAGGTCATCGCCTTCGAGAACAGGCCGGTGACCTTGCCTTCGATATCGAAGTAGCGAATCTCGCGGAAGTTGAAGAGCTTTTCGTAGAAATTGGCCCAGGTCGCCATGTTGCCGCGATTCACATTGTGGGTCAGATGATCGAGATAGGTGAGGCGCGAATCCGCCGCTCTCATCGTCTCCTGCCAGCCGTCGAAGAAGGTGAAGTCGGTGTCGTAGATCGACCCGTCCTTGCCATATTGATCGACGAAATAGAGCCGCGATCCGCCGATTCCGTCGATCGCCGGAATCGGCATTTCGCCCTGCTGAATGTCGGTCACGGCATTGGTTGCGCCGAGCGAGATCGCGCGCTGGTGGGCGGCGGCGGCGTCTTTCACCCGGAACGCCATCGCGCAGGCGCACGGCCCGTGATCGACCGCGAACTGCGCCTCGAAGCTGCCCGGCTCGGCATTGATGATGAAGTTGATGTCGCCCTGGCGGTGCAGCGTGACGTCCTTGCGCCTGTGCCGAGCGACGGCGGGAAAGCCCATTTTGGTGAACAAGGCGCGAAGTAGCTCAGGGTCGGGCGCTGCATATTCGACGAATTCGAAGCCGTCGGTAGCCATCGGATTCTCGAGGCCAAGCGGGCCAAGATCGATCGACGGTTTGTGCGGGGCGGTAGTGGACATGAGGAAACTCCTTGCTGGCGGCTCACTTGCGCCGGTGAGGGATGGTTTTCAAGGTTTTGGGTTCCGGAAGGGTCCTGATGGCGGTTATGAGGGCCGGATGGAGATTCCGAATGGTTGGGCGGCGAGCGCCGATGGCAAGGCGATCGAGAAGAGCTTGGCGTTTGCGGATTTCTCGGAAGCGTTCGCGTTTCTGGTGCGGGTTGCGATGCATGCGGAGAAGATCGATCATCATCCTGAGTTCCTCTGCGCTTGGAACCGGGTCGATTTCCGGCTGACCAGTCATGACGCGGGCGGCGTTACCGAGCGCGACGTGGCGCTGGCCGGGGCGATCGATCGCTTGGCTGGCCAATGAGCGACTTGCCGTGACCCAGGACCATTATGCAATTTTGGGAGTGAAGCCGACCGCCGAGCCGGCGGTGATCCGGGCGGCATATCTGGCGCTGATGCGCGAATATCATCCCGACCGGAACCCCAGCCCGGCGGCGGTCGAGCGGGCGCAGGCGATCATTGCCGCGTTCAAGGAGCTCGGCGATTTCGACCGGCGCAACCACTATGACTGGGACCAACGGCGCGAGCGCGAGAAAGCGCAAGCCGCGCTGGTCGCGGCGCCGCCACGGCGGAAGCTCGGGGCCGGCGCGATAGCCGCGGGCTCGATCGGGCTGGCGGCGATCGCGGCGCTGCTGATGCGGCCGGATTCCACGCCTGCCCCGGCCCCTCCGCCGGCCAATTCGCCGGTCCTCGCCACTCGAAAAGCGCCGAGTGCGCCTGTCCGGCGGGCCACACCCGCAAGGATCGCGTCACGCGACAAAGTTGAGCAGCTCGATCCGGTGAAGCCGGCCAAGGACCCGGTCCGGGTGGCGATGGCCAATCCTGTGGTGGTCAAGCTGGTGAAGAAGGAGCGGATCAAGGAACGCGAGCCGGTGGTTCGGGTGGCGACGACCGAGCCGGTTCGGCGCAGGGCCAAGGAGGCGGTGGCGCGGCTACCTATGTCCAGGCAGGCGATGGTGGTGAAGCCTCCGCCGCAATCCAGGATGGTGGCCAAGCCGGGCGCTTCGACCGATTTAGCCTCGCTCGACCAGTTCGTGATGTCGTTTTACGGCCAGTCGTGGCGATTCGGGGATGCGAAGAAGCGCGCCGCGCTGGGGCAATCGCGCGACAGCTTCGTGGTGAGGCACGGGGCATGCGCTGCGGACGCCTGCAAGCGCGCGGCGTATCTCAAGCTGATGCGCGACGTGTCCGAAATCTCCGAGACCGGCCAGGCGCGCTAAGCTAGAGTGCCTGCGCCGCGGCAAAGGCGCTCGACCAGGCCCATTGGAAATTATAGCCGCCGAGCCAGCCGGTAACGTCGACCGCCTCGCCGATCGCGTAGAGGCCGGGGATGCGCCTGGACTGCATCGTCTGCGAGGAAAGTTCGGCGGTGCTGATCCCGCCAATGGTGACCTCGGCCTTGGCGAAACCTTCGCTTCCGTTGGGCGTGAAGCGCCAGTCGGCGAGGCGGGCCTCGGCGTCATCGAGGGCGCGGTCGGGGATGTTGGAGAGCTCGGCGGGCAGCGCGAGCTGGAGGACGAGGGTTTCGGCGAGGGCGTTGGCGAGTCTGGCGGGCAGCTGGCCGGCGAGGCTGCGGCGGAGCGTGGAGCGCGGGTCCGCGCGCTTAGCGGCACGAAGCCAGCCGGGGGCCAGGTCGGGGAGGAAGTCGATTCCAACCGCGTCGCCATTGCGCCAGTAAGATGAAACCTGGAGGATCGCCGGGCCCGACAGGCCGCGGTGGGTGAACAAGGCGGCTTCGCGGAATTGGCCCTTGCCGGCGCGGGCGACGACCTCGGCCGAGACCCCCGAGAGGGTGGCGAACAGCGCATCCTCTCCGGACAAGGTTAGCGGGACGAGCGCGGGGCGCGGCTCGACGATCTTGAGCCCGAAGCGGCGCGCGATGTCGTAGGCGAAGCTGGTCGCGCCGAGCTTGGGGATCGACAGGCCGCCGGTGGCGAGGACGAGGGCCGAGGCGCTTGCAGCGTTGACGTGGAAGCGGCCATCCCGATGCTCGACGGTGGCGGGGGCGCCGAACGCGAGGTCGACTCCGCCGGCGGCGCATTCGTCGAGCAGCAGCGCGACGATCTGTTTTGCCGAGCCGTCGCAGAACAATTGGCCGAGGGTCTTTTCGTGCCAGGCGACGCCGTGCTTGTCGACGAGTTCGATGAAATCGGCGGGGGTGTGGCGGGTCAGCGCCGACTTGGCGAAATGCGGGTTGGCGGAGAGGAAATTGTCGGAGCCAGCGCCGAGGTTGGTGAAATTGCAGCGGCCGCCGCCCGAGATGAGAATCTTGGCGCCTGGACTGGAGGAATGATCGACCAGCAGGACTCGGCGCCCGCGCTGCCCGGCGAGCGCGGCGCAATACATTCCGGCGGCTCCGGCACCGATGATGATCGCGTCATAGTGGCGGGCGGGGTGCATCTGCCGCCCCTAACCGAAGGGGCGGCGAATGCGAACCGTCGGCGCTCTCAGCTGGCGTTCAGGTACCGGGTGAGATAGGCAGCACGCGATGAGCCCGAGCATGATCTTGCCCTGCACGACACCGACCGCTCCCTCGGCGGCGGACTATTATTATATCTAGGCGGTGGAGATCGGCTGAGCGCGTGTTTCGCTCCGGCCCATCCGCCGCCCTGCTTTGGCCCCGTCGCTTCGGCGGGGTTTTTTATTGCCTGAAGGAAATGCCGTGTTTCAGTCCGATTTGGCCACGACCGCCGACTGCCAGACGGGTCGCTGGCAGGATTATATCGTCCCGCAGGACTGGTCGCATTTCAGTGCCAGGGAGCATAAGGTGTGGGACATATTGTTCGCCCGCCAGGTGCCGTATCTGGGGAGCCGGATCGTCTCGCCGTTCGTGGCGGGAATTTCGGCGCTAGGGCTTGACGCGCCGGGAATTCCCGAGCTCGCAGCGCTCAATGCCCGGCTGACCCCGCTTAGCGGATGGACCCTCATGCCGGTGGCCGGGATCGTGCCCGACGCGGCCTTCTTCGCGATGCTGGCGACGCGCATGTTCCCGATCGGCAATTTCATCCGCGGCGCCGACAGCCTGGATTATCTCGAGGAGCCCGACTGCTTCCACGACATTTTCGGTCATGTGCCGATGCTTGGCTGCTTGGCGATCGGGCGGCTGATGCAGGCGATCGGCAAGCTTGGAGTCGAGGCGATCGCGGCGGGGCATGGCGACGCGATCGCGCGATTATACTGGCACAGCGTCGAATTCGGGCTGGCGCGCGAAAACGGCGAAGTGCGGATCCTCGGCGCGGGCCTCGCCAGCTCGTTCGGCGAGGCGCATGTCGCGCTGGAGGCCGACCTGCCCCGCCCGCGCTTCACGCTGAGGGACGCCGCCAACACACCGTATCGCAACGACCGCTTCCAGCCGCTCTATTTCGTTGCCGATTCGCTGGACGAGGTGGCGGCCGAATTGGAAGCACTGGACCTCGCCGGATTGAAGGCGCTGGCCGGGCCGCTATAGGTAAGGCATGACGTCCGACGCGCCCCCGCCGATCCCCCGCGAATATCGCACCGGGTCCGATTCGAGGACCTTGCGCGACGCGCTGGGCTGTTTCGCGACCGGGGTGACGGTGGTCACCTGTCTCGACGTGGCTGGCAAGCCGGTCGGGCTGACCGCCAACAGCTTCACCAGCGTCAGCCTCGACCCGCCGTTGCTGCTGGTGTGCGTCGCCAAGGGGGCGGCAAGCGCCGCAGCGATGGTCGGCGCGAGCCACTTCGCGGTCAACGTGCTGCAGACCGAGCAGCAGCCGGCGTCAATCCGTTTCGCCACTCGCCACGAAGACCGGTTCGGGCCGAATGACTGGTCGCCGGGCGAATATGGAGCGCCGGTGCTGACAAGTTCGCTCGGCGTGTTCGAGTGCGAGGCGCATGCCATCCACGATGGCGGCGATCATCACATGCTGATCGGGCGGGTGGTGAAAGCGCAATTCGACGGCGGACTGGACCCGTTGCTCTATTTTCGCGGAAGCTATCGCCGGCTGCACTTCGACTAGAGCCGGGCGAGCGAATAGCCGATCGCTATGGCCGCCAGCGAGAGGATCACGCTGGCCGCCACATAGCCGAGCGCAGGGCCGATTTGCCCGCGCTGGTACAAGCTCAACGCATCGAGGCTGAAGGCCGAGAAGGTGGTGAAGCCGCCGAGCAGGCCGGTGGCGAGGAATAGCCGGACTGGCGGCTTGATAGCGGGGTGAGCGGCGAAGAGCCCGGCGAGCAGGCCGATAATCAGGCTGCCGACGACATTGACGATGAGCGTGCCGATCGGGAAGCTCGCGCCTCCGGCGGACGCCAGCCGGTTGACCCCGTAACGCAGCACCGCGCCGAGCCCGCCGCCGAGGAACACCAGGACCGCGTTCACACCACTTCCTCGGGACCCGCTGCTTTATGGCGCCAGGGGCGCAGGTGGTAGATGGCGACGATCAGCCCGCCGGCGATCGCGCCGAACAGCGCAGAGGCGAGCGCGTTGATCAGCCATTCGAACGCCGGGACCGCAAACCCGATGGCGCGCGCGAGCCCCTCGGCCTGGTGATGAACCCAGTCGGGCAATGCGTGGAAGCCGATCTCGCCGATCGAGTGAAGAATGATTCCGCCCCCGACCCAGAGCATCGCCGCGGTACCGATTTTCGACAGCGCGGAGAGAAGATAGGGCACGCCGTGGACCAGCCCGCGGCCGATCTTCTGCGCGGCTGGCGACGAGCGTTTGGCCAGGTGGAGCCCGATGTCGTCGAGCTTCACGATGATCGCGACGGTCCCATACACCGCCACCGTGATGAGAATCGCGACCAGCACCAGAGCGACCGCTTTCAGCGCCAGGCTATAATCGGTCAGGGTGGAGAGCGAGATGACCATGATCTCCGCCGAAAGGATGAAATCAGTGCGGATCGCACCCGCGACCTGGCGCTGCTCGAGCTCCTCGGGCGTATCTGCCTCGAACAATTCGGCCTCGTCGAAATGATCGCCGAACAGCGCTTCAAGGATTTTCTCGGTCGCTTCGAACGCCAAATACAGCCCGCCGATCAGCAATACCGGGGCGATCGCGAACGGCGCGAAGGCGGCGAGCAACAACGCGATCGGAAGGATGATCAGCAACTTGTTCTTCAAGCTGCCGATGGTGATCTTGCCGATGATCGGCAACTCGCGGTCGGGCGACAAGCCGGTGACGTAGCGCGGGGTAACCGCGGTATCGTCGATCACCACGCCCGCCGCCTTGATCCCCGCCTTGCCGACCGCGGCCCCCATGTCGTCCATCGAGGTCGCCGCAAGCCGCGCGATCATCGCGACATCGTCGAGCAAGGCGATCAGTCCGGATGGCATATATTCTCCTGTTGAATGGACGCCGCCTTGCTAGGCGAGAATTGCAAGGCGGGCCAACCCCCTTGCCAGCGGCGGCGCTTTTGCGCAGTGCGACATGATGTTGAGCATGGATTTCATCAAGGCCAATCGTGCCACGGTCGAGCGGGCGATATCGGTCAAGGGAGTCGATCTCGACCTCGACGCTCTGCTCGCGCTCGAAGCCGAAGTGCGCGGCGCGAAGGGGGAGATCGAGGCACTTCGGGCGAGCCGCAACGCGATCAGCGCCCGGTTCAAGGATGCCGCGTCGGAGGAAAAGGCCGCGCTCGGCGCCGAGGCCAAAGCGGCCGGGGCGAAAGCGGGCGAGCTTGAAAGCGCGCTCGGCGAGAAGGAAGCGGCGCTCAAGGCATTGATGCTCAAGCTGCCCGGAATCCCGTGGGGCGGGGCGCCGGTCGGGCCCGACGAAAGCTTCAACACCGTCATCCGGACCGAGGGCGCGTTACCCGAATTCGGCTTCGAGCCATTGGACCATGTCGCGCTGATCGAGCAGAACGACTGGGCCGAGCTAAGCCGGATCGTCCAAGTGTCGGGCAGCCGGACCTATTGCCTGAAAGGCCGGCTGGCGCTGCTCGAGACCAAGCTGATGGGCTGGGCATTGGAGCAGATTGCCGAGGCCGGATTCACCCCGATCACTGTCCCCGCGATCGCGCGCGAACAGGCGTTCCTCAACCAGGGACAGTTCCCCGGTCATGTCGAGGAAACTTATGCCCTGCCCAACGACGACGCGTGGCTCGCGGGGACCGCCGAGGTGGCGCTGACCGGGCTCCATTCGGGCGAGATATTGGACTTTGCCGCTTTGCCGGTTCGCTACGCCGGTTTTTCCCCCTGCTTCCGGCGCGAGGCGGGGAGCGCGGGCAAGGATGTGCGCGGATTGCTCCGGGTCCATCAGTTTCTAAAGGTCGAGCAATATGTGATCTGCGAGGCCGACGAGGCGGTCAGCGCCGAATGGCATGGCAAATTGCTCGGGCTGGCCGAGATGCTGCTGACCAAGCTCGAAATTCCCTACCAGGTGATCGAGACCTCGACCGGCGACATGGGGCTGGGCAAATATCGGATGAACGATATCGAAAGCTGGGTGCCGTCGCTGGGCAAATATCGCGAGACCCATAGCTGCTCGACGTTGCACGACTGGCAGGCGCGACGGGCCAACATCCGCTATCGCGATACGCAAGGCAAAGTGCGGTTCGCGCACACGCTCAACAACACGGCATTGGCCTCGCCGCGGATCCTGGTGCCGTTGCTGGAAAATCACCAAGCCGCCGATGGCCGGGTGCGCCTGCCGCAGGCGATCCGCGGCCTGATGGGCGGAGACGAATATCTCTAGGCCAAATTCGAGGGACGACGAAGCGGCGCCGCCGTCGTGGATGCGGATGCATGAAGCCGCCTGGCTTGGCGCCCGGGCGTGGCGCGGGTTCGGGCATCTCGGGCCGCGCGGGCCGAAGGGTGGGCCACCGGCGCTGGTCATCCCCGGCTTCATCGCCAACGACCGGACGACGATGGAATTGCGCCGCGCGCTGGCCGCGGACGGCTGGCGAGTGCACCCGTGGGAGATGGGCTGGAACCTCGGCGCGAGCGCCGACACGGTGAAACGGCTGCGCGCCCGGATTGATGCGATTTCGCCCGACCAGCCGCTGCTGGTGGTCGGCTGGAGCCTTGGCGGGGTGTTCGCCCGGGCGCTGGCGCTGGACCATCCCGAGCGGGTCAAAGCGGTGGTCACTCTGGGATCGCCATTCTCGGGCGACCCGCGCGCCAACAATGTCTGGAAATTGTACGAGGCGATCGCCGGGCACAAGGTCGATAACCCGCCGATCGCCCGCAACAGCACCAAGCCGCCGGTGCCGACGCTGGCCTTCTGGTCGCGCAATGACGGGATCGTCAGCCCGCGCTCGTCGCGCGGCCTGGAGCACGAAAGCGATAAAGCGATCGAACTGGAGTGCACCCACATGGCGTTCGGCGTGTCGCGGCGGACCGCGAGCCGAGTGGTGCGCGAAATCGACAGTTTCCTGAAATGCGTTGCCTGACCGCCACAGCTTCTTGTTCTGACCCCGAAACCACTGCATTTTGGCAGCATGAAGTGGGAACGGCCCCCCGAAACACCCGGCGCGACCGGAATCGACCGCGACGCGCTGGCGCCGCCGCCGTGGCACAGCGTGCGCGAAGTGATGTGGCATTTCCCGCGGCTGCTCGCCGGGCTTGGGCCGCTCGGGCCGCGCGGTCCCGAGGATGGGCCGCCGGTGCTGGTGATGCCGGGCTTTCTCGCCACCGACCGGACGACGATGGAATTGCGCCGCGCGCTGGCGCGAGGCGGGTGGCGCGCGCACCCGTTGCTGATGGGCGTCAACCGGGGCGCCAAGAAGGACACGATGGACCTGCTGTGCAGCCGGCTGGACGCGATTTACGATGGTCGGCCGGTGCTTCTGGTGGGGTGGAGCCTGGGCGGGATGTTCGCCCGCGAAATGGCCTATCGCTGCACCGACAGGATCCGCGCGGTGGTGACCTTGGGCTCGCCGTTTTCGGGCGATTTGAAAACTAACACCAACATTCGCGAATTTTACGAGCGGGTCGCCGGACACGACGTCAATCTGCCGCCGTTCGAGCGGCATCAGGGCAAGCCGGGCGTGCCGAGCCTGGCCTTCTGGTCGCGGCGCGACGGGATCGTCGCCCCGGCGGCGGCGCGCGGCGCGCTCGGCGAAGTCGACAAGGCGGTCGAGATCGACACGGTGCACATGGGCTTCGCGGTCGATCGCCCGGCATTGAGCCGGATGGTCCGCGAGATCGCCATTTTCCTGACCGAAGTCGAGGGCAAGGCGCCGGTGATGGGGACGGTAGCAAAGGCTGAAGCCGCAGCCTGACTTGACTCCCGCGAACTCGCGGGAGGATAAGAACAAAAGTAGAACATAAACGTTGCGAGTCGTGTGGCGGCAGGTCTTTCCCTGGTGCCCGGCGGCGGGATTGCGCGCGGACCCGAGCGGCCCGGCGATCCCGGCCGTGCGGGCCTCGAGCAGTCGATGCAGGTTATCGGCGAGCGATGGCGGCTGCCGGGTTGGCAAGATGGAGGCGTGCAAGGTGGCGGTGCCCAAGATGCCGGCAAGCCGGCGGCAACGCTGGCCGAATTGTTCGCCGCTGGCCCACGCGACGGAGGCTGGGCGGGGTTTGTGCTGGGGCAGGTCGATCGGCGGCGACCATTGCTGTGGGTTCAGGACCGGATGGCGATCGTCGAGAGCGGTCGGGTTCATCCACCGGGATTGGGGGCGCCGGGATTGGATTTTGGCGACCTCATCCATGTCGAGGCGCGCGATGCCAAAGCGGCGCTGTGGGCGATGGAGGAAGGTTTAAGATGCGCCGCGATCGGGGCCGTGATCGGCGAAATCTGGGGCGACCCGGCAGCATTG
>JBBRTO010000026.1:0-23564 GCA_038244345.1 Sphingomonadales bacterium | reverse complement strand
TATTACATCATCGCACCCGCCGAAGCCTCGTCGAATCTCGCGCGCTACGACGGGGTTCGCTACGGCCTTCGCGAGACTCCCGAGGGCGGCAATCTCGACGCGATGTACGCCGCGACCCGCGACACCGGCTTCGGCGCGGAGGTCAAACGGCGGATCATGATCGGCACCTATGTGCTGTCGGCGGGCTATTATGACGCGTATTTCACCAAGGCACAGAAGGTGCGGACCTTGATCAAGCGCGACTTCACCCGCGCGTTCGAGCAGTGCGACTTGATCTTGACCCCGACCGCACCGAGCGCGGCGTTCGGGCTGGGCGAGAAAATGAGCGACCCGCTGGCGATGTATTTGAATGACGTGTTCGCGGTCCCGGCGAGTTTGGCGGGCTTGCCAGCAATGAGCGTTCCAGGGGGGCTGGATTCGCAGGGTTTGCCATTGGGGCTGCATTTGATCGGGCGCGAATGCGATGAGCAGAGCGTGCTTAATGCGGGGCTGGCGATCGAGGAACGGGCCGGGTTTACGGCGCGGGTGGAGAGGTGGTGGTGAGCGACTATCGGATCAGCGGCGACACCGGCGAGTGGGAGGTGGTGATCGGGCTCGAGGTTCATGCCCAGATCACCTCGAACGCCAAGCTGTTCAGCGGCGCCTCGACCACCTTCGGCGCCGAGCCCAACACGCAGGTGTCGTTGGTCGATGCGGCGATGCCGGGGATGCTTCCCGTGCCTAACGCCGAGTGCATCCGCCAAGCAGTGCGCACCGGGATGGCGATCGGGGCGCAGATCAACGCCTGGTCGCGGTTCGACCGGAAGAATTATTTCTACGCCGATTTGCCGCAGGGCTACCAGATTTCGCAGCTCTACCACCCGCTGGTCGGCGAGGGCGAAATCACCGTCCTGACCGACGACAAGGATGAGGCCAGCGCGGTGACCATCGGGGTCGAGCGGATCCATGTCGAGCAGGACGCGGGCAAGTTGATGCACGACCAGCATCCGACGATGAGCTTCGTCGATCTCAACCGCTCGGGCGTCGCGCTGATGGAGATCGTGTCGAAGCCCGACATGCGATCGCCCGCCGAGGCTGGGGCATATCTGCGCAAGCTGCGCGCGATCCTGCGCTACGTCGGCAGCTGCGACGGCAATATGGAAGAAGGATCGATGCGCGCCGACGTCAATGTCTCGGTGCGCAGGCCAGGGACGGAGCTGGGCACGCGGACCGAGACCAAGAACGTCAATTCGGTGCGCTTCGTGATGGCGGTGATCGAACATGAGGCGCGGCGCCAGGTCGATCTGATCGAGGACGGCGGCGAGGTGGCGCAGGAGACGCGGCTTTACGATCCCGACAAGGGGATCACGCGGACTCTCCGGTCGAAGGAAGATGCGCATGATTATCGCTACTTCCCCGATCCGGACTTGCTTCCGCTGGAATTGGACGAAGCGTTCCTGACGGCGTGCCGCGAGAGCCTGCCCGAATTGCCTGACGTCAAGCGCAAGCGGTTCGAGGGGCTCGGGATCGGCGCGTATAACGCGTCGGTGCTGACCGCCGAGGTCGAGACCGCGCGCTGGTTTGATACGCTGCTCGAGGCCGGCGCGCCGCCGCCGCAGGCCGCCAATTGGGTGTCGTCGGAATTGTTCGGGGCGCTCAATCGCATGGGCAAAACGCTCGCTGATTCGCCGGTAAGCCCCGCCGCGGCCGCGGAATTGCTCAAACTGGTGGCAGACGGGACGATCAGCGGGAGCCTTGCCAAGCAGGTGTTCGAAATCATGCTCGAAACGGGTGACGCGCCCGGCAAGATCGTCGAGGAACGCGGGCTCAAGCAGACCAGCGATACCGACGAGATCGACGCGCGGATCGACGAGATCCTTGCTGCCAATGCCGACAAGGTCGCGCAATATAAGGACGGCAAGGAGGCGTTGTTTGGCTTCTTCGTCGGCCAGACGATGAAGGCGATGGCGGGCAAGGCCAATCCGGGCGTGGTCAACGAACGACTGCGGGCGAAATTGGCGGGTTGAGGAGTTTGAAAATGCGTTTGTGGCCTGTCATCCTCCTCGCTGCCGCCTCGACGGCGACGGCCCAACCCGCGCCGCCGCCAAAGCTCACTGTCGTCATTTCGGTCGACCAATTCTCGTCCGATTTGTTCGACGAATACCGGCCGCTGTTGCAGGGTGGGTTCGCCCGGCTGGCGCAGGGGACGGTCTATCCGCATGCTTACCAGGGCCATGCCGCGACCGAGACCTGCCCGGGGCATTCGACCATCCTCACCGGGGCGCGGCCGTCGCGGACCGGGATTATCGCCAATATCTGGTACGACCTGAGTCAGACGCGGTCGGACAAAGCGGTTTACTGTGCCGAGGACGAGCGCGTCGCGGGGACATCGTCGATCGCCTACACGGTGTCGCCGTGGCACCTCAAGGTGCCGACGCTGGGCGAGTATATGAAGCGCCAGTGGCCGCAGAGCCGGACCGTCGCCGTGGCGGGCAAGGATCGGGCGGCGGTGATGATGACCGGCCAGCGCCCCGACCAGCGGTGGTATTGGAACGGCAAGACCTTCGCCACCGACCTCAAGGGATCGGCGATCCCGCAGACGATCACTGCCGGCAATTCCGCGGTCGCCGCGCTGGTCTCGCAGCCGCAGGCGGGGCTCGATCCGCCGGCGTTATGCTTGGCCAAGGCGCGGATCGTGGCAGTGGCGGGCGGCGGTAAGCCGGTCGGCGCGGGGCGGTTTGAGCGGCCGGCCGGCGACCTGATCAAATTCCGCGCTTCGCCCGCGCTAGATGGCGCCACCCTGGCGCTGGCCGCGGGGCTGGTGCGCGAAATGAAGCTGGGCAAGGGCGCGGCGCCCGACTTGATCGCGATCGGGCTGAGCGCGACCGATTATGTCGGGCATACTTATGGCACCGAGGGGCAGGAGATGTGCCTGCAACTGCTGTCGCTCGACCGCGACATTGGCGATTTCCTTCGCTTTCTCGACTCCGAGCATGTCGATTATTCGGTGGTGCTGACCGCCGATCACGGCGGCAACGACATTCCCGAGCGCGAACGCGACACCGGCCTGCCCAATGCGGCACGGGTCGATCCGTCGCTTGCCGCTGCAGTGATGGGCATGGCGATCGCGGGCAAGCTCGGGTTGCCGGGGTCGCTGCTCTACGGCGAGAGCTTCGGCGACATGTATATCGACCGCAGGCTGACCGCGCCCGAGCGCGCGCGGGTGCTGAGCGCGGCGGTCGCGGCGTATCGATCGAATCCGCAGGTCGAGGCGGTGTTCACCCATGATCAGCTAGTGCGAACGCCACTGCCGACCGGTACGCCGGACAAATGGACCGTCCAGCAGCGCGCTCGCGAGTCGTTCGACGCCGACCGCTCGGGCGATTTCGTGGTGTTGCTCAAATCGCGGATCACCCCGATCGCCGACACCTCGCGCGGTTATGTCGCGACCCACGGTAGCGTGTGGGATTATGACCGCCGAGTGCCGATCATCTTCTGGCGCCCGGGCTATGCGGCGCAGAACATCGACTTGCCGGTTGAGACGGTCGATATACTGCCGACCCTCGCCGCGTCGATGGGGTTGGCGCTGTCGCCGGGAACGATCGACGGCAAGTGCCTCGCCGAAGCACCTGGAGCGGCTTGTCCGACGCGCTGAGCCGCTAGCGCGCCACCGGATCGGGCGGCGGTGGCGGTTCGGGTTCGCCGGGCAGCGGCTGCGGCGGAGGCTCAGGCGGAGCGCTGGCCATTATGCGACCGGCGAAATTGGAGTGGTCGGGGCCTCGGTTCCGGGGCTTGAAGGTGAGGGGACATCGATCGGCGGCTGCGACGGCGGGCTTTCGGCCGGGGCCTCGCTCGGCTGGGCCGGCGGGGACGGGTCGGGCGTTGCCGGCGGGGTCTCATCGGGAAGCTGGTCGTGCAAGGTCATCGTTCGAAACTCCTTTTCGAACAAACGCCTCGACAAGCGATAGAGTTGCCTTGGCTTGCCCCGCGCCCGATCCTTGCTATAGGCCGCGCACCTTAATGGCGTCCGCGCGGGCGTGGCGGAATTGGTAGACGCGCTTGGTTTAGGTCCAAGTATCGCAAGATGTGGGGGTTCGAGTCCCTTCGCCCGCACCATTCGCCGCCAATCGGACCAGATAGTTTTGTACGGGCCAAAACTTTTCGGGCCAAATTTTACGGGCCAAATTTTACGGGCCAAATTTTACGGGCCAAATTTTACGGGATTGCGGAAAAAAACATGAAGACCGTCGAGACGGAAAATGAAGGCCTCAAGCGGGCTTACACGCTGACCATCGCCGCCAAGGATATCGATGCTCGGCTCGACCAGGAAATCAAGCGCATCGCGCCGACGGTGAAGATGCCCGGTTTCCGTCCCGGCAAGGTCCCGGCCAACCTGATCCGTAAGATGCACGGCGAAGCGCTCCACCAGGAAGCGCTTTCGACCGCCGTCCAGCAGAGCGTTCAGGGCTTGCTCAACGAGAAGAAGCTTCGTCCGGCGATGCAGCCGGAGGTCGAGCTCGACGAAGGCTATGCACCCGGCAAGGATGCCGAGATCAAGGTCCGGCTCGAAACCCTGCCCGACGTCCCCAAGCCGAAGATCGACAAGCTCAAGCTTGAGCGGCTGACGGTCGAGGCCGACGATGCGGTGGTCGCCACGCAGTTGAAGGCGCTCGCTTCCTCGCAAAAGGCATGGAAGGCCGCGCCCAAGGCGCACAAGGCGGCGATGGGCGATCTCGTGGTGATCGATTTCGCCGGCAAGGTGAAGGGTGTCGCGTTCGACGGTGGCACTGGCGAGGGAATGTCGGTCGAGCTCGGCTCGGGCTCGTTGATCCCGGGGTTCGAGGACGGGTTGGTCGGGGTCAAGTCCGGCGACGAGCGCGATGTCGACGTAACCTTCCCGGCCGATTACCAGGCCGAAAATCTGAAGGGCAAGGCGGCCGTCTTCTCGATCAAGGCGACCGAGGTGAAGACCGCCGGCGAGAGCAAGCTCGACGATGATTTCGCCAAGACCTTGGGCTTGCAGGGGCTCGACCAGCTGAAGGGCTTGGTCCGCGACCAGGCGCAGCAGGAATTGAACGGCCTCACCCGCACCCACATGAAGCGTCGATTGCTCGACCAGCTCGCCGAAACCCATGATTTCGACGTTCCGCCCTCGATGGTCGAGGCCGAGTTCAACAATATCATGGCCCAGCTTCGCCACGAGGCGAGCCACGACGAGGATCCCGACGCCTCGCTCAAGGAAATCGACAGCGAGGCCGAGGATTATCGCAAGATCGCCGAGCGCCGGGTGCGCCTCGGCCTGCTGCTCAGCGAAATCGGATCGGCTAATGGAGTCGAGGTCAGCCAGGCCGAGATGAACCGGCTGATCGGCCAGGCCGCGGCGCAATATCCGCCAGCGGATCGCGATCGCTTCATCGAATATGTCCAGAACGAGCCGATGGCCGCGGCCCAGCTGCGCGCGCCATTGTATGAGGACAAGGTGGTCGACTTTTTGTTCGCCAAGGCCGACGTCACCGAGCGCGCCTCGACCCGCGAGGAGCTTGAGGCCGACCTCGAGAGCGAGGACGGACATGTCCATGGCCCGAACTGCGGTCACGATCATGTAAAGCCGGCCAAGGCCAAAAAGACGGCGGCCAAGCCGGCCAAGGCTGAAGCGAAGAAGGCCGCGCCGAAGAAGGCTGATGCTCCGGCCAAGGCAGCCAAGGCTCCGGCCAAGGTCGAAATGAAAAAGGCTCCGGCCAAGGCCGCTGCCAAGGCTCCTTCCAAACCTGCCGCGACGAAAAAGCCCGCCGCGAAGAAAAAGGGCTAAGGCCCAGGAGCATGGAGGTCGGCGGCGAGCTCGAACGAGTCTGCGCCGACCTCAATCTCGCGATCGAGCAAGCCAGGCAAAACGACTATCGGCTCGACGTCATTTACCCGGCCGACGATCCACATGACGCGATCCTCAGCGGGCCCGGCGGGACGCTCCGCCTGACCACCAACCCCGACGCACCGCGCCCGACCGGCGAGCTTCCGCCCTTCCAACCCGAATTCGTCCTGATCCGCGCTGCCGGTGACGGCGGGGCGGGGCGCGCAGGGATGCTCTATCGCGACCTCATCCCGTCACGTCTTGCCGGGCGGTACATCGCCTCGCACATCCGCATTCCGGGTGGCGGGCTGGTCGCCGACTGGGTCCATTATCACCGGGTCGTCTTCCAGATGATCGCAGTCCGATCGGGCTGGGTGCGAGTGGTTTATGAGGACCAGGGCGAACCGTTCGTGATGCAGGCGGGCGACGTGGTGCTCCAGCCGCCGGGGATCCGCCACCGGGTGCTGGAAAGCTCCGACGGGCTGGAGGTGATTGAGATCGGTTGTCCGGCGCTCCATGAGACCTTCGCCGATCATGAAATGGTGCTGCCCAACGATAAGGTCGATCCGCAACGGTCGTTCGACGGTCAGCTTTTCCTTCGCCACATTGCAAGGGAGACGGCATGGACGCCGTTCGGCGGAGGAGAGGAGCAGAAGACGGAGATGCGCGGCGCGACTGGCGGGCTTGCCGAAGTTCGGATCGTTCGGGGCAAGGGGGCAGCGATCGAGTTGGCGGCGCACGACGGCGAACTCGTTTTTGGGTTCGTATTGGCCGGCTCGGCGCAATTGGCTCGCGACGGCGAACATCCCATCGGCCCGGCTGACGCCTTCGTCATCCCGCCGGGCGAACATTGGTCGCTGGCAACTCCGTCGGACGATTTCCGATTGCTTCACGTCACCACCGCCGAGCTTCGACAATTCGTCTAGCAACCAAACGGCAATCGCCCTTATAGCCGCATCACCAGCCAAGGGGGATCGATGGCCGTCGAGCATCAACCGCGCATTGCCGTACTGCTGCCGTGCTTTAACGAGGAAGCGGCGATCGTTCGGACGATCGAGGGCTTTCGCGCTGCGCTGCCGAGCTCGACGATCTACGTCTATGACAATAACAGCAAGGACCGGACGGTTGAGCTCGCGCGCGGCGCTGGGGCCGAGGTCCGCACCGAGCGGATGCAAGGCAAGGGCAATGTCGTCCGCCGGATGTTCGCCGACGTCGATGCCGACGTCTACATCATGGCCGACGGCGATCTGACCTATGATCCCGCGGCCGCCCCGGCGATGGTCAAGCTATTGCTCGACGATCGGCTCGACATGGTGGTTGGCACCCGCCTGCACGAGGCTACGGACGCCTATCGTGGCGGCCATGTGATGGGCAACCGGATCTTCACCGGCCTATTGTCGAAGTTGTTCGGACGAAGCTTCTCCGACATTTTCTCGGGCTATCGGGTGTTCTCGCGGCGGTTCGTGAAAAGCTTCCCGGTTTTATCCGAGGGGTTCGAGATCGAGACCGAAATCTCGGTCCACGCGCTAGAGCTGAGGATGCCGGTAGGCGAGGTCGAAACTGCCTACGGAGCGCGTCCCGAGGGGTCGGAATCGAAACTGTCGACCTTCCGCGACGGTTGGCGGATCTTGAAAACCATCGCTACGCTCTACCGGATCGAGCGGCCGGTGTTATTCTACGGATCGATCGGCGCTTTGTTGCTGGTGGCGGCGATCTACCTCGCGGTGCCGCTGGTGCTGACCTATCTCGACACCGGGCTGGTGCCGCGCGTCCCGACCGCGATCCTGATCACCGGAATGACGATCATCGCGGTGCTGTGCTTCTTCGCCGGACTAATCCTCGACACGGTCACTCGCGGCCGGCGAGAGATGCGGCGCCTGGCGTACCTCGCGCAGCCGATGCCAAGCGCCTGAAAAGCCACTGCCTTCCGCGTACCTGTTACAAGAATGTCGCACAACCAATACACCGACGTTGGGCGAGCTTCGGCCATTCCTGAAGTCGGATCGGTTCAACTTCGCGCCGTTCCAGTACATCCTCACCCCGTCGGAGCGTTATGGTGGATGGCTCAGCGTCAAGCAGGAGCTGACGTCGAATATCAATCTGCGCTTCAAGGGCGAGATCAACCGCCGCAATTCGCAGAATCAGGGGGCGTTCGAGCCGTTGTTCATCGGTCCTGATGCCGGCAATGGCGCGGGCAGCCTGTTCGACACCTTGTCGATCGACGCGACCAACCCGTTCAACCCGTTCGGCTACACGCTGCAGTCCGGGCTCAATCCCAACGGCACATTGAATGGCCTGGCACAGAATTATTCGTTCATCGCCCGCCGCTTGATCGAGGCGGGGCAGCGGACGTTCAACCAGAAGGTCAACACCCATTCGGCAACGCTGACGCTTGACGGCTCGTTCGATTGGGGCGCTCATAAATGGTATTGGGACATCAATGCGGTCTACGGATCGAACAAGGCGCGCCAGAGCTTCACCGGCAACGTCAACGCGGCGAAAGTCGCCCAGGCGCTTGGCCCGCTCGCTCTGTGCACCGCGCCGTGCGTTCCATTGAACTTGTTCGGCGGCGCGGGGACAATCACCCCGGCGATGCTGGCGTTCATCGGTTTTACCGAGCATGACAAGAGTCAGCAGACGCTGCACGACTACACTGCCAACATTAGCGGCGATGTGGTCGATCTTCCGGCCGGGCCGCTGGCCATCGCGGTCGGCTACGAACATCGCAGCCAGAGCGCCAGCTTCACGCCCGATCCGATCGTTTCGGCCGGCTTCAGCGCCGATATTCCGGCGCAACCCGCGTCGGGCAAATATCATGTCGACGAAGTGTTCGGCGAAGTCCGCATCCCGATCCTCAAGGAAGTGCCGGGCTTCTACTCGCTCGAGGCCAATGGCGCGCTTCGCCATTCGCGTTATTCGACCAGCGGGTCGAGCACGACCTATACGTTGACCGGGCTGTGGAAGCCGGTTCGCGACCTCCTGCTGCGCGGATCCTATGCGACGGGCTTTCGCGCGCCGAGCTTTGGCGAATTGTTCGGCGGTCGCTCGCGCTTCGATCTGCCGGTCAACGATCCGTGCTCAAACATTGTGGGGTCGCCATACCAAACGAGCGCCACGGTGCGGGCCAATTGCGCGGCCAACGGGGTTCCGGTCAGCGGCGACTACGCCGAAGATCCGGGTCAGGTGCCGGTCATTACGCAGGGCAATCAAAACCTCAAACCGGAGAAGTCGAAGAGCTTCCTGCTCGGCGCGGTCTATTCGCCGGGTTGGGCGCGCAACAACGGCTTTGCGAGTGCGCTGAGCTTCGAACTCAATTATTATGACATCAGGGTCGACAGTGCGATCGCGGCGCTCGATTCGAACCTGGCGCTCAATAATTGCGCACTGCTCGGCGATCCCGCCAGTTGCGCTCGGATCATCCGCACCAACAACGGTTTCATCAACGAAATCGACGCCACGTTGCAAAATCTTGACAGCATCAAAACCCGTGGGCTCGACTTCATCGCAAATTACCGCTCGCAAAAGGGGCCGGTCGGGACGTTCGGAGTCCACGCCAACGCCACCTGGCTGCTCAAATATGAGCTGTCCGCGTCGAACGGGTTCGTCGTACTCAACCGTCGCGGGACCGAGCGTGGCAGCCCCGATCAGGCGTTCCCCAAGTTCAAGGGCAATGCCACGATCGACTGGACGCTGGGTGACTTCGGTGCCTCGGTAACTGGTCGCTACGTCGCCAAGGTGACCGAAATCACCGGATCTGGTGCGCCCAACACGCTGAACAGCCGCATCTACGGCGATCTCCAGTTGCTTTACACGCCGAGCGCGCTCGACCGTCGTTTCACCTTCACTGCGGGCGTCAATAACGTCTTCAACCAGGATCCGCCGGCCTGCTTCTCGTGCAGCCTGAACAACTTCGACCCGACGACCTACGATGTCCCCGGACAGTTCGGTTATCTGCGCGTGTCGTACAAAATGTAACCCACGCGTCGGCACGAATCGGGAAGGGCGGTCCTTGGTCGGGCCGCCCTTTTCGCATGGGCCAAGCCTTGCCAACCGGACTTGTATCTCGCCGCAAAGCTGCCGATGTAGGATACAACCCAACAAAGGACCGAACTTTCCCATGGATCATCAGGATATCGCCGCCCAGCTCGTTCCGATCGTGATCGAGCAATCGAACCGAGGCGAACGCAGTTTCGACATTTACTCGCGGCTATTGCGGGACCGGATCATATTCGTCACCGGCGCGATCGAGGACCATATGGCCGCGATCATCACCGCCCAATTGCTCTTCCTCGAGTCTGAGAACCCGAAGAAGGACATCTTCATGTATATCAATTCGCCCGGCGGCGTGGTGACCAGCGGTCTCGCGATCCACGACACCATGCAATATATTCGCCCCAAGGTCGGCACGGTGTGCATCGGCCAGGCCGCGTCGATGGGCAGCTTCCTGCTCGCGGCGGGTGAGCCGGGAATGCGGGTCGCTCTGTCCAACAGTCGGATCATGGTCCATCAGCCGTCGGGCGGGGCGCAGGGCATGGCCGCCGACATCGAGATCCAGGCGCGCGAGATCCTGCGCATGCGCAGCCGCCTCAATTCGCTTTATGCCAAATATACCGGCCAGGCGATCGAGGCGATCGAGCTCGCCATGGATCGCGACAAGTTCCTCGAGGCCGACGAAGCCAAGACCTTCGGGATCATCGACGAAGTCTTCGACAAGCGCCCTGACGATGCCGACGACAAGACCGGCGCCGGGGATGTCACTCCGGCGTGAGCCCCCGCCGATGACGATCGTCCAGGTCGCGGCTCTGCCGTATCGTACCGCCGATCGATCGGGCGATCCGATGGCGCCATTGCTGGTCCTGCTGATCACCTCGCGCCAGACCGGGCGGTGGGTGGTGCCGAAGGGTAATCTGATGGTCGGCAAGGCACCGCACGAGGCGGCGGCGATCGAGGCGGAGGAGGAAGCCGGGGTTCGCGGGATGGTGTCGCCTTTGCCGCTCGGCAGTTTCCACTACCGAAAGCTGCTTGCCGGCGGTGGCTCGGTGATCGCCGAGGTCGAGTTGTTTCCGCTCGCGGTGACCCATGAAATGAAAAAATGGATCGAAATGGACCAGCGCGAGCGCCGCTGGTTCGCGATTGGCGAGGCAGCGACGGTGGTCGACGAGGTCGAACTCGGCGAGTTAATCCATTTGTTCGGCGAGGGCCGAGGGCCGCGCCCAGGCAGGTGACGGCGGGGAGTTCGATCAAATCGGGGTTGCCGCCCGCCCCCGGCCTGCCCATATTCGGGACATTGAGCGGCAAGACGGGGCGCGTTAACGCCTCTAACAGTTTGAATGTGCAATAAACCGGGCTAGCATGGCCCGGATCCGGAGCGCCGCGAGCTCCGTAAGATAAGGACGGATATGACGAAGCTTAGTGGCGGCGACGGCAAGAGCACTCTGTACTGCAGCTTCTGCGGCAAGTCGCAACACGAGGTCAGAAAACTGATCGCCGGGCCGACGGTGTTCATCTGCGATGAATGCGTCGAGCTGTGCAACGACATCATCCGCGAGGAATCCAAATCGGCGCTGGTCAAGACTCGCGACGGCGTCCCGACCCCGGCCGAAATCTGCAAGGTGCTCGACGATTATGTGATTGGCCAGCCGCGCGCCAAGCGGGTGCTATCGGTCGCGGTTCACAATCATTACAAGCGCTTGAACCACGGAGCCAAGTCCGGCACTGAGGTCGAGCTGGCCAAATCCAACATCCTGCTGATCGGTCCGACGGGCTGCGGCAAGACTTTGCTCGCGCAGACCCTGGCGCGGATCCTCGATGTGCCGTTCACCATGGCCGACGCGACGACGCTGACTGAGGCTGGCTATGTTGGCGAAGATGTCGAGAACATCATCCTCAAGCTCCTCCAGGCGTCGGATTACAACGTCGAGAAAGCGCAGCGCGGGATCGTCTACATCGACGAGATCGACAAGATCAGCCGCAAGTCGGACAATCCCTCAATCACCCGTGATGTCTCGGGGGAGGGAGTCCAGCAGGCGCTCTTGAAGCTGATGGAAGGCACCACCGCCTCGGTTCCGCCGCAGGGCGGGCGCAAGCATCCGCAGCAGGAATTCCTCCAGGTCGACACGACCAACATCCTGTTCATCTGCGGCGGCGCGTTCGCCGGGCTCGAAAAGATCATCGGCGATCGCTTGCAGGGCAAGTCGATCGGTTTCGGCGCACATGTCGCCGCGCCCGACGAGCGCCGCACCGGCCAGGTGCTGAAATCGACCGAGCCTGAGGATCTGATGAAGTTCGGGCTGATCCCCGAGTTCATCGGCCGCATGCCAGTCATCGCCACACTCGAAGATCTCGACGAGGAAGCATTGGTCAAGATCCTGGTCGAGCCGAAGAACGCGCTGATCAAGCAATATCAGAAATTGTTCGACATGGAGGAGGTCGAATTGGGCTTCTCCGAGGACGCACTCGGCGCGATCGCGCGCAAGGCGATCGACCGCAAGACCGGCGCCCGCGGGCTTCGCTCGATCCTCGAGGGCATATTGCTCGACACGATGTTCGACCTGCCGTCGATGGACGGGGTCGACGAAGTGCATGTCGACAAGGATGTGGTGGCAGGGTCGAAGGATCCGGTCCGCGTCTATGCCAAGAAGGACAAGGCGTCCGGCACCACCGGCGACGCCGCCGCCTAATTGATCGACCGGTCGCGACTGGCGGCGTTGCTCGAACCGCGGCGTCCGCTGCGGGCGATCCTCGTCGGGTGGCTGACGACCTCGATCCCGGCGCTGGCGCTCGCGGCGCTGGTCGCCTGGCTGTTCCCCAACGCCGTATCGCCCGACTTGCCGGTCGGCGGGTTTTACCCGTTGCTGCTGGTGGTGGCGATTTCGCCGTTGCTCGAGACCCTTATCATGGCGCTGTTGATCGAGCTCGGACTGCTCGTATTGCCACCGCTCTTCGTAGTGTTGCTCAGCTCGATCGGCTGGGGCGTTGCTCATTCGCTCGCCGCCCCCGTGTGGGGCCTAATCATCTGGTGGCCGTTCCTGATCTTTTCGACCTTGTACGTGACTTGGCGCGGGGAGGGGCGGGGCAAGGCCATCGCCGTCGTCGCCGCGGTCCACGCACTCAACAATCTTGGCCCGGCACTGCTGTTGTTGCGCTCGGCCTGAGCCCGACCCATATGGGGGTCATGACTTCAACTTTCCCCATCCTGCCGCTGCGCGACATCGTCGTTTTCCCCAACCGCATCGTCCCCTTGTTCGTCGGGCGCGACAAATCGGTCGCCGCCTTGGAAGCGGCGATGGCCGCCGACAAGCAATTGTTCCTGGTCGCCCAGCTCGATCCCAGTGAGGACGATCCCGACCGCGATTCACTCTACGACCTCGGGGTCGTTGCCACTGCAATGCAATTGCTGAAACTTCCCGACGGCACCGTCCGCGTCCTGGTCGAGGGCGTTCGCCGCGCCCGGCTGGTCGAACTGGTCGAGGCCGACGGTCACCTCGCCGCAGTGGTCGAGGATGTTGCCGAGGAAGATGCCGCCGATCCCGAAGCCCAGGCGCTGATGCGATCAGTAGTCGATCAGTTCGATAATTATGCCAAATTGAACAAGCGCCTGCCGGCCGAGACCGGGGTGCAGCTGGCCGAGATCGAGGATCCATCGGTGCTGGCCGATGCGGTCGCCTCCAGCCTGTCGATCAAGGTCGCCGACAAGCAGGCCCTGCTAGGCGAATTGCATCCGTCGCGCCGGCTCGAAATGGTGTTCGCCTTCATGGAAGGCGAGCTTGGCGTGCTCCAGGTCGAGAAGAAGATCCGCAGCCGCGTCAAACGCCAAATGGAGAAGACCCAGCGCGAATATTATCTCAACGAGCAGTTGAAGGCGATCCAGCGCGAGCTTGGCAATGAGGAAGGCGAGGAAGGCGACGAACTTGCCGAACTCGCCGTCAAGATTCGCAAGACCCGACTGTCGAAGGAAGCTCGCACTCGCGCCACCGCCGAGTTGAAGAAACTCAAGGGCATGGCGCCGATGTCGGCCGAGGCGACCGTCGCGCGCAACTATCTCGACGTGCTGCTTGGCCTGCCATGGGGCAAGAAGAGCCGCCTCAAGCGCGACATCGCCGAAGCCCAGGCAATCCTCGATGAGGATCATTATGGGCTGGAGAAGGTCAAGGACCGGATCGTCGAATATCTCGCCGTTCAGGCGCGCACCAACCGCCTGAAGGGACCGATCCTGTGCCTGGTCGGCCCGCCGGGTGTCGGCAAGACTTCGCTTGGCCGCTCGATCGCTCGTGCGACGGGCCGCGAATTCGCGCGCCAGTCATTGGGTGGGGTGCGCGACGAGGCTGAGATCCGCGGTCACCGCCGGACGTACATCGGCTCGCTCCCCGGCAAGATCATCACCAACCTGAAGAAAGCCGGGACCAGCAATCCGTTGTTCCTGCTCGACGAGATCGACAAGCTCGGCACCGATTTCCGCGGCGATCCGGCCTCGGCGTTGCTCGAGGTGCTCGACCCGGAGCAGAACAACCGCTTCCAGGATCATTATCTCGAGCTCGACTACGACCTTAGCGACGTGATGTTCGTCACCACCGCCAACAGCCTCGACATGCCGCAGCCCTTGCTCGACCGGATGGAGATCATCCGCCTCGAGGGCTATACCGAGGACGAAAAGGTCGAGATCGCGCGCCGCCACCTGATCCCCAAGCAGATGGAAGCGCATGGGCTCAAGGCCGAGGAATTGGTGTTCGCTGACGATGGCCTCCGCGCGATCCTGCGCCATTACACCCGTGAGGCCGGGGTCCGCACCCTCGAGCGCGAACTCGCCAAGGTCGCGCGCAAGTCGCTTCGCCAAATCCTCGAGGCCAAGACCGACAAGGTCGAGCTCACCGCGGAGAATATCGGCGAGTATCTCGGGGTCACCCGATACCGCTTCGGAGTCGGCGAGGAAGAAGATCAGATCGGCGCGGTCACTGGCCTCGCCTGGACCGAGGTTGGCGGCGAATTGCTGACGATCGAGGCGGTCACCGTGCCTGGCAAGGGCTTGGTCAAGACCACCGGCAAATTGGGCGAAGTGATGCAGGAATCGATTCAGGCGGCGATGAGCTTCGTCAAGGCGCGCGCCCCGGCCTATGGAATCAAGCCGTCGATCTTCGCGCGCAAGGACATCCACGTCCATCTGCCCGAAGGCGCGGTGCCCAAGGACGGGCCGTCGGCGGGCGTCGGAATGGTCACCGCGATGATCTCGACCCTGACCGGAATTCCGGTGCGGCGTGACGTTGCGATGACCGGTGAAGTGACGCTTCGCGGCCGGGTGTTGCCGATCGGCGGATTGAAGGAGAAATTGCTGGCGGCGCTGCGCGGCGGGATCACCACCGTGCTGATTCCGGCCGAGAATGAAAAGGATCTCGCCGAGATTCCGCAGGCGGTGAAGGACCATCTCGAAATCCATCCCGTCGGCCATGTCGACGAGGTCCTGGCGTTGGCCTTGTCGAGTCCGCTTCAGCCAATTGAGTGGACCGATGCCGACGAACATGCCGCCGAACCGGTGGTTTCTCCTGCCGGAACGGCGGAAAGTCCGGCGGTTCGTCACTAGGGTTTTGACTTCGGTAACGAACCTTGCCTTAAAAGCAGTCTGGATGTTTCCGCGAGTCTCCGCGGTTCACCTTGGGAGTGATGTATGAACAAGCAGGATCTCATCGGTCAGGTGGCGGATCGCGCCGGGCTAAGCCGCTCCGATTCGTCGCGCGCGGTGGAGACGATGCTTGAAGTCATCACCTCGGCATTGAAGCGCGGAGACGAAGTTCGGTTGGTCGGGTTCGGCAATTTCTCGGTGACCCGGCGCAAGGCGTCGGTCGGGCGCAATCCGCGGACCGGCGAGCCGATGCAGATCAAGGCCAGCAGCCAGCCCAAATTCCGCCCCGGACGGATCCTAAAGGACGCAGTGCAATAGTCTGGCGAGTAGGCTGGACAGGCTACCGACGCTTGACTATCGGCATCCCGCACGCCGCGCATGGGCGCGTAGCTCAGTGGTAGAGCACACCCTTCACACGGGTGGGGTCGCAGGTTCAATCCCTGCCGCGCCCACCATGCCTTGGCGAAGAATTTCCGGTTGAACGCTGACCGAGCGGAGGGCTTTCCTTCGCAAAGGACTTTCCGGGGAAAGGCCGTGCCGAGCCATTATTATGTTGCGCCGCGCTTAGAGTACGAACTCGCCGGGTTACGATCAGTCCAGATAAGCCGGCTGGAAACTCGCCACCCGCAATAGTTCGGGCCAGTCGAGGAAGCGGATTTCGCGGCCGGCGCGCTTGATCAGGCCCTGCCGTTCGAGGTCTGCGAAGACGCGATTGACGTTGACCGAGGTCTGGCCGGTGATGTCGGCGATCTGCTGCTGCGTGAACGGGTTCATCAGCGGCTCCTTGCCGACCTCGAGCCCGTAGCGGGTTACGGTTTCGCAAAGCAAATGCGCCACCCGCGCGGTCGAATCGCGGCGGCCGGTGTTAACCAGCCATTCGTAACCGATCGATTCGTTGCGCTGGACCAGCCGCCAGAAGAATTTGGCAAGGTCAGGATTGATCTCGACGATGCGGTCGAAATCCTCGGCCTTGCCGATCAATACTTCGCTCTTGACGATCGCCTGGACGCCGTAGCTTGCCGATCCTTCGCGCGGGAGCACGCCTTCGCCGGGGAAACGCAGCGCGACAATCTGCCGCCGGCCGCTCGAATCGGTCTTGAACTTGGCGAGCAATCCGCTTGTCACAAACATGACTTCGTTGCGTGGCATGCCCGGTTCACGGAACGGGCGCCGCGGATCGACATGCACCGTGCGATGCGGCATTTCGTCAAGCGCGGAGGCGAGTGCTGGGGACAATCCAGCCTCGATCAATGTGTCTCTCAGAGGCACGCCGGTTGCCGGTCCGCGCCTAGCAGTTCGACTCGAATTCAATCTTCACTCCCCGAAAAATTGTGCGCCCATCGAAATAGATGCGCAAGCGAAATGCCCTGTTTTGTAAACATTGGTAAACCCGGAGGATTCGGGGCCAAGTCAGCGGAAAATGTCGGCCACCCGCCCTAAGGTGATCGAATCGAGTTCCACAGCCGATTTGAGGTCGGGAGGGCCGGGCCAGCCATGATCGGTCAGCGCCAGCCCAGCGATGGAGCGTTCGCCCCGATAGCGGGGAAAAATATGAAAGTGAACATGTGGATCGACCATCATCAGCATTAAATAGTTGATTTTATCCATATTAACCGAGGTACGCAGCATTTGCTCGACTTCCGCGATGATCGCCGCTTGCTCGGTGAACGCGGCTTCCGGCAAGTCGCCATAGGCGGTCGCCTCCCCTTTGGCGGCGAGGATCATCGAGCCCGCGGTGACCTGCGCCGGGCGAAGCAGCAGCACCCAGTGGCGATAGTCGCGCAGCAGTGTCGTGGGGTAACCGAACTTTGCAATCGTCGCATTCATGCGCCACCTCGCTTGCCTTCGTCGGCCCCGACCCTTAAGCAGCCGGCGCGCCTTCTCCAAGGGCGTTTGCGGCGATCGTAGCTCAGCTGGTTAGAGCATCGGTTTGTGGTACCGAGGGTCGCGGGTTCAAGCCCCGTCGATCGCCCCATTTTTCTCTTCCGACCGGGATTAGCGGAAACATGACCACCCCCTGGGGCTACCCCGACTTCGACGCGCACGAAGCGCTGCAGTTCGTCACCGACGAGGCTTCGGGCTTGCGCGCGATCATCGCGATGCACTCGACCCACCTTGGGCCGGCCGCCGGCGGCTCGCGCTTCTGGCATTATGCCGAGGATGGCGAGGCGCTGACCGACGCGCTTCGACTGTCGCGCGGCATGAGCTACAAGAATGCGATGGCCGGGCTTCCGCTGGGTGGCGGCAAGGCGGTGATTCTGGCCGATGCCAACCGCACCAAGACGCCCGACTTGCTCGCCGCCTTTGGCCGCGCGGTTGACAGGCTGGGCGGCAACTATGTCACCGCCGAGGACGTCGGGATGAGCGTCAACGACATGATCGAAGTCGCTCGCCAGACCAAGTTCGTCGCCGGGCTTCCGGTCGAGACCGGAGTCGGCGGCGACCCCGGGCCGCACACATCGCTCGGCGTGTTCCTCGGCATCAAGGCGGCGGTGAAGCGCGCGCTCGGCAAGGACAGCCTCGACGGCCTGCACATCGCGCTCCAGGGTGCCGGAAGCGTCGCCGGCGGGGTCGCTCGCCACGCCGCGGCCGAAGGCGCTCGCTTGTCGGTCGCCGATGTCGATTCCGCCCGCGCCCAGGCGCTTTCCCAGTTGTGCAACGCAACCGTGGTCGACCCGTCGCAGATCATGACGCTCGAGGCCGACGTATTCAGCCCCAACGCCCTTGGCGCGATCCTCGACGAGGCGAGCATCGCCGCGCTGAACGCGCCGATCGTCGCGGGTGGTGCGAACAACCAGCTCGCGACCCGCGACGATGGCAAGCGCCTGATGGATCGTGGCATCCTCTACGCTCCGGATTATGTCATCAACGCCGGCGGGATCATCAACGTCTCGACCGAATATCTGCGCGACGGCGACATCGACCTAGTGCGCCAACGGATCGACGCGATCCCCGGTCGGCTTGAGTCGATCTGGAGCGACAGCGCGGCCTCCGGCCGCGATCCGGCCGCGGTCGCCGATGCAATGGCGCAAAAGCTGATCGGGCGCGGCTAGCAAGGGCACGGTGGCCATGGCCGCGACGACCGATTAAGGCATTGCCAGCCGATGCACATTTTCGCCAACCCCGCCCGTTTCCTCAAGATCGCCCGCCCGGCCACCGCCTGGACGCTGGCGGTCGGCTTGGCACTGATCCTCGCCGGAGTGATCGGCGGGCTCTTCATCACGCCGCCCGATTACCTCCAGGGCGAGACGGTGCGGATCCTATACATCCACGTGCCCTCGGCCTGGCTCGGCATGGCCGGGTGGGGCGGGCTTGCCGCGGCCAGCCTGTCGCAGCTGGTCTGGCGTCACCCACTTGCCGCGGTCGCCGGCCGCGCCATCGCCCCGGTCGGCGCGGTCTTCGCCGGCTTCTGCCTCGCCACCGGCTCGATCTGGGGTCGCCCGACGTGGGGCACCTGGTGGGAGTGGGACGGGCGGCTGACCTCGATGTTGATCCTGTTCTTCCTCTACCTCGGCTACATCGCCTTGGCCGCGACTGAGCGCGAACGCGGCAGCGAGGGGCGGATGGCGGCATTGTTCGGGCTGGTCGGCGCGATCAACCTGCCGATCATTCATTATTCGGTGTTGTGGTGGCGAACGCTCCACCAGGGCCAGTCGATTACGCTCGGCGGATCGTCGATCGCGCCCGAACTATTGTGGCCGCTACCGCTGACAATGATCGGCTTCAGCTTGCTGTTCGCCGGCATCGTGCTGATGCGGATGCGCGGCGAGCTCGCGCGCTCCCGGGCCGAAGCGCGGCTTCGGCGGAGCGCGGCGCAATGAACCCCTGGCCCTTCGTCATCGCGGCATATGCCATCGTGCTCGGCGGGAGCGGCGTGCTGACCTTGTGGGCATGGCGATCGATGCGCGCCGCCGAGCGCCTGGCAGACGAGGTTACGCGACGGTGATGACGCTTCGGCCCAAGCACCAGCGGCTTGTGCTCGCCCTGCTGGCGCTCGCCGCCTTGGTCGCAGCGGTACTTCTAGCGATGTGGGGGCTGGCCGATCGAGCAGCCTATTTCCGCACCCCGTCGGATATCGCCGCGGGCAAGGCGCATGATGGCGAGGCGATCCGGCTTGGCGGGATGGTGGTGAAGGGGTCGCTGAAAGAGCAGGGCGGGACCGCGGTTCGCTTCACCGTCACCGATGGCGCGGCGAGCGCGGCAATTTCCTATCGCGGCATTTTGCCCGACCTGTTCCGCGAGGGAAGCGGAGTGGTGGCCGAGGGCCGGATGGAGCGCGGGACGTTCGTCGCCGACACGATCCTCGCCAAGCATGACGAACGCTACATGCCGCCCCAACTGGGCAACCAGGTGGCCGAGCATGCCGCCGGCAAGACCCTGGCCAAATGATCGCCGAAGCCGGTCTCGCAGCGCTGTGGCTCGCGGCGGCGCTGGCCCTGCTGCAATTGCTGCTCGCCTTCGTGCCCCAATTGAGCGGCGGCGGGGCCCATGCGGCGCGGCCGCTGGCATTGGCGCAGGGATTGCTGACCCTGATCGCTTTCGCCGCGCTGATCGCTGTTTTCGTGCGCACCGACACCAGCGTCGCCTTGGTCGCGGCCAACAGTCACAGCGCCAAGCCCTTGCTCTACAAATTCGCCGGGACGTGGGGCAATCATGAAGGCTCGATGCTGCTGTGGGTGACCGTGCTCTCCCTGGCGGGCGCGTCGCTGGCGTTGTTCGAGCGGCGGGTGGGGACACGAATGCTGGTCGCCAGCCTCGGCGCGCAGGCCGCGCTCGGCCTCGGCTTCTACGTCTTCCTGCTGATCGCCTCCAACCCGTTCGCCCGGCTCGATCCGGCACCGGCCGAGGGCAGGGGACTCAACCCCTTGCTCCAGGATCCCGGCTTGGCGTTCCACCCGCCGACGCTCTACATCGGCTACGTCGGGCTGTCCGTGGCGTTCAGTTTGGCGGTCGCCGCGCTTTTGACGGAGCAAGTCGGACCTGCCTTGGCCCGGGCGATGCGGCCGTGGGTGCTCGGCAGCTGGATTTTCCTCACGCTGGGGATCACCGCGGGCAGCTATTGGGCTTATTACGAGCTTGGCTGGGGCGGCTGGTGGTTCTGGGACCCGGTCGAGAATGCCTCACTGATGCCGTGGCTCGCCGCGACTGCCTTGCTCCACAGCCTCAACGTGCTCGCCGCTCGCGGCGGGCTTCGGACGTGGACCATGATGCTCGCCATGGTCGCGTTCTCGATGTCGATGATCGGCACCTTTCTCGTCCGCTCCGGCGTGCTGACCTCGGTCCACGCGTTCGCGGTCGATCCGACCCGCGGCACCTTCATCCTCGGGCTGCTGGCCCTTTACGTCGGCGGCGCGCTGGCGCTGTTTGCCTTCCGCGCGGCGAGGGTCAGGGAAGGCGCGCGCTTCGCTTTGGTCAGCCGCGAGGGCGGGCTGGTGCTCAACAATCTGCTGCTCAGCGTGATTCTCGGAACGGTGTTCATCGGCACGCTCTATCCGTTGGTCGCCGAAGGGTTGACCGGCGAGAAACTTTCGGTCGGCCCACCCTATTTCAACGCCGTCGCGGGGCCGGTTGCATTGCTGCTCGGTCTGCTGCTGATGGTCGGTCCGTTGCTCCGCTGGCGGCGTCATGCGGCGCCGATCGCGCGCTGGGTAACGCCGTCGGCCCTTGTCGCGGTGACGGCGCTGGTCATCAGCCTGGCCTTCGCGCCCGGCATGTCGATCCTGTCGCGGCTCGGGCTTGCGGTCGGGGCGGGGTTGGTCCCGGCGTCGCTGATGCCGCTGGTCGGCCGATCCTTGCGCCGCACCCCGCTCGTGACCTGGGGCATGGCGGTCGCTCATCTCGGGGTGGCGGTGACGCTGATCGGGATGGCCAGCGACAGCGCCTTCACCAGCGAGACTTTGGCCGTCGCCAAGCCCGGCGACCAGCTGCGCGTCGGGCCGTGGCTGGTCGAATTCGCTTCGGTCGATCCGGTCGCCGGGCCCAATTGGACCGCGATCGAGGCCGAGCTTCGCGCGTCGCGCGGTGGCGGGGTTGAGGTGCTCCACCCGCAGTCGAGGACCTTCACCGCCCCGCCGACCGAAACCAACGAAAGCGCGATCGCCACGGTATGGAACGGCCAGCTCTACACTGTGCTCGGCCGCGCGCGCGGTGATGGCTGGCAGCTGCGATTGTGGTGGAAGCCGTTCGTCACGCTGATCTGGACGGGCGGCGCGCTGATCGCGTTGGGCGGGATGCTGGCGCTCGCCGGACGGCTGTGGCGCGGGCGACGGCGCCGGGAGGAAGAACAATGAGCCGCCGCTTGCTGCTGTTCGTGCCATTGGCGCTGTTGCTGCTGTTCATTGGCGCGGGCGCCTGGCGCCTGGCAACCCCAAATGACAATCTGATTCGCTCGAAGCTCGAAGGCCGGCCATTACCGGCGTTCGCCCTGCCGCCGGCGGTTCCTGCGAAGCCCGGCCTGAGCTCGGCCGACCTCGCCGCTGGCAAGCCGCGGCTGGTCAACGTCTTCGCCAGCTGGTGCGTGCCGTGCATCGCCGAAGCGCCACTGCTGATGCGATTGAAGGCCGAGGGCGTGGCGATTGACGGAATCGCGATCCGCGACCGGGGCGAGGATGTCGCCGCTTTCCTGACCCGCAACGGGGACCCGTTCGAGCGCATCGGCAGCGACCCCGAAAGTCGGGTCCAGATCGGCCTCGGCTCGTCGGGCGTGCCCGAAACCTTCGTCATCGACGGCCGCGGAATCATCCGTGCGCAGCATATCGGCCCGATCGGCGAAACGAATCTCCCCGCGATCCGCCTCGCGCTGGCGGAAGCGCGATGAAGCGGCTCCTCGCCTTCGCGTTGCTGGTCGCCGCGCCGGCGCTCGCCGACTCCAATCTTCCGCCCGCCGAATGGGCCGACCGCCAACTGGCCAATCCGGTGCAGGAAGCGCGCGCTATGGCGCTGATGGAAACGCTTCGTTGCCTGGTCTGCCAGGGCCAGTCGATCGCCGACAGCGACGCCGATTTGGCCGGCGACATGCGCGCCCTGGTGCGCCAGCGGATCGCGGCCGGCGAGCAGCCCGAGGCGGTTCGCGCCTGGCTGGTCGAGCGCTATGGCGACTGGGTGACTTACGCGCCGCCGGTCAAGCCGATGACCTGGCCGCTGTGGGCCGCGCCAGTGGTGTTGCTGGCGGTCGGCGGATGGCTCGTCGCGGCTCGGCTAAGGCGCCGACCATGACGTCGTGGCTGATCCTGATGCTGCTCGTCGCGCTTGCGCTCGGCGTCGCTCGCGTGTCCGGTCTGCGCGGGTCATGGTTCACTTTGACCGCCTCGGCCCTGCTGCTCGGCGCGGCGGGCTATGCGCTGCAGGGCCGCCCGGGTCTCGCCGGATCGCCGCGCGCCGGGATCGATCCGCCGCTGCCGGTCTCGCTGGTCACCGCGCGCAATACGCTGATCGGCCAGTTTAACCAGTCGAGCCACTGGCTGATCATCGCCGACAGTTTCGCGGCACGCGGCAATAGCCGCGACGCGGTCGGGATATTGCAATCGGCGATCCGCGCCCATCCGCGCGATTACGCGCTGTGGCTGGGGCTGGGTAACGCGCTGGCCGACCATGCGCGGACGCTCACCCCCGCGGCGCGGCTGGCGTTCGCGCGCTCAGCGGCGCTTGCCCCGAACAGTCCCGCGCCGGGCTATTTCCTCGGCCTCGCCATGCTTCGCTCGGGCGATCCCGACGGCGCGCTTGCGCAATGGAACGGGATCCTCGCCAAGGCTCCTCCCAACGCCAGTTGGCGGCCGATGGTCGAGGACGGAATCGCGCTGATCCAAAGCGCCCGGCGCGACGGCTGATCAGGCGGGGACGAATTCCAGCCCAAGCGCTTCGGCCACCGGCTCGTTGCGAATCTTGCCGCCCGAGACGTTGAGCCCCGCCGCGAGGTGCGGATCCTCGGCCATCGCCGCTTCGGCGCCGAGATTGGCAAGGTTGAGGATGAACGGCAGGGTCGCGTTGTTGAGCGCGAAGGCCGAGGTGCGGGCGACCGCGCCGGGCATGTTCGCCACGCAATAATGGATCACGCCGTCGATCGTGTAGACCGGATCGTCATGGGTCGTCGCGCGGCTGGTTTCGAAGCAGCCGCCCTGGTCGATC
>JBBRTO010000025.1:0-24294 GCA_038244345.1 Sphingomonadales bacterium | reverse complement strand
TGCAATCCATTCGGACCAGGCATCGCCCAATTTGCGGCCGAACACCTGTTTGAACTGGGCGGCGTAAAACGCCTTGCTGCCCTCGTCGCGGCGGAGCCATTGGACCACCTTGTCGGGACCATAGGTCAGCGCGAGCCAGGAGTAGAAGCGGGTGCCGTAAAGATAGTCATTGACCCCGACCTGGAAATCGACCGCGGTGCCTTCGGATTCGAGGCCGAGCGGCGAATAGAATCGGTCGTTGTCGCGAACCTTGGCGCGGAACACCATCTCGTCATAGCCGCCCTGCGCGCGGCCGAGCCCGCCCGCCATCCACGTTTCGAAGAACACCGCCGAGCCTTCGAGATACCAGCGCGGCACGACATTGCGCGGGGTGGCGAGATAATTCCATAGGATCGATTCGGGATGCTCCTGCAGCGGCATCGGTTTACCGGCCAGGAAGCGGCGCCAATAGGCATCCTTGCCATTCCACACGTCCATCGTCGCGACGTGGGCGAGCTCGTGATTGGTCAAGGTGAAGAAGCGCTCGCCCGGCGTGAACGTCTCCATCGACACCGACAAAGGCGCGACATCGAGCAGGACGGCATTGTTGGGCGAGGAACGCGCGGCGGCGTTGCCGTAATCGCCGAAATCCTTGAGCAGGATCGTGGTGCGGTCCCACGGCGTCCAGTTGAACTTCTGTTTGTGGAAGGCGAGCGCATTCTCGACCGCTCGGGCGATGTAAGGCGTAAGGTACGTCTGGACCGGGTCGAAATAGAGCAGGCTGAGATTCTTGGTCTCGAGCGTCGAGAGGTCGATCCCGGATGAGTCGGGCGGGACGTGGTCGGGCCCCTTGGGCGCCTCGTCCTTCTTCTCATCATCGGGCGGGGCGGTGGGCGGCGCGGTATCGGGCGGGGCGGTGGGCGGCGCGGTATCGGGCGCGGCGACTGGCTCGGTGATTGTTGTCGGGGCGGGTGCCGGCGGCGGCGGGACCGGCGCCTGCTGCGCATATGCGGTTGTGGCCGCGCTACTCGAAAGCAACGCGGCCACGGACCCCCTGATGATGACCTGGCGATTAAGCCGCCGTACCCCCGTCATCGACCCCCTTTTTCGGCTTGAAGGCCGATGCCCGTTGTCAGCGGGCCTTGCTTACCCCTTAGCGATTGTCCCCGCTGCTCCGCGCATCCATCGCTCCGGCTTGCATCGCCTGGGAGAACCCCGGGCTCTGCAAGGCAGCGGCGAAGCTGGCGTTCATCGCCAGGGCCTGGAAGTTGGCATTGCGACCGAGCGCAGTGAACGCCTGCGCATTACGGGCGAACGCCTGCAACGCGGCCGGGTTCTGGGCGAGCGCCGCGAACGCCGCAGGATTGGCGGACATCGCCGCAAACGCTTGCGGGTTCTGCGCCATCGCCGCCATTGCCTGCGGGTCCATCCGGCCCTGCGCCGCCATGCTCGCTGCTGCGGCCTGCGAGTTGAACGCCTGTGCCGCGCGGGCCGATGCGGCCAGCGCATTGGCGTTGCGGGCCAGCGCCTGGAAGGCGCCGGCGTTGCGCGCCATCGCACCCAAGGCCTGGGCATTCATCGCCGCCGAGAACGCCTGGGCATTTGACGCCAAGGCATTGAAGGCATTGGCGTTGCGAGCAAGCGCAGAGAAGGCCGATGCATCGCGCGACAGTGCGGACATCGCCGCGCTATCCTTGGCCAGCGCCTGGAACGCCTGCGCATTGCGGGCCATCGCCGCGACCCCTGCGGGGTTCTGCGCCGCCGCCTGGAAGGCATTGGCATCGCGAGCATAAGACGCGAAGGCATTAGCATTGCGCGCCATCGCCTGGAACGCCTGCGGATGCTGCGCCAGCGCCGCGAACGCCTGCGGATGCTGCGCGAGGGCGGCGAAGGCTTGCGGTTGAAGCGCGAGCGCGCTGAACGCACCGGCGTTCATCGCCATCGCTGAGGCGGCGTTGGCATCGAGCGCATTGGCAGCGCGACCTTGCGAGGCGAACGCATCGGCAGAACGAGCTGCCGCAGCGAGACCCTGCGCATTGCGCGCCAGCGACTGGAACGCGTCGGCATTCTTGGCCATCGCATCGAATGCCGAGGCATCGCGCGACAAGGCCGCCATCGCCGCGCTATCCGCCGCTAGCGCCTGGAACGCTTGCGCATTCTGGGCCATCGCAGCGATCCCGGCGGGGTTGCGTGCCGCCGCTGCAAAGGCATTGGCGTCCTTGCCATAAGCGGCGAAGGCCGCCGGATTGGCCGCCATTGCAGCAAACGCCTGCGGATGAGCGGCAAGCGCGGTAAATGCCTGGGCGTGACCGGCCATGGCGCCGAACGCCTGCGCGCTCCGGCCATCGGCATTGCGCGCCGCGGCGGCGGTCGCCTGGGCATTTTTGGCCATTGCGGCGAATGCCTGCGGGTTCTTGGCAAGTGCGGTGAACGCGGCCGGGTTGGCGGCCATTGCCGACATCGCCGCCGGGTTGCGCGCCAACGCAGCGAAACCGGCATCGCGAGCCAGCACGCGGAAGTTGGCGTCCTTGGTCATCACCTCGAACGCGTCCGACTGCATCAGCTGCGGGACAGAGGTATCGCCAAGCGTGACATCGCCTTCGCCGATTTGCGACGAGACGTAGCGATCAGCGGGCGCAATCGTACCGGCGCTCGGACCCATCGGCGGATACACTCGCCCAACGCCGTAAGCGGCGGCGGCGACGGCGACGACTAGCGCACCGGAAGTGAGGAATTTGCGATTGTTTGACGTGGTAGTGGTCATTGAGTTTCCCCCTCTTTGGACCAAGCGCCGCTTTTTTAGAATAAATTAACCGGAGTCAATGATTCACGCCTGTATTTTTAGCTGATGCGCGCCGCGACGAAGGCAAATCGAGCCTAAGCGAATGCGTGCCGACGCGTCGCATATGCCATTTTAGGCAACCTAGCGCGGCTAAAGCCGTTTCGATTCGGTCATGTATCGACCCGCGCCAAGCCCGAGTGAACGCGCCGCGTCCGTGACCGCGGTGGTGTTGGTCCACATCGCTTTGGCTTATGCGCTGATCAACCTGTCGGGGGTGGCGCGGCTTCCGGGCGGCGATACGCTGACCCAGCTGATCAACATCATCGCCGAGCCGCCGCCACCAGTGGTCGTGATCGACCCGCCGACCCCCAAGCCGAAGAAGGCGCAAGCCGCGCCGTCGTCGAAGAATATCGAGAGCAAGGCGACCCCGGTGGTGGCCCCAAAGTCGCGGATTGTGCCCTCGCCCAACCCGATCACCGCCTCGCCCACCCCGCGGCAGGGAAATGAGGCGACTCAGGGCGCGTCGAACGTCGTCGGTCCGGGGACCGGTGCCGGCGGGGTCGGGAACGGCGATGGCAGCGGCGGTTCCGGCAATGGCAATGGCGGCGGCGGATCGGGCATCGCTTCTCGCGCCAGCCTCATCTCGCCGAGCTTGCGGACCCGCGATTACCCGTCGGACATGCGCGGGCGGTTGCAGAACGGTGCCAGCCCGTTCGTGATCTTCACGGTCGAACCGAACGGTCGGGTGTCCAATTGCCGGATTTATCGGTCGAGCGGTGATGCGGACATCGACAGCGCCACCTGCGCGCTGGTAACGGCGCGGTTCGTCTATCGGCCCGCAATCAATCAGCGCGGCCAGCCGGTGGCATCGCAAATGGCGTACGAGCAGAGGGAATGAGCGGATGATCGAAGCCGAATGGTGGGACTATGACAGCCTCGACGAACTGGCCGACGCGGTTGCGGGCGACGTGGCGTTCATCATCGAAAGTGCGCTCGACGCGCGGGGCAGCGCGTTGATCGCGCTTCCGGGCGGGACGACGCCGCTGCCGATCTACACAAAATTGGCGGAGGCTAGCCTGCCGTGGAAGAAGGTCACGATCATCCCGACCGACGACCGGCTGGTTCCGCTCGACGATCCACGCAGCAACATCCGCGCGATTGCGCAGACCTTCCTGCCGACCGGCGCGCGGGTGTTCCCGATCTCGACCGGGATCGCCGATTACAAATTGGCCGGGGGTGCGGCGGACGCGCGGCTGCAGGATTTGCCGTGGCCGCCCGATCTGGTGTGGCTGGGGATGGGCGAGGACGGGCATACCGCGTCGATCTTCGCCGGGCCCGACCTGCAGGATGCGCTCGACGCCCCCAAGGCGCGACGCGCGGTCGGCGTGATGCCCGACCCGATGCCGGCCGACGCGCCAGTCGCGCGGGTGACGCTGACACGGGCGTCGATTTTGGCGGCGAAGACGGTGACGATCGTCATCACCGGCCAGGCCAAGCGCGACCTGCTCGAGCAGGCGATCGCCGACGGCCATTCGAGCAAGTTGCCGATCGGCCGCGTGCTGGCCGAAGCCGAACAGGCGATCGACATTCACTGGTGTGCTTGATTCAGAGTTCGTCTGATTCGATCAGCTGCCGAGTCCTTTTCCGCCCGTAGCGGTAAAGGATAAAACCTAGCAAACTTATCGACGTAGAGCCAATTGTGACATAGCTTGTCGGCGCGAGATAGAGGAGCAGTAGGGTGAATGGGAGGAATCCGCCCCAAATCCCTGCCCCCAAGGCCTCTTCCCAAGAAGCTCGCGCTCGAAAAAGTTTCTTCAACACTCCTCCAGCGGCTTCCCGCGGGTTTCCTTGAGGAACAGGATGGTCACCACCGCCGATAACGCCGTGAAGCCGACCGCATACCATAGCCCAGCATAGATATCGCCGGTGATGGCGACGATCGCGAAGCTGGTGACGGGGAGGAAGCCGCCGACCCAGCCGGTGCCGACGTGATAGGGCAGGCTCATCGCGGTGTAGCGGATGCGAGTCGGGAACATCTCGACCAATGCCGCGGCCTGGGGGCCGTAGACCGCGCAGGCGGCGATGACGAAGCCGAGCAGGACCAGCAGCAAGGTCGGATAATCGACCGCCTTGGGATCGGCGGTAGCGGGGTAGCCGGCGGCGGTCAGCTGCGCCTTCAAGCTGTCGCCGGTCGCGGTCTTGAGCGCCTTGAGACCGAGGCCGTCAAGCGCCTCGCCACCGGTCACCGGAAGCGCGCTGGCGCCAATGCGGATCTCGGTCTTGCCGTCGGTCGACGCGGCATTGGCATACGAAATGCCCTTGGCGACGAGCAGGCTCTTGGCGATGTCGCAGGCGCTGTCGAAGCGGCGGGTGCCGGTCGGGTCGAACTGCACCGCGCACGTCGCGGGATCGGTGACAACGACCACCGGGGCGGCGCGCTGCGCCTCGACCAGCGCCGGATTGACCGCCGAGGCGATGAGGTGCGAGCCGGGGAAATAAAGCGCGAGGCCGAGCAGCATCCCGCCGAGCATCACCGGCTTGCGCCCGACGCGGTCCGAGAGCCAACCGAAGAAGACGTAGAGCGGCGCGGATACGAGGGTCATCGCGATCAGCAGCATGTCCTTGGTCGCGCCGGGAAGGCCGAGCGATTTTTCGAGGAACACCTGGATGTAGAAGAAGGTGAAATACCACACCGCGCCCTGCCCGCACATGATCGCGAAGAAGGCGATCAGCACTTGTTTCAGGCTCTCCCGCCTCGCGAACGCCTCGCGCAGCGGCGCCTTGGAGAGCGCGCCATCGTCGCGCAGCTGGGCGAAGGCCGGACTTTCGTGGAGTTTGACCCGCAGCCACAACGAAATCGCCAGCAACAATGCCGAGGCGAGAAACGGGATTCGCCAGCCCCAGGCCGCGAACGCATCTTCGCCGAGCGCGGTGCGGGTGGCGACGATCACCAGCAAGGCAGCGAGCAAACCGATCGAGGCCGAGGACTGGATCCAGCCCGTGGCCGCGCCGCGCTTGTCGTCGGGGGCATGTTCGGCAACGTAAATCGCCGCGCCGCCATATTCGCCGCCCAAGGCGGTGCCCTGACAGATGCGCAGGAAGACCAGCAGGATCGGGGCGACCAGCCCGGCGCTGGCATAGGTCGGGAGGAGGCCGATGGCGAAGGTCGCGCCGCCCATCAGGCTGACGGTGGTGAGGAAGGTCGCTTTCCGCCCCACGCGGTCGCCCATCGCGCCGAAGATGATCGCGCCGAGTGGGCGAAACGCGAAGCCGACCGCGAACAACGCCAGTGCCGCGATCAACGCCGAGGTCGGGTCGAGTCCGGCGAGGAAGGTCTTGGCGATGATCGGGGTCAGCGATCCGAAGATGAAGAAATCATACCATTCGAACGCGGTGCCGGTCGACGATGCGGCGATCACCCGCGCCATCGACCACGGTTTGGTTGCTCCAGACAATCTACTCTCCCCGACTTTTCGCAAAGCCTAGCGGCGGCTTGGCGGTGCGCAAGCGGGGCGAGCGCGATCGTCGGTCAGCGTTTGGAGATGCGCTCGTGGAGAGAAGCGACTCGAATGCCCCATTTGGTCACCGTCAGGCGATTGTCGAGCTTCTGGCCGCCGGGGAGCGCGATCAGCCATTGCTCGACCTTGAGCCCGCCCGTCATCGGGTAGCGGATGCGGATCGCGCGACCGACCGCGATCGTCTCGACCGGGCCGGTGGCGTCGGTCAGGGTGCCGGAATAGCGGCCCGGTGTGACTTGCTTGAGCCGCCACACGCGCGTGCGCGCCGGTTCGCCCTCAGTTGCGATTCGCTGGGTGAGGGTCAGCGCACCATTGGCTTCGGTTTTGCCGACGCTGTCGACGGTGACGATGCGCACACCTTTCATGATCTGCTCGAGCCGCCCGTCGCCATGGCTCTTGCCGGTGAAGAAGGCGACCGGATCGAACGCCGGGCCGGGCTGGCTGGCCTCGGGCGGCGCGGCGGCGGTGCAGGCGGTGAGGGCAAGGAACGCAACGATTGCCCGCGCGACCTTCACAAACCGCGCGCCATGTCGATCACGAAGCGATAGCGGACGTCGTTCTTGAGCAGGCGCTCATAGGCGGTGTTGACGTCGGGCATCGCGATCATCTCGCACTCGGGGTAAATCCCCTTCTCGGCGCAGAAATCGAGCATCGCCTGGGTCTCGGGCATGCCGCCGATCGCCGATCCGCCGACCGCACGGTTCATGCTCAGCAGGTTGAAGGTGTGCAATTCGGGCAGCAGGTCGATCATTCCGACCAGCACCATTCGCCCCGAGCGGCCGAGCAATTGCAGGTAGGGTGCGATGTCGTGCTTGACCGGAATGGTGTTGAGGATGAAGTCGAAGCGGCGGCCAGCGGCCTTCATCTGGTCGGCATCGGTCGATAGGATGACATCGTGCGCACCAAGCTCGCGCGCATCCTTGCCCTTGGATGGCGTGGTCGTGATCATGGTGACATGCGCGCCCATCGCCGCGGCGAGTTTGACCCCCATATGGCCGAGCCCGCCAAGCCCGACGACCGCGACCTTGGTGCCTTCGCCGACTCCATATTGGCGGAGCGGGGAGAAGGTGGTGATCCCGGCGCACAGCAAGGGTGCGACGCGGGCGATGTCCATGCCGTTGGGGACGCGGCAGACGAAATGGTCGCGGACCACGACATGGTCGGAATAGCCGCCCTTGGTCAGCGATCCATCATGCTTGTCGATCCCGTTATAGGTCCCGACCATCCCCTTCTCGCAGAAGATTTCCCAGCCGTCCTTGCACTGCTGGCATTCCATGCAGCTGTCGACCATGCAGCCGACCGCGACGGTGTCGCCGACCTTGTGCGCGGTGACATCGCCGCCAACCGCCGTAACGGTGCCGACAATTTCGTGGCCGGGGACCACCGGATAGCGGCTGTTGTGCCAATCGTTGCGGCACTGGTGGAGGTCGGAGTGGCAGATGCCGGCGTGGCTGATCTTGATCGCGACATCGTTGGAGCGAAGATCGCGCCGCTCGAAGCTCATTGGTTTCAGCGGTTGGTCGGCGGCGTCGGTGCCCCAGCCTTTGGCTTCGCTCGGCATTGAGTCATTCCTTTTTAGCTTGCGCGGGACAGAACGCCCCGCGCCTGAATGAGATGCGGCCGGTCGACCATTTTTCCGTCGACCGAGAGAACACCGGCGGACGGCTCGGCCTCGAACGCGGCGACGATCGCCTTCGCGTGGGCGATGTCATCGGCGGATGGCGTGAACGCGGCGTTGATCGGGGCGACCTGATCGGGATGGATGGCGAGCTTGCCGGTGAACCCTTCGCGCGCGGCGGCGCGGGCTTCGGCTGCCAATCCGGCTTCGTCGCGGAAGTCGGCGAACACCCCGTCGACCGGCTGCACCCCCGCGGCGACCGCTCCGGCCAAGGTTAGAGAGCGGGCGAGGCGGTAAGTGAAGGAGAGGCCGCCATCCGCGTCATATTTGGAGGTCGCGCCGAGCGCTGCGGAGAGGTCCTCGGCGCCCCAGCACATCGCCGCCAGCGGCGATTTGGAATCGCGATAGCTGAGCAGGCCGAACAGGCTGGCCGCGGTTTCGGTGACGATCGCGTGGATCGGCAGATTGCCGGTGCGGTGGGCGAGCTCGGCGATATCGCCGCCGCTTTCCGCCTTGGGCAGGACGACGCCTTCGAAATCGGCCGAGGCGAAGACTTCGAGGTCTGGCTTGTGATGCTCGGTGCGAAGCGGGTTGATCCGCACCCACCAGCGCGGCCCGCCGTCGCGGGTGAGTGTCTTGAGGAGGTCGCGCGCGGCTTGCTTGTTGTCGAGCGTCACGCTGTCTTCGAGGTCGAAGATGATCGCGTCGGCGTCGGACGTGACCGCCTTGGCGATCTTTTTCTCGCTGTCGGCGGGGACGAACAGCCAGCTGCGCGGGGGGGCCAAATTCTCGACTATGCGCCTCATTGAGGCGATTTCAGGATCAGCGCCGTGCGGGTGCATTCGCAAACTTTCTCGCCGCGCTGGTTGAAGCTGCGGTGCGCCCAGGTGACGATCCCGGCATTGGGGCGCGACTTGGATTCGCGAAGCGCGATGCACTCGGTTTCGGAGCGCAGGGTGTCGCCGGCGAACACCGGGTGGGGGAAGACGAGCTTGTCATAGCCGAGGTTGGCGATCAGCGTGCCGAGCGTGGTGTCGACGACCGAAACGCCGACCATCAGCCCGAAGGTGAAGATCGAATTGACCAGCGGCTTGCCATATTCGGACGCTGCGGCGGCCTCATGGTCGAGGTGGAGCGGCTGCGGATTGTGGGTCAGCGTCGAGATCAGCACATTGTCGGTCTCGGTGACGGTGCGCGTGACTTCGTGGGCAACCTTGTCGCCGACTTGCCACTGATCGAAATATCGTCCGGCCATGCGCTGCCTCTAGGCGGGGAGCAGTAGCTCGGCAACCGCCTCGGTGATCGCCGCGCCGTCGAGGCGGTAGGCGGCGTAAAGGTCGGCAAGGTTGCCGGTCTGGCCGAACCTTTCGACTCCCAGCGGCGCGACCCGCTGGCCGAGGACCCCGCCGATCCACGACAGCGAGGCGGGGGCAGCGTCGCACAGGGTGACAAGCCCGGCACCCGGGGCAAGGCGCGACAAGAGAGTCTCGACGTGGCTCGGCGCATGATTGCCCGCCCAGCGGCTGGCCTGCGCCGCCGTCCAGCCGCGGTGGAGCAGGTCGGGTGAAGTGACCACGAGCAAGCCGAGACCGGGGATGTCGGCGGATAGCGCGTCATGCGCGGCGAGCGCTTCGGGCAGAATCGCGCCCATCGCGACGATTGCCGCTTCGGCGCCGGGCCCGGGCTCGCGAAGCCAGTAGCCGCCGGCCAGCGCGCCCGCTTTCCAAGCGTCGCCGCTGCGCTCGACCTGGGCGATCGAGCGGGTCGAGAGGCGCAGGTACGTCGACTCTCCCGCGGGGTCGTCGATCAGGCGGAAGGCTTCCTCGATCATCGCCGCAAGCTCGTCAGCGAAGGCGGGTTCGTAATGGCGAAGGCCCGGCTGGCCCAAGGCGATCAGCGGCGGGTTGATCGACTGGTGAGCGCCGCCTTCCGGCCCGAGCGTGATCCCCGACGGGGTTGCGACGAGCAGGAAACGAGCGTCCTGATAGCAAGCGTAATTGAGACTATCGAGACCGCGCGCGATGAACGGATCGTAGAGCGTTCCGATCGGCACCAGGCGCTCTCCGAACACATCACCCGAAAGGCCAAGCGCCGCCAACATCAGGAAAAGATTGGATTCGGCGATCCCCAGTTCGATGTGCTGGCCCTGATTTGTTGCCGACCATTTTTGTGCCGATGGAATCTTTGCCTGTGCAAAAACGTCCGCCATTTCGCGGCGTTTGAACAGTCCGCGCTGGTTGACCCACGCGCCGAGATTGGTCGAGACGGTGACGTCGGGCGAGGTGGTGACGATGCGGTCGGCGAGGTCGCCGCCGGCGCGACTGAGGTCGAGCAACACGCGTCCGAATGCCGCCTGGGTCGATTGCTCGTCGCCGGTCGGCGCGGGGATTTGAGGGATCGCGATCCGTCCGAAATCGCGACTGCGCTTGTCGCGGCGGATTCGGGTGGCCTCGATCAGCGCCTCGACCCCGGCGCGGGCGTTGCCGCCGATCCCGGCGAGCAGGGTCCATTCGTCGCCCTCGGCGATGCCCATCGAATCGCGCATCGCGTGGGCTTGGGTCGGGTTCATCAGTCCCGAGTGATTGTCCTTGTGACCGGCGAAGGGCAGGCCGAAGCCCTTGACCGTCCACGCCACGAACAAAGTCGGGACATCGTCCATCGCCGCGTCGAACGCCTGCGTCAGTGTTTCCATGCAATGCCCGCCCAGATTGCTCATGAGCGCGCCCAGTGCCTCGTCGTCGAGACCCTTGAGGAAAGGCGCGCTCTGGTTGCCAAGGTCGGCGGTGATCCGCGCTCGCCATGCCTCGCCGCCCTGGTAAAGCATCACCGCGCTGTCGGCGTTGGGAAGCGCATCGAGCCAGTCGCGGACCGCGGGCACCTTGTCGAGCGCAGCGGCGAGCCGCTTGCCGTAGCGGAGCTCGACCGTTCGCCAGCCGCAAGACGCGAAAATCTCGTCGAACCGCTCGAACATCCGGTCGGCTGACGTGGCGTCGAGGCTTTGGCGGTTATAATCGACGATCCACCAGCAATTGCGGATGTCGTGCTTGTACGCCTCGATCAGGCATTCGTAGATGTTGCCCTCATCGAGTTCGGCATCGCCGATCAGCGCGACGAACCGCCCGCGCTCGTCCTCGGCCAGCATGCCGTGTGCGGTGAGATAATCCTGCACCAGGCTGGCGAAGGCGGTGATCGCCACCCCGAGCCCGACCGAGCCGGTGGAAAAATCGACCGGAATCTTATCCTTGGTGCGGCTGGGATAGCTCTGCATTCCGCCGAAGCCGCGGAAATTCTGCAGCTGCTCGAGGCTCTGGCTGCCGAGCAGATAATGGATTGCGTGGAGCACCGGCCCGGCGTGCGGCTTGACCGCGACCCGGTCATTGGGGCCGAGCGCGTGAAAATAGAGCGCGGCCATGATCGCGGTCATCGACGCGCAGCTCGCCTGATGACCGCCAACCTTGAGCCCGTCGCGGCTCTCGCGAACATGGTTGGCGTGATGGATCGTCCAACTCGACAGGAAGCGCAATTTGTCGTCGAGGATCTTGAGCGCGTCGATGTCGGTCGTCATGCTGACCGCCCTAGCGACCTGTTGCCGACGACTCAAACCCGCCCGTTCATCGCCGATTACGCCGAGCTTACCGACAGCGTCGACGAGCTGCTGCGCGACCTGAAGATCGTCGAGAAGACCAAGGAGTGGGCGGGGAGCTGATCAGCCGCAGGTAGGACGGACCGACGGACCCGCGTCGCTGACCAAGTTGTCGGTCATCCAGCGACCGAGCATCGTGCCCGCCGCGGCGACACCGGCGTCGTCGCCGCATGCGTTGACCAGCGCAGCGCATAATTGCTCGAACGAAGCGCCGCTTTGCATCAATCGCAGGCCGACGGCTTCATCCGGGTCGAGCAAGCGGAATTGCGAGCGCAGATCCTGGCGCCAGACGAGCAGCACCGCATCGGTGCCCGGCAGGTCGAGCGGCGGCATGTCGGTCGCGGCGTCAATCGCGCTCCACAAGGCGGCGCAGTCGGTCGTGACGACGCGGGTCGCCATGCCCGGGATGAAGGCCAGCCGAAGGTCGAGCCAGTCGTCTTCGCTGTACGCCGATGCCCGGTCGGCAAAGTCGGCGGCGGCCAGCACCGGCACATCCGGGCTGGTAAAAATTTGCTGCATTTCCCATTCCAGCGAGGCCAGTTCCGCAATTTCCGGATCGTCCGGAAACAATGTGGCCAATGTATCGCTGAAACCCAGCCCGAGGTCGTCGAGCGTCCAACTGGTGGGGGGATGGAGGATCAGGTGATGCGCCGCCGTGGCGTCGAAACTCTCATCGCCAATCCACTGTCGGCTTTTGTCGAAGGCGCCGCGCAGGCAATCGAGCAGGCGCGACCGATAGGCGGTGCGATAGACGGCAAGGCCAGCATGCATCTCGGTCGGCCAGTCGAGCACGCCCGCATCCTCGACGCCAGTGATCGTCGCCTGGAACCGGCGCTGGATGGCCGACAGATTATTCATGCGGCGCGGCGTTCGGCGGACGGCGCGCGGCGGCGGGCAATGTCCAGCTCTTCGAGCAAGTCGGCGAGCGGCGGGATATCGTCGTCGCGCTCGATCATCGTCGCGACCGGCCCGAAGCGGCGGCTGGCGATGTCGTAAAGCGACCAGACATCCTCCGCGACCGGGCTGTCATGGGTATCGATCAGCATCGCCTCGCCCTGGCTGTGCCCGGCAAGGTGGATCTGGCGGACCCGGTCGGCGGGGATCGCATCGAGGTAGGTCACGGCGTCAAAGCCGTGGTTGCGGCTGCTGACGAAGATATTGTTGATGTCGAGCAACAGGTAGCAGCCGGTGCGCGTGCACATCGCGGCCAGGAATTCCCATTCGGTCTTGCCGCAATCGGCGAACTGGACGTAGCTCGACGGATTTTCGAACAGCATCGGCCGCTCGAGCACATCCTGTGCCACCGCGATATTGGCGCACACCGTGTCGAGCGCTTCGTCGCTATACGGCAGAGGCAACAGGTCATGCGTATTGTGATCGCCGATCCCGGTCCAGCACAGATGATCCGACACCCACAACGGCCTTACCCGGTCGGCCAGGGTCTTGAGCCGCTTGAGATAGCCATGATCGAGCCCGGCGGCCGAGCCAATCGACATCGAAACGCCGTGCATCGCCACCGGATGGCGTTCGCGGATCGCATCGAGCGTGGCCAGCGGTCGGCCGCCCTCGACCATGAAATTTTCCGAAATGATCTCGACGAAATCGACCGGCACATCGCGCGCCAGATATTCGGCATAATGCGGCCGGCGAAGGCCAAGGCCAAAGCCGGCAAAGGGTGCAATGTCGGTCATATCAGTCCTTCGCACTTAGGTCGTCGGAAGGAACGACGGCCCGGCTGCAGGGCGCGCGCAGCCGGGCCGCCAAGCCTTAGCCGCGCAAGTCGCCGATCGTGCCGCCCTTGCTGAGGCATTGGCTTGCCTTGAGCGCCTTGAAGCCGTGGCCCTTGCACTCGTTATTGCCTTTGCATTCATGCGCGGTCGTCTTGCAGTCGGCAGTGCCCTTGCAGCTGTTGACACCATAACAATGGACCGTATCGGCGCCGCCGACAGCAGCACCCTGGCTGCCGCTCGGGGCCGGCGCGGCCGAAGCAATCGAGGCCATTGCGAAGAGCGCGGCGGCGCTGGTGAAGCGGATTCCGGTGCGAAGGTTGGTCATCAGTTGATCTCCGAAAATGCGTTGCGCCAAATTGGCACCCGGTATTCGCTGGATTGTCGCCGACGGTTACAACTGAAGGCCGGCCACTGCTTTTTTTTGAATGGGTGTAACGATCTTGCGGGCGGCGGCGAATTGGATGATCGACGTCCCGATCAATCCACGGGCCGATCCTTTAAGGAGATAGAAGATGCCCGAATTGTCCCCTCGTTATTTGTTGGCCGGCCTGATCGCCGCATCGGTTACCGCCGGCCTGGCGACCGCCGCGTCGGCCGAGCTCAAGAAGCCCGCGACCGAGAAATGCTTCGGCGTCGCCAAGGCCGGCAAGAATGATTGCGCCGCGGGCCCGGGCACCAGCTGCGCCGGAACGTCGATCAAGGATTATCAGGGCAATGCGTGGAAATTGGTCAAGGCCGGTACGTGCCTGACGACCAAGACTCCCAAGGGCAACGGGTCGCTGAGCGCCAAGGCCTGATCGCGTGACCCGGGTCATCGCCACCTATGATCGCGTCGTCGGCGCGCTCGAGAGCAAGCTGAGCGAAGGCGTGGCCTTACTGGTGCTGCGCGTGGCCTTCGCCGGAATCTTCTGGCGGTCGGGGCGGACCAAGATTGTCGAGGGCAGTTGGATCACGATCAGCGACACCACCGCGACGTTATTCCGCGAGGAATATGCCGGGGTGCCGCTGGCGCCCGAGCTCGCGGCGGTGTTGGCGACCGCTGCCGAACATCTGTTCCCGATCCTGCTGCTCATCGGTCTGACGACGAGACTGTCGGCAGTGGCGCTGCTGGGAATGACCTTGGTCATCCAGTTTTTCGTCTTTCCCGATGCGTGGTGGCCGGTTCATTCGTTATGGGTGGCCATGGCGCTGGTAATGATCGCGCGCGGGGGCGGATTATTTTCGGTCGATCGATTGCTGACCCAGGGGCGCCGCCGGTGAAAGCCGATGAGCCCAGCATGGCGCGCATGATGGCGCTTGCCCAGACTGGTGACCGGCGGGCCTATCTAGGCCTGCTGACCAAATGCGAGTCGTGGCTGAAACGCTATTTCGGTCGCCGTGTGGCGCCGTCTAGCCTCGACGATCTGGTGCAGGAAACGTTGCTGGCGCTGCATCGCAAGCTGTCGAGTTATGACCCGACCCGGCCGTTCCTGCCGTGGCTGGCAGCGATTGCGCGCTACCGTTGGGTCGATCATTTGCGGCAATATTACCGCGCCGAACTGGTCGAGCTCGACCGCGATCTGCCCGATCAAGGCGATCACGAACAGCTTGCCGCGCGGCTCAGCCTGGAGCGGCTATTTGCCCATTTGCCCGCCGGGCAAGCTCGGGCCATCGAGCTGGTAAAGATTCACGGGCTGTCGATCGCCGAGGCCTCCCACGCGTGCGGACAGAGCGAACCATTAGTTAAAACAAACATCCATCGCGGGCTTAAGAAGCTCGCGATCCTTATTGAAGAAGCGGAATGAGCCATGTCGAGTAAACCCAATTTCGATATCGCGACACTGGTCGATGATTTGCGGCCGGTGCGCGCCATGCGGGTGCGCAACGGCCTTGCTTTGGCCGGTGGCGCTGCGGCGGTCATCATCCTGCTGACCATCTCGCTGCTCGGCCTTCGTCCCGATGTTGCGGCGGGGCGGTTCCAGCCTCTGTTCCTGTTTGCCAACGGCTTGATCCTGATCGTCGCGTTGGGCACCGCCCTCGCCGCGATCCGGATGGGCATGCCGCGTGTTGGTCAGTCCAGCCAGGGCTGGAAATCGGTGGTAACCGCGGTCGGCCTGTTGCCGGTCGCGGCGCTGATCATGCTGGTGTCGCGAACCGAGCGCCTGCCCTCGGCGCTGGTCACCAGCCATGAGTTGAAGTGCGTCGCGATGGGACTTGCACTCGGTCTGGTCAACGCTGCGGTGCTGGTGTGGTGGCTTCGTCGCGGCGCGCCGACGTCGCCCGAACGCGCGGGCTTGCTGGTCGGGCTGTCGTCGGGCAGCGTCGGCATATTAGCGTTCGCCTTCCATTGCCCGTTCGACAGTTTTTACCATGTCGGATTGTGGCATATGCTGCCGCTGGTCCTGGGGGCGATCCTTGGCCGCCTGATCATCCCGCCGTTGGTGCGTTGGTAAGCGTCGGGGCGAGCGACATTCAGTCCAGCGCTTCGTCATAACGCTTCTGCGCGGCGCGGATGCAGGCGAAGTGCTCGATCGCCCATTCGCCGAGCGCCTTGACCGGCTGGCGGAGCGAAATGCCGAGCTCGGTCAGCTCGTAATCGACCCGCGGCGGGATGGTCGGGGTGACGGTGCGGGTGACCAGCCCGTCGCGCTCCAGCCCGCGCAGGCTGAGCGTAAGCATGCGCTGCGAAATGCCGTCGATCGCCCGTTTCAATTCGGAAAAGCGCATCGGGCCGTCCGACAGCATCATGACGATCATCATGCTCCATTTGTCGCCGACCCGGTTGAGCACGGGGGCGACATTCTTGCACCCGGCCGACTGCAAGCAGGGGCCGTCGCGGTCGATCAAAGGGGCAGGCACATCAATGTGCCTGACGAACAAATTTTTGCGTTCTTGAAGCTGTTCCATAGACGGTTATGTAAAGTGTCCCGGTAACAAATCAATACTAAGGACCAGAAGATGACCATCCTCAAGATCGACAGCAGCATCACCGGCGAGGCGAGCGTCAGCCGCAAGCTTACCGCCGCGACCATCGACCAGCTGGTCGCGCAGAATCCGGGCGCGACCGTCATCACCCGCGATCTCGCCGCCGAGCCACTCGACCATCTGACGCTGGCCGCCTTCGCCGACACACAAGTGCTCGACGAATTCCTCGCCGCCGACACGGTGGTAATCGGCGCGCCAATGTATAACTTCGGGGTGCCGAGCCAGTTGAAGGCGTGGATCGACCGGATCGCGATCGCCGGCAAAACCTTCCGCTACACCGAGGCCGGTCCCGAAGGCCTCGCCGGCGACAAGCGCGTGATCGTCGCCATCTCGCGCGGCGGTTTCTACGACGCGACGAGCCCGGCGGAGCATGTCGAAACCTATTTGAAGGGCGTGTTGGGGTTCATCGGCGTAACTCCCGAATTCGTCCATGCCGACGGAATAGCGATCGGCCCCGAACAGCGCGAGGCGGCAATTGCCAAGGGGCTGAGCGAAGTCGTGGCGCTCGCCGCCTGAAGCTTCACTTGGGATTCATCGGGCGAGGCCGACAGCAAGGCCGCGCCCACCAACGGGAGACCGTCATGATCAGCCTGACCCCATTCATTTCAGAAGAGCCGACCCCTGGCGAAGATTTCGGTGAAGTCCATTATCTGCTGCGACGAGCCGACGAAGAGAGCATTGCTGCGATTCGCGCGACGGACATGCGGGTCCACGACAGCCACGCGGGAATGGCCAGGCGCTATTCGACGAAATCCCTTGCTCTGATCGCCAGGCTAGACGGCATCGCCGGCTGAGCGGGCGGCCATCGCGGGCGTCGCGTGTTATGGTCTGGTCCAGCGGTAGACTTTTGATGACCAAATTATCGAGCGACAATCGCAACGCGTTGGAGAATGGCGCCTTCGCTTTCCCCAAGGAGCGCAAGGCGCCGCTCGAAAATGCCAGTCACGTGCGCAATGCAATCGCCCGGTTCAACCAGGTAAAGGACGTCAGCGATCACGAGGGCGATTCGGCGTGGAAACGGATCAAGACCGCGGCCAGGAAATATGATGTCGAGGTAAGCGAGACGAGCTGGCGCGAAATCGGCGAGGATAAAAGCGCCCCTTAAGGCATCTGTGCCTCGATTACGTGGCCGATGAGGTCGCCGCCGTCGCGTTGCTCGCCGTGGCCGATTCCGGTCATGCCGAGCGCCGCAAGTCGCTCGCCGAGGCGGTGCATCGCCTTGATCGACTGGGCGGCGGCGAGCAATGCCGACTGGCGGCCCCGGTGGGCGGCGATCTCGGCGCCGAGATGGTCCGCGGTAGCCAGCAGGTCGGCGAGCGGTTTCCCCCGGCGGCCATCGTGGGCATCGCACAAGGCACGGTGGACGTTGGCGAGCATCGCCTGGTCTGTGGCGGTCGGAACTCGTATCGCAATCGCCTTGAGCGCGGCATTCATCGCCGCCAGCGCCGCCGGCCCCGACGCGGTGCCGTCGGCGTCGAAGCAGCGCCGGGCAAGCGGGATGATCTCAACGTGGATCAGGAAGTCGGCATCGGCGATCGCCTTAACCGTATCGCGCGCAACGGTGCCATCGGCGGCGTGCATCGCCAGCCTGAGCCGGCCGCCGGGGCCAAGCACCCGTACCGCCTCGGGCAGCGAGCGGTCGAGGTCGGAATATTCAAGGCCGTACTGGCTGACCACCGCGTCGAGACTATCCGGCTCCAGCGGCAATTGCTCTGCTGGCGTTGCGGTGAGGAAGTGAATTTGCTCAAGTTCGGCGAGATTGCGGGTGACGTAGGCGGTCGGCCGAACGTCGGCCAGATTGGCGCCGGTGACCGCGAAGTTCTTGCCCGCTGCATTCGCGCTTTCGACCGCCATCACCGCGATCGCGCCATTGCCGGTGGCAAGGTCGAGGATCCGCGCGCCATCAGGCAATGAGTCGAAGAAGCCGTGCCATCCGTCGGCGATCGGCACACCATAATTGCCCGCGCCCGGCCCCGACTGGAACGACGATAGACGGTCGTATTTCCAGAAACTGTCCCAGGCCGAGAGCGGTTCGATCGTCATTGGCCGCGCTGGCGCTGTTAGCTCAACAACCGCAGCGGATTCTCGATCAAGGCCTTCATCGCCTGGAGGAAGTTGGCGGCGTCCCAGCCGTCGACCACGCGGTGGTCGCAGCTGAGCGACAGGTTCATCAGTTTGCGCGCTTCAAGTTCGCCGTCGATGATCACCGGCATTTCGCGCACCTTGTTGACCGCGATGATCGCCACTTCGGGGCGATTGATGACCGGGGTCGAAGTCACCCCGCCCATCGGGCCGAGGCTCGACAGAGTGATGGTCGATCCGGATAACTCCTCGCGGCTGGCCTTGCCGCTTCGCGCGGCCTCGGCGAGGCGTCCGATGTCGCGCGCCAATTGCCACACCGACTTGGATTGCGCGTCGCGGATCACCGGGACCATCAGCCCGCCGGGGGTCTGCGTCGCCATGCCGAGGTGCATCGCACCGTGGCGGGTGAGCGACATATTGTCGTCGTCGAACGTGGCGTTGAGCATCGGCCAGTCCGGCAGCGCCTTGCCCATTGCGGCGATCAGGAATGGCAACACGGTCAGTTTGGGGTTGTCGCCGCGGTCGGCATTCATCATCGCCCGCGTGTCCTCGAGCTCGGTAACGTCGAATTCCTCAACCAAGGTGAAATGGGGGATGCGGCGCTTGGCCTCCTGCATATTCTCGGCGATCTTGCGGCGCAGGCCGACGACCTTGGTGGTTTCATCCGGACGCGCGGCGGCAGCGCCGTGGCTGACGTTGCCGCCATTGTAGAGGAGGTAGGCGTCGAGGTCCGAATGACGGACCCGATCGGCGGTGGTCTTGACCTCGGCCAAATCGATCCCGAGATCGCGAGCGCGCTGGCGAACGGCGGGCGAGGCAAGGGTTTTAGCGGAACCCGCACCGCCATCTCCGTTGGTCCCGAGCGAAGTCGAGGGATCTGGCGCAACTTTTGACGAAGGTGTCTCGACTTCGCTCGACACGAACGGTTTCTGGGCAGGCGCTTCTGCAGCAGTCGCCGACGTCGGAATCTCTTCCGCCATGGCCTTGGTCGCGACCACCGCGCCGTCACCCAGCGGCTGCTCATCTTTCGACTCGACCGCGCTCCCGTCGCCTTGAGTCTCAATCTCAACCAGTACGCTACCGATCGCGATCTGGTCGCCGACTTCGCCGGCCAGTTTGATCACCTTGCCCGCGACCGGCGATTCCATTTCGACCGTGGCCTTGTCGGTCATCATGTCGGCCAGTTGCTGATCTTCCTCGATCATGTCGCCAAGCTTGACGTGCCAGGCGACGATCTCGGCCTCGGCAATGCCTTCGCCAATGTCGGGGAGCTTGAATTTGTAGACGCTCATGCGGCCATGACCTTCTGGAGGGCGTTTTTTATCCGGATCGGGCCGGGGAAGTAAATCCATTCATAGGCGTGCGGGTAAGGCGTGTCCCACCCGGCAACTCGCTCGACGGGGGCTTCCAGGTGATAGAAGCAACGCTCCTGCACCAGCGCCGCAAGCTCGGCGCCGAAGCCCGAGGTGCGGGTCGCTTCCTGGACGATCAGGCAGCGGCCGGTCTTCTTGACGCTCTCCTCGATCGTCTCGATGTCGAGCGGGATCAGGGTGCGCAAGTCGATCACTTCGGCGTCGATCCCATTATCTTCAATCGCGGAGAGCGAGACATGGACCATCGTCCCATAGGTCAGGATGGTCAGCGCCTCACCTTTGCGGACGACCTTCGCCTTGCCCAGTGGCACGGTGTAATGGCCGTCGGGGACTTCGCTCAGTTCATGCTTGGACCACGGAGTGACAGGGCGGTCGTGGTGACCGTCGAACGGGCCGTTGTAGATCCTCTTGGGCTCGAAGAAGAGCACCGGATCGGGATCCTCGATCGCCGCGATCAGCAGGCCCTTGGCGTCATACGGGTTGGACGGGATAACCGTCTTGATCCCGGTGATGTGGGTAAACAACGCCTCGGGCGACTGGCTGTGGGTCTGGCCGCCGAAGATGCCCCCACCATAGGGCGAGCGGATGACCATCGGCATCGGCCATTCGCCGGCCGTGCGATAGCGCATCCGCGCGACTTCGCTGACGATCTGATCGTAACCGGGATAAATGTAATCGGCGAACTGGATCTCGACCAACGGCTTGAGGCCATACGCCGCCATCCCGACCGCGGTGCCGATGATCCCGCCTTCGGAGATTGGCGCATCGAAGCAGCGAGTCTTGCCGAATTGCTCCTGCAAGCCCGCGGTGGCCCGAAACACCCCGCCGAAATAGCCGACATCCTCGCCGAACACGACGATCGTGTCGTCGGCGGCCATCGTCACACGGTGGGCGTCGTTGATCGCCTCGATCATGTTGCGCTTGCTCATTTGGCGTCCCGCCCGAGGAATTCGCGCGCCTCGGCAAGTGCTTGATCGCGCTGCTCGGCGATATGCCACGGAACGTCGGCGAACACGTCTTCGAACATCGATCCGATATTGTCGAAACCCTGGCCCGGAAGGATGCCTTGCTTCTCGGCCTCCTTCTGCGCGGCGCGGACGGTGACGTCGATGTCCTTGTCGAGCGCCGCGTCGCGGTCGTCGTCCCATTCGCCAAGCGCGACGAGATGCGCTTTCAATCGAGCGATCGGGTCGCCCAGCGGCCAGGCGTCGGGCTCGCCCTTGGGGCGGTATCCGGTGGGGTCGTCGGAGGTCGAATGGCCTTCCGCTCGGTAAGTGAAGAATTCGATCAGGGTCGGCCCGCCGTTGGTCCGCGCCCGCTCGCTCGCCCATTGCACCGCGGCATAGACCGCCAACGCGTCATTGCCGTCGACTCGTAAGCCGGCGATGCCATAGCCGATCGCGCGGCTGGCGAAGGTCGCCTGCTCGGCGCCGGCGATCCCGGAGAAGCTGCTGATCGCCCACTGATTGTTGACGATGCCGAGGATCACGGGGGCCTGATAGACCGCGGCGAAAGTGAGCGCCGAATGGAAGTCGCCTTCCGCCGTCGCGCCGTCGCCGATCCAGCCCATTGCGATCCGTGAGTCGCCCTTGATCGCCGAGGCCATCGCCCAGCCGACCGCCTGCGGATATTGAGTGCCGAGGTTGCCCGAGATCGAAAAGAAGCCGTGCGCCTTGTCCGAATACATGATCGGCAGCTGGCGGCCGTGGAGCGGGTCGCCGGCGTTGGAGTAGATCTGGCACATCATCGTCACCAGCGGATAGCCGCGAGCGACGAGCAGCCCCTGCTGGCGATAAGTCGGGAAGTGCATGTCCTCGGGGTCCATCGCGGTCGCTGCGGCAACCGCGATCGCTTCTTCCCCGGTGCACTTCATGTAGAAACTGGTCTTGCCCTGCCGCTGCGCGCGATACATCCGGTCATCGAACACCCGGACGGTCTTCATGTCCTTGAGCATCTTGCGCAGCGTGTCGGGGTCGAGCCGCGGATCCCACGGACCAACCGCCTGGCCGTCATCGTCGAGCACCCGGACCAGGTCGGTGCAGAGCGGGAAGGTCGCCTCGGCCTCGGCCGCGACATCGGGGCGCGGCGCCGACCCTGCGGCCGGGATCACGATCGACGAGAAATCGGGCGCATCGCCGGGCCGGTACCTGGGTTCGGGCACATGCAGCGACAGCACGGGGCGATTGGCGCGGGATGGGGGAGGCTTGGTCATTGCCGTTGGCGCTTAATGCGGCGCGGGCGGGCGGGCAATGGTGCCGCGTTTGACGAACCGCGATGCGCGAGGGTAGGGGGCGGCTCATGACCGACAAAGCCGTCAAGAGCGACACCCCGCCCGACCACCTCAGCCTCGACCCGCGCAGCGAGCATTTCGATCAGTCGCTCCTCGAGCGTGGGGTAGGGATTCGCTTCAATGGTGGCGAGCGCACCAACGTCGAGGAATATAGCGTGTCCGAAGGCTGGATCCGCGTCGCCGCTGGGCGCAGCCGCGACCGCTTCGGCAATCCGATGACGGTCAAACTGAAGGGCAAGGTCGAGCCCTATTACGAGGATGTTTCCGCCTCGGCCGGCGAGGAACCAGCCGCCGATTAATCGCCGCGTCCCGGGTCAACGTCCGCTGGAAACGCCGGCGAACGGCTGGCCTGACGGCGCTCGTAAAGCTTCTTCACCGCCCATCCCGCACCGAGCGCCAGGCCCAGCGGCCCGAGCCCGCGCCGGGCAATCGCGGCGATCCCGGCGCCGAGCAACGCGCCCTTGGCGCCCGACTGCGAGCCGGCGACCTTGCTGCCGATGACCGCACCGAGGATTTTTCCAAACATCGTCATTCCTTCCCTGAAAACTTCTGCGGGGAAAAGCGCCCGAGGCCATGGTTCGTTCCGCGACATGAACAGTTGGTCAGCTTTCCCAACTGCTGGTGAGAATTTCCGCCAATCAACCCTCCCAAACCGCCAACGACCATCAAAAATCGCGGAAATCCGGGATTGGCACGGCTCTTGAATAGTGACTGGCATGGGCCGCCGGAAACTGGATGGCGGCTCAAAAAGGGAGAATGACAATGTTTGGTTTGAACCTTCGGCGCCATCTGGTTGCTGCCTTCGCGGCGGTTCTGATGAGCACGGTTGCGGTCGGCGCGGCAGTCGGCCCGGCGACCCAGGTCGCCAGCCCGGCGGTCACCGTCAGTGCATAACCTCGAACCGATCGAGGCCAGGGTGCCGACCCGCACGCCGCGGATGCCCGAGCAAGGCACTCAGCCCGGGGCGACGACCGAGACGGTCCGCTTCGCGCCGCTGGCAAGCCTGCTGTCGGGTCCGATCTTCACTCGCACCCGCGACATCGTCGCGGCCAACGTCACCGAATTGCTCGACCGGTCGGAAGACCCGGCGCGGATGATCCGGATGATCATCGTCGAAATGGAGGAGACGTTGGTCGAAGTCAGGGCGACGGCCGCGCGCTCGATCGCCGACATGAAGGAAATACGGCGCGCCATCGACCGGCTCGACGGGATCCAGGCGAACTGGACCGGCAAGGCCCAGCTGGCGCTCGAAAAAGGCCGCGAGGATTTGGCCCGGGCGGCGCTCGGCGAAAAGCAGCAGGCAGCCGAAATGGCGGCTGGCCTGAGCGAAGAAGTCGCGCAGATCGAGGCGGTGCTTCGCGGTTATGAGGCGGACATCGCCCGGCTCCAGGCCAAGCTGGCCGAGGCCCGGGCGCGGCAGAACAGCATCGCCAACCGGCTGGAAAGCGCGGTCAGCCGGGCCAAGGCGAGCGAGATGCTCAACGGCAGCCGCACCGAGAACGCTTTCTCGCGCTTCGAGTTGCTGGAACGTCGCGCCGACCTCGCCGAGGGTTATGCCGACGCGCTTGGAATGAACGGGCCGAAAAGCCTCGAGCAAGAAATCGCTGAACTTCGCGCCGCCGATCAGGTCGACGCCGAGCTTGAGCAAATGAAAGCCGCGCTCGGCGCGACCAACTGATGGAAGGGAACGGGGACATGTCACTACGCTACTCACTCAACCGCCGCGACAAGAAGGTCGCCGGAATCTGCTCGGCGCTGGGCGATATCTTCAACGTCGATCCGACGTTCCTGAGGATCGGCTTCGTCGCGATCGCCTTGATGATCAGCTGGAAGCTGGCGCTGATTGCCTACATCGGCAGCGGGATTTACCTGCACACTCAAAAGCACCGGGCGAACAAGTTTGGCCCGCCCAAGTCGGATTTCGAACGGATGGACGACGTCGGCAAGGTTCGCCCGTCGGTCCACGCGATGCGCACCGAACTCGACGAGAACGACCGCCGGATGATGGCGATCGACCACCACATCGCAACCCAGAAAGACCATGAGCTGGCGCGGGAGATCGACGCGCTGCGGGAGGGAAAATGATGTTCGACCCACTGTCCACCGGGCTCATCGCGTCCAGCGTGATGTGCGCCATCGGAATCGCCGCATGGGCGACTCTCAAGGGCTGGCAAGGCTGGCTCGATCTGAAGCGGATGGAGTTGGTCAGCGGCCGAGCGGAGGCCATCTTGCCCCCGACTGGCGGCCGGATCGAGATTGCCGATCTCAAGGAACGGGTCCGCAAGCTGGAAGCGATCGCCGCCGGAATCGATCTC
>JBBRTO010000024.1:0-24497 GCA_038244345.1 Sphingomonadales bacterium | reverse complement strand
TGACGAACGAGGACGTGCCAATGCCTTATGCGGCCAATCTCGAGAAATTGGCGATGATCAAGACGGCCGATGTCGTGGCGGCGGCCAAGGCGGTCATGTATCGCTGAGACGGACCGGTCGCTCGTCCGACTGTATTGGCCGGTCGAGCTTCGCCCCGCCTTCGACGCCTTGTTCGCGCTCGACGACGTCATGGCCGAGGTCGTCGCCAGTTCGACCCAGCCGGCGCTTGGCGCGATCCGCCTGGCGTGGTGGCGCGAGGCGCTTGAGCGACTCGACCAATATCCGCCGCCGGCCGAACCGCGGTTGCAAGCGGCCGTCGAACATTTGCTGCCGCGCGGAATCACCGGCGCGGCGCTGGCCGGGCTCGAAGACGGCTTTGCCACCCTGCTCGACCAACAGTCGGACAGCGGTCGGCTTGGAGCAGGCGGAGAAGCGCTGTTCGCGATTGGCGCGGCGCTGCTGGGGGATGATAACTCCACGCTGCCAAGCGCCGGGCGGCTCCACGCCTTCGCTCGGGCCACGCGGCGGGGGTTCGCCGCCTTTCCCGATGACGTCACGCTCGGCGAGCTTGCCGGCTACCGTTTCCCTCGCGCCTTGCGTCCGTTGACTGCTTTCGCCCGATTGGCCGCGCGCGACCTATCCCAAGCGCCGAGGCTCGAGCCCGAAGCCACGCCGGCGCGGGCGATCGCCCTGCTTTCGCACCGCCTGTCGGGAAGCATCGCCTGAATGGATTGAGTTTGCCCCAAATTGGGCATAATTCCTTCCCTGCCGGATCGCTTAGATAATGTGGAGGGACCAATGGGTCGTTTCCTCGCCGGCGCCGCCGCTTCTTTGTTGCTCGTGACGGGCGCCATCCTCATCTGGCAGGGCCGAGCCCAGGGGCCGGCGATGCCCGCCGCGCCCGCGCCGCGCCTCGCCGCCAACTCGGCTCCGATCAGCCTGGCGCGGATCCCGCAAGCGCTTTCGGCCGACCCAAAAAGCAAGGAGCAGAAGCGATTCGCCCGCGCCGACAAGGACCGGGACGGACGGGTCACGCTGGCCGAAATGGTCGACCCGCGGCGCAAGGCCTACGCCAAGCTCGACCTCAACCAGGACGGCAGATTGTCGTTCGAGGAATGGGCGGTGAAGACGATCGACAAGTTCAACGGGGCCGATGCCGACAAGAGCAAAACTCTGTCCCCGGTTGAATATGCGTCCACCGCGCCGAAGGTGAAGCCAAAGGCGGCCTGCTCATGCGGACCCGCGCTGGCCTCGGCAGATAATTGATTTGGACAAAGAAACGGCCGCGGGAGAAACTCCCGCGGCCGCAACTTGAGTATCAGGCTAGTTTAGGCGCTGGCGAGATTGACGGCGCTCATCTTGCCGCGCTTGTCCTCTTCCAGCTCGTACGAGACGCGCTGGTCCTGGTTAAGCGTCGACATGCCGGCGCGCTCAACGGCCGAAATGTGAACGAAGGCGTCGTTGCCGCCGTCTTCCGGCGCGATGAAGCCATAGCCCTTGGACTCATTGAAAAATTTTACGGTGCCGATAGGCATAGTCATATTCCTTCTCTTGGACCCGACAATCAGGCCCTGGAGCTAAGAAGCAGCGAAGGGAGGGAATAGGGCCGCAAAGCGCCTGAAGACCATCGATTTGCGACAACTAGCCAGACCTCTATAGGCGCATTTTGCGCAAACACCTAATCGCTGTTTGAGAGCGAGGTCACGCAGGCTGTAATTCGCTCGTCGCGACCCACCCGGAAAGCGCTTCCCGGGCCCGGTTGGTGTAGAGCTTCTTGCGGTCGGCCTTCTTGGATTTGGGACCATCGAGCGGTGGCATCAGGCCGAAGTTGATGTTCATCGGCTGATAGGTCTCGGCCTCGGCCCCTCCGGTGATGTGCGCGAGCAGCGCACCGAGCGCGGTTTCGGGCGGCGGGGCGAGCAGGGGGCGGCCTTGCGCCTCGGCGGCGGCAAAGCGGGCGGCGAGCAGACCAATGGCAGCGCTTTCGACATAGCCTTCGCATCCGGTGATCTGCCCGGCAAAGCGGATGTGGGGGAGCGATTTGAGCCTGAGCTCGCCGTCCAATAGCTCGGGCGACCGGATGAAACTGTTGCGGTGAATTCCGCCAAGCCGTGCGAAATCCGCTTGCTCAAGCCCTGGAATTGTTCGGAAAATCCGCACCTGATCGCTATGTTTCAACTTGGTCTGGAACCCGACCATGTTCCACAAAGTGCCGAGCGCATTGTCCTGGCGAAGCTGGACGCAGGCGTAGGGCCAGCGCCCGGTCTTGGGATCGTCGAGCCCAACTCCTTTCATTGGGCCGTAGCGCAAGGTCTCGACTCCGCGGCTGGCCATCACCTCGATCGGCATGCAGCCTTCGAAATAAGGCGTGTCCTTTTCCCACTCCTTGAACTCGGTCTTTTCGCCCGCGTTGAGCGCGGCGACGAAGGCGTCATATTGCTCCTTGCTCATCGGGCAGTTGATGTAATCTTTTCCCCCCTTGTCCCACCGCGCCGCCATCCAGCAGATATCCATGTCGACGCTGTCGCGGTGGATGATCGGGGCGATGGCATCGAAGAAGGCCAGCGCGTCGGAGCCGGTGGCGGCGGCGATCGATCCCGCCAGGCCAGGCGCGGTAAGCGGGCCGGTGGCAATGATCGTCGATCCGGCGACGGGAAGCGCATCAATCCGTTCGCGCACCACTTCGATGTTGGGATGCTCCGCGATTCGCGACGTCACTTCGGCGGCAAAGGATTCGCGATCGACCGCCAGCGCCGACCCCGCGGGAACCCGATGCCGGTCGGCCGCGGTGAGGATCAGCGAGCCCAACGTCCGCATCTCCTGGTGGAGCAACCCGACGGCGTTATTCTCGGCATCGTCCGAACGAAAGCTGTTCGAGCAGACCATTTCGGCCAGCCGGTCGCTGTCGTGGGCCGGGGTTGAATCGCCGCTTCCGCGCATCTCACTGAGACGAACCTTGAGGCCAGCCTCGGCGAGCTGCCAAGCGGCTTCCGATCCGGCAAGCCCGCCGCCGATGATGTGGACGTCAAAGGTCATTGCGGCCTAGAACCACAATCGAAGGAGGAATGCCATGCTCGATCATATCGGATTTACAGTGACTGATGCGGAGAAGTCGAAGCGCTTTTACGAAGCCGCGCTTGCGCCGCTTGGTGTTGTTCTGATCATGTCGGTAGGTCCGGAGCATAGCCGCTCAGGCGGGACTGCGCACGGCTTCGGATCGGACGGCAAGCCTTATTTTTGGTTCGGCGACAATGAGCGGGTGGGCGAGGGAAACCATATCGCTTTTGCCGCGGACTCCCGGGCGCAAGTCAATGCCTTTTACCAAGCGGCGCTGGCTGCGGGCGGCCGCGACAACGGTCCACCGGGGCTGAGACCACAGTATCATCCCAACTATTACGGGGCATTCGTGCTTGATCCCGACGGAATGAACATTGAAGCTGTCTCCCATTACCCGGAATAGACCGTGCGCATCTTCACCATTGGCTATGAAGCCAGCACCATGACCGAATTCCTGTGCGTACTTACGTCAGCCGGCGTGAAACGGGTTATCGATGTGCGTGCGCTAACACTTTCGCGACGGCCGGGCTTTTCCAAGACACCGCTCAAGAATGCGCTGGCCGAGGCGGGGATCGATTACGTCCATCTGAAAGCGCTCGGCACCCCGCCCGAGGGGCGCGAGGCGGCGCGCACGGGGCAACATGATGAGCTGGAGCGAATTTATGCTGGGCAGCTGGACTTGCCCGAGGCGATCGTCGCGGGTCAGCAGATGCTCGAGCTAGCCGCTCAGAAGCCCAGCGCCTTGCTATGCTTCGAGCGCGATCCCGCAGGCTGCCATCGCTCGCTGCTGCTTTCGGCGGTCGCCCCGGAGGCCGAACGGGTCGACCTGTTCGCCTAGGCCAGCACTGTCAGGGCGACTTCCGCGATCACGGGCCGTGAGTCGCGCTTGGCAACTTCGTCGGACCAGTGGAGGATCTCCATTCGCCCGTCGGCATGCTCGACCAAGGCGGTGCAGCTTTCGACCCAGTCGCCGTCATTATAATAAGCGATTCCGTCGAAATTGTTGATGTCGGCGGTGTGGATGTGACCACACACCACCCCGTCGAGCTTCTTTAGCGATACAGCATGGGCGACCGTCTGCTCGAAGCGCGAGATAAACGCGACCGCGTCCTTGACCTTGTGCTTGGCGTGCTTGGCGAGCGACCAATAGGGCAGGCAGAGCCGCCGGCGGACCGCGTTGACGACGACGTTCAGGCGCAACAGCAAGGTGTAAGCGGTGTCGCCGAGCAAAGCGAGCCAGCGGTGGGCGAGCATCACTGCGTCGAACTCGTCGCCGTGGAGCACCAATAAACGGCGCCCGTCGGCGGCATGATGGACTGCTTTTCGCTTTATTTCGACCCCGCCGAAGTCGAGCCCGGCAAATTGGCGAAACATCTCGTCATGGTTGCCCGGAATGTAGATCACCCGCGTGCCGCGCTTGGCGCGCTTCATGATCCGGCGGACGATCGCGTTATGGAGCTCGGGCCAATAAAAACGCTTCTTCATCGCCCAGCCGTCGATGATGTCGCCGACCAGATACAAGGTATCGCTGTCGACATGATCGAGGAAGTCGATCAGCAAGGCGGCATTGCAGCCGCGCGTCCCGAGGTGGACGTCGGAGATCCAGATCGTGCGATATCGGTGCCGCGGTGGCACCGGGGCCGGTCCCTGGGCGAAGCGGCCCGATCGCGGTTCGACGTCGGCCATTACCCACCCCCTGCCCATGCGACGGACCGAGGGTGGCGACTATTTGTTACGCTTCCGCGAAACCGCGCTTCCTAGACGTCGGCGGGCTCTTCCGTCTTGGTCGCGGCAACGATCAGTTTCTCGATGTCGGCAATGGTGCGGCCGGTCATTTCCTTGGGGATTTCGCAGACCACGCGGCGGACGGCTTCCTTGTGCAGCGCCTTGCGCAATTCGCCCAAGGTCTTGGGCGGGGCGATGATCGCCAGCGCGTCATAATCATTGGCCAGCGCGCGCTTATTGATTTCGTCGGCCGCCGACTTGGCCCAGCGGTCTTCTTCGAGCTGGTGGAGGTCGGTTTCCTCGTAGGTCGAATGACCGTAACCGCCCGACTGCTGGTTGGTGCCGGGCGCGTCGGTCTTCATGTCGCTGTCCTTGGCGTCCTCGCGCTCGTCATGCGCCTCGGTGCGTAAGTCGATCTGGTTGACGTCGCCGTGGTTACGAAACAGCAGGGTCTTGCGGCCGTCGGTAACGAGGACGAGGGCGAGGTTGGCTAGCGGCATCGGGATCTCCTTTTAGGTCTCCCATGGCCAACGCCTCCTCGCCCTCGCTCGTTCCTTATTCGACAGGCGGCTCCTCTTCGCCCGACGCTAGATCTTCTCCGACCGTCGCATCGTCCGGCGCTGCGATCTCGTCACCGCCATCGACGTCGATCTCCTCTTCCTCGCTCTCGTCGATTTTCGCGACCGAGACGACGGTCTCGTTTTTATCGACGCGGAAGATGGTAACGCCCTGCGTATTGCGCCCGGCGATGCGGATGTCGCCGACCGTGGTGCGGATGACCTTGCCCTGGTCGGTGACCAGCATCAGCGCCTCGCCCGGGGTGACCGGGAAGCTCGCCACCACTCCGCCGTTGCGGTCGGAGGTGACGATGTTGGTGATGCCCTGGCCGCCTCGCTTGGTGCGGCGATATTCGTAAGTCGAGCTGCGCTTGCCATAGCCGTTGACGGTGACGGTGAGGAGGAACTGCTCCTTGCCCGAAATCTCGGCGTAGCGCTCCTCGCTCAGCCCTTCCGCCGACGCATTGTCGCGCCACATCGGCGAGCGAAGATAGGCCTCGCGCTCGACTTGCGTAGTGCCGGCGCGGCGCAAGATCGACATCGAAATTACCCGATCGTCATCCTTCAGGCGGACTCCGCGAACGCCCATCGACGAACGACTCTGGAATTCGCGAACGTCGGTCGAGAGGAAGCGGATTGCCTTGCCATTTCTCGTCGCCAGCAGGACGTCATCGTCCTCGGTCAGCAGCTCGACCGCGATCAGGCAATCATTTGGGTCGCCTTCCTCGCCTTCTTCCTCGCTCACACCGAATTTCATCGCGATCTTGCCCGCGGTGGGCACGTTGGTGAAGGCATCCATCGAGTTGCGCCGAACCGTTCCCTTGGCGGTAGCGAACATGATGTGCAGATCGCCCCATTCGGCTTCGTCCTGCGGCAGCGCGAGGACGGTCGAAATTGTTTCGCCCTCGGCCAGCGGAAGCAGATTGACCATCGGCCGGCCCTTGGCGGTCGGCCCGCCCTCCGGCAGCTTCCACACCTTCATCCGGTAGACTCGCCCGGTCGAGGAGAAGAACAGGACGGGATTGTGGGTCGAGGTGACGAACAAGGTGGTGACGACGTCCTCGTCCTTGGTCGACATGCCGCTGCGGCCCTTGCCGCCGCGCTTCTGCTCTCGGAACAGGGCCAGCGGGGTGCGCTTGATGTAGCCGGTCATGGTCACCGTCACGACCATGTCCTCGACCTCGATCAGATCCTCGTCGTCGATCCCGTCGACCGCGCCGGCGAGCTCACTTTTGCGCGGGGTCGAGAATTCCTTGTCGACCTCGTCGAGTTCGGCGCGCATCACTTCGTACAGGCGAGCGCGGTTGCCGAGGATGTCGAGCAGCTCGGCGATGGACTTGGCCAGCCCTTCGAGCTCGCCGCCGATTTCCTCGCGGCCGAGCGCGGTGAGGCGGTGGAGACGAAGCTCGAGGATCGCCTTTACTTGCGTTTCGGACAGGCGATAGGTTTCGCCCGCGGCCTGCGGCTCGATCGCTTCGACCAGCATGATGTACTGGCGGATTTCGGCGATCGGCCAGTCGCGCCCGAGCAGCTTTTCGCGCGCCACGGCGGGGCTCGCCGAACCGCGGATCAGTTTCACCACTTCGTCGAGGTTGGTCACCGCGACCACCAGCCCGAGCAAAATGTGCGCCCGGTCGCGGGCCTTGGCCAATTCGAACTTAGAGCGGCGGGTGATCACTTCCTCGCGAAAGCGGACGAACGCCTCGATGATGTCGCGCAGCGCAAGCGTCTCGGGCCTGCCGCCGCGGATTGCCAGCATGTTGGCGGGGAAGCTCGATTGAGCCGGGGTGTGGCGCCACAATTGGTTGAGTACGACCTCGGCGGTCGCGTCGCGTTTCAGCTCGATGACGATCCGCACGCCGAGCCGGTTGGACTCGTCGCGAATGTCGCTGACGCCTTCGATTCTCTTGTCCTTGGCGGCTTCGGCGATCTTTTCGACCAGCCCGTTCTTGCCGACCTGGTAGGGGATTTCGGTAAGCACGATCGAGCGCCGGTCGCCGCGACCTTCCTCGACATGCGCCCGGCTGCGCTGGAGGATCGAGCCGCGCCCGGTGGTGTAAGCGGCATGGATGCCGGCTTTGCCGAGGATGATCGACCCGGTCGGGAAGTCGGGGCCGAGGACGTATTCCATCAGCCCTTCGGAAGTGATGGCGGGATCGTCGATGTAGGCGCGGCAGGCGGCGATCACTTCGCCCAAATTATGCGGCGGGATATTGGTCGCCATGCCGACCGCAATTCCGCCGGCGCCGTTGACCAATAGGTTGGGGAAGCGCGCCGGAAGCACCTGCGGCTCACTTTCCGAAGCGTCGTAATTGGGCGTGAAGTTGACCGTGTCGCGGTCGATGTCGCCGAGCAGGAAGTTGGCGACCTTGGCCAGCCGTGCTTCGGTGTAACGCATTGCCGCGGGGGGATCGGGATCCATCGAACCGAAATTGCCCTGGCCGTCGATCAGCGGCACGCGCATCGACCAATCCTGGGTCATCCGGGCGAGCGCGTCATAAATCGCGCTGTCGCCGTGCGGATGATATTTACCCATGACGTCACCGACGATGCGGCTCGACTTGCGGTAGGCCTTGCCGGCGACATAGCCCGCTTCCTGGCAGGCGTAGAGAATCCGGCGGTGGACCGGCTTCAACCCGTCGCGGACGTCGGGCAGCGCGCGCGCCACGATCACCGACATCGCATAATCGAGGTAGCTGGTCTTCATCTCCTCGACGATCGAGATCGGTGCGATATGCTCGCTCGAGGGAGGATTGGTCGCAGTGTCGGCAGGAGGCTCGGTGGCCAAGATATTTCCAGTCTTGTTGGTCGAAACTTTGGGGCGGAGAATCACTCGCCGAAGCGGCAACTTTCCCCCGTCAGCCTGCTAGCCGATCGGTGGACGCGGCGCCACCCCGCGCCCGCGCGTATGGGCGTGCGCGAGAGGGACGTTATGCGCGAATGAAGAGCGGCTTATCGGGGGTAGATCCGTCGGCATCGAAGCGCCAGCCATCGGCGTCGAACGAAGGCAAGGCCGCGGCGTCATCGACTCGCTCCTCGCATAGCCAGCGCGCCATCGCCCCGCGCGCCACCTTGGCGATGAAGCTCTGGAACTGGAGGCCTTTTGCGGTTTTCACGCGGAAATCGGGGGCGATCACCCGCACCGATTTTGCCAGCTTGCCTTTGAGCACCGCGAAATATTCATTGCTGGCGAGGTTGATGATCAGCTTGGACTTTTCGGCGCGAAGGTCGGCGGCGACTGCCTTGGCGACCTTGTCACCCCAATGATCGATCAGCCGGTCGCTTGTCGGCGCCCATTTGGTCCCCATCTCGAGCCGATAGGGTCGGATCGCATCGAGTGGCCGAAGCACGCCATATAACCCCGACAGGATTCGCAGATGGTCCTGGGCGAAGGCGATCGTGTCGGGCTCGGCGCTGACCGCATCGAAGCCACGATAGACGTCACCGGCGAAGGCGCGGATCGCGGGGCGCGGCTTGGCCCGTCCAAAGCGCTTGAAGCGTTGGTGGTTTAGCTTGGCCAAGACGGGCGAAATATGCATCAGCTCAGCCAACCCACCGGCCCCGATCTTCGCCGCGGCGCGGGCGATCCGCCCCGCTTCGGCTGCGAAGCGCGCGCGGGTCGGTTCGTCGGCATAGACAGAGTCTAAATCGAGCGTTTTGGCGGGGGACAGCAGGATGAGCATCGCCAAACCGGCTAGCCGGTGCCGGGCGTGCCGTCAAAGGGCTTCCTAAGTGGTTGAAAAAGCGCCATTCAATTGGCATTCAGTTGGCGCCCACCAAGGCAGTTGGCAGCTAATCCCGTCGGGTCTATGCCCGCACGGCTTTCATTTGAACCTCCCGTCGCCAAACTGGTCGCGGACAAGGAGACGCTTTGATGAACGGTAAGACCAAATTTCTCATCGCCGCGCTGGCTTCTGTAATCGCAATGCCGGCATCGGCCCAGCGCCTGGGCCATGACAAACCCAAGGATGCGATGCCCGACGACATGTCGCGCAACGAGCAGACCACAACGACCACTGCCCCGACCACGACGACCGGGCGGAAGCTCGATATCTCGAAGGGCGCGCAGAAAGCGATCGTGGAGCTTCAGACCGCGGTCAACGCCAATGATGTGGCGACCATTCCAGCGAAACTTGCCGCGGCCCGCGCGGTCGCCAAGACCAATGACGACAAGTTCGCGATCGCCTCCAACCAGACTCGCGCCGCGCTGGCCGCCAATGACAATGCCGCCATCCTGGGCGGGATTGAGGCGCTTCAGGCCTCTGGTTCGGCAGAAAATCTCGATCTCGCCGCCCGCTATTCGGACCTTGGCAAGCGTTATAGGACTGCCGGGCAGAACGACCAATCGGTGGCGATGCTCAATAAGGCGCTGGCGATCGATCCCAATTATGTCTCGGCCTTGATCAACCTCGCGGCGGTCAAAGATACGCAGGGCCAGAAGGCCGAAGCGGTAGCGTTGATGCAGAAGAGCTTTCTCGCCAGCAAGGCCAATGGCCAGAAAGTCGACGAGGGCAATTACAAGTTTGCCGCGGGGCTCGCTTACGCCCAGCGCCTGCCGCTCGCCAACGAACTCGCCCGCGAATGGGTGTTGGCTTATCCATCGCCCGCCAGCTGGCGCGACAGCTTGCGCATCTACCGCGATCTCAACCGCCCGACCCAGGCGCAACTGATCGACCTGCTGCGCCTCGGCCGAGCCGCCAACGCATTATCGGGCGAAACCGATTATTTCGCGCTTGGAAGCGCGCTGGTCAGCGCCGGCAAGCTCAACGAGGCCAAGTCGCTGATGGTCGAAGCCAAGACCGCGCCGAAAGTCGATACGACCAAGAGTGCATTCACCGATATCGTGAAAAAGTCGAACGCCGCGCCGACTCGCGCCGCGATCGATGCCTCGGCCAAGACCGCGCTTGGCGGGGCCAATGGCAAGGCGATGATCGATGCCGGTGACGGATTGTACGGGGTCGGCGCTTATCCCGAAGCGGTGCCGCTCTACCGCGCGGCGCTGGCCAAGGGTGGTGATTCCGGGCTTGCCAACCTCCATCTCGGAATGGCGCTCGCTCGCTCGGGCGACAAGGCAGGGGCGATAGCCGCGCTCAAAGCAGTGAGCGGTACCAATGCCGACGTTGCAAGCTACTGGCTGTTGTGGCTGGCGACCCAGGCATAAGCCAAATCAACATGTTGCAACGGGCGTCGGATCTACTCCGGCGCCCGTTGTCGCATGCGCGCAAAATGTCCCACTTTGGGATGGTTAACCAGCGCTCGCTACCGCGCTTCTCGGCCATGGGTAATGGCTTCTCCCCAAAGGCATTTTTGCAAAAGGCGGAGTAATTTTCGAGTGCGGTTTGACGATCGATTGACGACTGTCTTGTCGCAGCCCGTCGGCTCGCCGCACGATCGTGCGGTCCGCTGGCGGCAGCTGGTCGATCTTGTCGCGCGATCGAGCGGGCAGGCCGACCGCGGGTTGCTCGAACAAGCGATCGAAGTGATCCGCACCGACAGTCGCTCAATCCGCGAGCCGATCCGCGCCGCCGCCGCACGGTCAATCGCCGGATCGCCGATCCCGCTCGCCCTGCTGAACGTTTTCGCGGCAGACAAATTATCGGTCGCAGCGCCGTTGATCGCTTCGGCTTCGCTCAGCGACGATGCGATGGCCTCGCTGCGGAGTGTCGCTTCGGACGACGTGCGCCGTTTTCTCGACAGCCTTAACAGGCGGGCGGGCGTGGATCAGCCGCCGCCACCCCCAATTCCGGCCCCAGCGCCACCTGCGCCCGAACCCGAAATTGCTGCCGCGCCAATGCCGTCGATCAGCGAAGTGGTGGCGCGGATCGAGCGGCTCCGGTTGAGCCGCGCGATACCGCCGGTGCCGAAGCCCGAACCGCTCCCGCGCGGGAGCGACTTTCCCGTCCCGGCTTTGTTTCGCTGGGAATGCGGGCCGGGCGGCGAAATCGAATGGGTCGAGGGCGCGCCGCGCGGGCCATTGATCGGCCGCTCGATCGCGATCTCGGACGTCGACGAGGGGGTCGATGATTGCGTCGGGCGCGCGTTCGTCATCCGTGCCCCGTTCCGCGATTGCCTGCTCGAGCTTGGTGACGACGGGTCGATGGCCGGCGAGTGGCAGATCAGCGGCGCTCCGGCCTTCGCGCCGGGTGACGGCCGTTTCATCGGCTATCGCGGGATCGCGCGCCGCGAGCAGCCCGAGCCCGAACCGCTGCTGCCGCGCGCAAGCGTCGGCCTGCCGTCTGGGCATGACGCGCTCCGCGAGATGATTCACGAGATCAAGACCCCGCTCAACGCGATTATCGGATTCGCCGAGATCATCGACGGCCAATATTTCGGCCCCGCGCACCGCCGCTATCGCGAGCGGGCGGCGGAGATCGTGACAAATGCCCGATCCTTGCTCGAGGCCGCCGAGGATCTGGATTTCGTCGCCAAGCTGCAAACCGCGCGCGCCGGGGGCGGGGAGGGGACCGACTTCGTCACTTTCCTGCCTGGCTTCACCGAGAGCCTGCTGGCCCGGGCCGCGGCACTCGGCGTATCGTTCGACGTCGATGCGCCCGACCGGCACGGCGTCTGCACGCTCGAGCCCGAACTGACCGAACGCCTGCTTCGCCGCTTCACCGACGCCATCCTCGCCGCCGCGGTGCCGGGCGAGCGGCTGACCCTGCGCGTTCGCCGCCAGGTCGACCGCTTCGGCTTCAGCCTGACCCGGCCCAGATCGACCATCCTCGCCGGCAAGGAGGATCTGCTCGACCCCGAATTCACCATCGGCGGCGCGGATCGGGCATTGCTCGGCCTGGGCTTCTCGCTCCGGCTGATCAATGGGCTGGTCGGGATTGCCGGCGGTGTGCTGGAAATCGAGGAGGAGGACTTCAGCTTGCTCGTACCGCTCCAGCACTGATGGACGCGTAGCCTCGTTTCAGGCGGTTGGTGGGCCCGGAGGGACTCGAACCCCCAACCTAGCCGTTATGAGCGGCCAGCTCTAACCAGTTGAGCTACAGGCCCCACCCGTCGAAGACGCCTCCGCTTCGCTCCGGACATTTCCGGCGCGAACATCCCCCGGATATTCGCACAGTGCCGGAAATGATGGTCGGGGAGACAGGATTCGAACCTGCGACCCTCTGCTCCCAAAGCAGACGCGCTACCAGGCTGCGCCACTCCCCGACGGATCGCCCGATAGAGCGCGACAGGGCCGCGCGTAAAGCGTTAAGCGCTTACTGCTTGTTCGCGGTGCTGTTGTTCTCGGTTGCCTTGTTGTCGACCTTGACGTCGATATCGACGTTGCGGACCGCAGCGCCGGCCTTTTTGGCGTCATTGCCGATCGCGGTGGCGGCTTCGTTGATCGAATTGAGCGCGGTCGCGCCGGCATTTTCGGCGACGTCCTGATTATAGGAGATGGTGGTCTGCTTGTTGTTCTTGTCCTCGGTCACCTGACATGCGCCGAGCAGCAGGGCCGGGGCTAGAATGATGAGTGCGCGCATGATTATTTCCTCTGTCTTGTTCGAAACGTTCAACGCCGCTTGCGCCCGATTGGCTCCGTCCTGGCTTCGATCCCGCCCGACAGGATCGCCAGCACCGCGGTCCAGGCGGCGACATTCTGCCGCAATTGCGCCGGGTCGATCTTGTCCAGCGTATCATCAGGCGTGTGGTGATAGTCGAAATAGCGAGTCCCGTCTTGGTAGAGCGAAACCCACGGCGCTCCGGCCTCGATCGCGGGGCCGACATCGGTGCCGTCGGCGTCCGCCTTGTCGTATTTGGTGATCCCTAACGGCGCGAGCGAGGCGGTCAGCGCGGCATAAATGGCGGGATCGCTGACCGAATATTTGGTCCCGAAGCGCCAAACCCGGTCGGCACCGAAATCGCTCTCGCCGGCGATCGCGTAATGCTGGTCGGGGTGCGCCTTCTGATAAGCGATCCCGCCGAAGCCGCCGGGCTCTTCCGCACCGAACCAGACGATCCGGATTGTCCGTAACGGTCGTCCCCGGTCCATGATCCGCTTCGCCGCTGCAGTGACAATGGCGACCCCGCTGGCATCGTCGATCGCCCCGGTGCCAAGGTCCCAGCTGTCGAGATGACCGCCAACCAACAGCATCGGGGCGGAAGGATCGCGGCCCGGCACCTCGGCAACGACATTGCCCGAATGACCGCCATCATGCTTGTCGCTGACCAGCACCAGCCGCATCGTCACCGGCTTGCCGCGCTTCAGGATTCGCACCAATTGCTCGGCATCGGGCACCGACAGTGCGCCGGCCGGGATCGGTTTGGCGCCGTCGGCGAAATATTGCACCCCGGTGTGCGGGTTGCGGTGGTGGTCGGTGCCGATCGAACGAACCACGATCCCGATCGCGCCCTTGGTGGAGGCGATCGTCGGCCCCTGGCGGCGCGGCGCACCGAATTGGCCATAGCCCGATCCGTCCTGGGCCGGCATCATGTGATGATCGATGAACACGATCTTGCCGCGAACCGCGCTGGCAGGCGCGGCCTTGAGCGTATCGACGCTGTCGAAATAGACGATCTCTCCAGTCACCCCCTGCGGCCCGCTCGAGCCGCTGTAGCCGAGCGCCGCAACCGCCATCCTCTGGGGGAATGGGGCGAGGATTTCGGCGCTTTCCTGGCCGCGGGTCCACACCGGCATATCGAACGGTTCGACCCGGACATTGGCGAACCCCATCGCCTTCAACCGCGCTACCGCCCAATCCCGTGCGCTGGCCTCGGCCTGGGTCGCGGCGAGCCGCTGGCCGACTTCGGTGGTTAACCCTTCGGTGATGTCAATCGCAAAATGGTCATTGGCCAGCGCATCGTCACGAAGCGCGTCGACGATAGCCGGTGGAGCGGTGGACTGAGCGAATGTCGGGGCGGCGGTGGCCAGCAGGATGGCGGCGAGGAGCGGACGGTTCATCTTGCTTGCGTAGCCAGCGCGGGTCCCCCTGTCATCGCACATTCGTCGAAATTCACAGGAGCCGCATCTGCGCGCCCTCGGGCGGAACGAACAGGTCGCGGCGCAGCGGAATCTTCATATTGCCCAGCCCATAGCGCTTGGCGGCCTTGTCGAACCGCGCGCGGAGCAAATCGGCCCACGCCCCCTGGCCCTGCATCCGGCGGTGGAAATCGGGATCATTATCGCGCCCGCCGCGCATCGATCGGATCGTCGCCATCACCTTGGCGGCGCGGTCGGGATAATGCTGGTCGAGCCAGGCGCGGAACAGGGGCGCGACTTCGTGCGGCAGGCGCACCGGCAAATAAAACGCGCCGCGGGCGCCCGCCGCCACCGCCGCCTCGACGATATGCTCGAGCTCATGGTCGGTGATTTGCGGCACCACCGGCGCGATCGCGACATAGGTCGGAACGCCGGCGTCATTGAGCGCTTTCACCGCCGCCAGCCGCTTCTTCGTCGTTGGCGCGCGCGGCTCGAGCGTCCGAGCGATCGCCGGATCGAGCGAGGTTACCGAAATCGCCACCGACACGATTCCCAGCTTCGCCGCTGGCACCAGCAAATCCAAGTCGCGAAGCACCCGGTCGGACTTGGTGGTGATGGTGAACGGGTGGCGGGTTTCGAGCAGCAGCTCGATCAGTGACCGGGTCACCCGCCAGTGCTCCTCGATCGGCTGATAGGGATCAGTGTTGGTACCCATTGCGATCGGCGCGCAATCGTAGCCGGGTCGCGACAAGGCCCCGTGCAGCAATTTGGCCGCGTCGGGTTTGACGAACAATCGGCTTTCGAAATCGACCCCGGGCGACAGATCGTGGAAGGCATGGGTCGGCCGGGCGAAGCAATAGATGCAGCCATGCTCGCATCCGCGATAGGCGTTGACCGAGCGGTCGAAGCCTATGTCGGGCGAGCGGTTGCGGGTGAGGATCGATTTCGCCCGCTCGATCGTCACCGTCGTCTTGCGCCTGGGCACACCGTCCAGCGCCTCGACCTGGTCGAGCCATTCGGGGTCGACCACATGCTCCTTCAGGTTGAAGCGGGTGGGGTTGGCGTTGCGGGTCGCTCCGCGCGCCTTGGTCGACTCGATCGGCATAAGCGCATGGTAACGCGAGCCTAAGAACGAAACAAGAACATTCAGCGGCCAGCAGCAGTCGGAAACGCGGGCCATTTATGCTCGGCTACCGCTCTCAACGTCGTCTGCGGAGTGCTGGCCATTCCTTCATAGACCCACATGTTGCGCAGCACCGCGGGCACGTAATAGCGCGTTTCCCAATAGGGCAGGCTTTCGATCCACAGCAACGGATCGCCCTTGTCGTTGATGCTGTTCCAACGATCGACCGGCAGCGGTCCAGCGTTGTAAGCGGCGATTACGCGCGGCAACTGGCCGCGGGTCGCGCTCTTGCCGCGCATCATCTCGATGAAGCTCTGGCCATATTCCAGGTTGGTCGCCGGGTCGGCGAGATTGCCGAGCACGACTCCGCGCGCCCGGGCGAAATCGCCCGCCGTGCCGGGCCGGACCTGCATTAGCCCAACCGCGCCCGCAGGGCTCACCGCCGCCATCCTGAAATCGCTTTCCTGGCGGACATGGGCGTATGCCAGCGCCGGATCGACTCGCCATCCCCCCTGCGGCGCCCAGCGCGGCAGCGGGAAGCGGTCGGCCGGGCTCGCCACTGCGCCCGGCGGCCCATTATGCGCGATCCAGAAGGCGGCGGCGGGCAGGTCGAGCTCGCGCGCTTTCGCGGCAAGCGCGCTATGGCTCGACGGCGATCCGATCTTGCACTGGTGGCGAAGCATTTCCTCGGCCAGGCTCCGCTCGCCGATCGCTACCAACTCGGCGGCGCGGCGGACGTTGGGTAATTGACCGATGATCGCCGGCACTGGCGCGGAGGGCGGAAGCGCCTTGGTCATCCCCAATGTCTCGCGCGCCACCAGTCCGTAAAAGCTCTCGGGCGATCTGGCCGCAGCTTTCATCAATGGCTCGACCAGTTGCGGGCGGCGGCATGCCATTTCGCTGCGCGCTGCCCAATAAGCGCCAGCGGCAGCAAGCTCGGCCTCCGAGCGTCCGTTAGCAACTCCTCGAAAATGCAGCGCTGCGCCTTCGCAATCGCCAGCCCGCCATGACGCCAGGCCCGCGATCCAGTGGGCCTGCGCGCCCCACTCGCCTCCCGCTCCCTCGATCCCGCTCTCGGCCACCCGTCGGGCATCGGCATCGAGCCCGGTGACATAATATATCCACGCCACGCGTTGCGCCGCCTCGGCCCGCGCTTCGGGGCTCAAGCTCGACGCGGCGGCGGTGTAGAGCGCCTCGGCATCGACTGCCATGTCGGCTTTGACCATCGGCTCCAGCGCGGAACGGAGGGCGTCGGCCGCGGGTTCGCCCTGGACCGGGGAGGAGCGATGCCGCCGTGGCGCACTGGGCAGCGGAACCACCCGCGCCGGAGTGACTATCGTCGGCATGTCGATCGCGCCTCGCGCCACCGCCATTCGCTGCAGCTGGACCGCTTGCGGCAAGTCGGGCGCTTCGCCGAGCAGCAGCAGGATCGCGCCCAGATCAGCCTTGGGCGAATTCTTGGCGGTGAACAGTTCGGCCTTGGCGACGGGCCTGAGTGGACTGTCGCCAAGCGTATCGATCCCGGCTTTCGCGTCGGTCCAATCCTCATCTCGGATCGCGGCGAACACCCCGCGCCAGTCCTTGGGGATGGTCGCCACCGGCGCGACCGGCTTGGGCGGCGGTAAATCGGTCAGCACCGGCGCCAGCGGATCGTCCTGCGCGATAGCCGGCGCGGCGCCCGCGGCAAGCAGCAGGGCCAGGGTCCAGCGCATCAATATTCCTCTTCCATCAGTAATAACAGGTCGCGCCACGCGAGTGCCTTGTCGCCCGGCCGTTGCAATAGCCAGCGAGGGTGGAAGGTGGCGATCGTCCGCACTCCCTCGACTTTGTGCGCCCGACCGCGCGCCTGCGGCAATTTCTCGCCGAGCAGCGCCCGCGCCGGGCCTTCGCCGAGCAGGATCAGCCGCTTCGGTTTGGCCAAAGCAACATGCCGACGGGCGATGTCGGCGCAGGATTCGAGTTCGCCGGGAGACAATTTGGCCCCAGGCGCGGCGAAGCAGGCCAGCGACGCGCTGTAGGCGGAGTCGGATTCGAACCCGATCGCACCTAGCATCCTGACCATCAGCGCCCATGCCTCGCCGCCGATCGGCTGCTCGCCATCCTCGGTTCCCGGTATATCGCTGAGCAGCATCACTTCGGCGCCCTCGGCTCCATGCGGCAACACCCGCCGTGCCCCGGCACGGTCGAGCGGCAAGCCCGGCTCGCTCGACAACCAGTGGCGGAACGCGCTCAGGTCCTCGTGTAGCACTGCCGATGGCGCTTCGACCGGAGCGGCCACCATCGCCGGCGCAGACTTCAGCCAGTCGCGTGGTCCTTCGCTAACCGCGACATCGACCCCGGCCTCGATCCACCACGACAGCGCCGCCAATGCGGCCGCCTGGTCGATATTCGCTGCATCCCCACCCATATCCCATCTGTCAGCGAGGTTGACGGCGCGGTCAAGGAATTGGCACTGCTGTTCCCGGCGAGAAGAGGTGCCGACGCGACGGAAGGGCTATAATGAGCGACCGCGAATCGATGGACTATGACGTGGTGGTGGTCGGCGCCGGCCCCGCCGGGCTTTCTGCAGCGATCCGGCTCAAGCAACTCGCCGCCGAAAAAGGCCGCGAGATCAGCGTGTGCGTGCTCGAGAAAGGCGGCGAGGTCGGGGCGCATATCCTGTCCGGCGCGGTGATCGACCCCAAGGGGCTCGACGAATTGATTCCCGACTGGAAGGACAAGGGCGCCCCGATCGGAGTCCCGGTCATCGATAACCAGCATTGGGTGCTCACCGCCAAAAGCAAATATTCGATTCCCCACCTGCTGATGCCGCCGCTCCTCAACAACAAGGGAACCTACACCTGCAGCCTCGGTAATCTCACCCGCTGGCTCGGAAGTCAGGCCGAGGAATTGGGAGTCGAGATTTTCCCCGGTTTCGCTGCCGCTGAAATATTGTTCAACGACGATGGCAGCGTGAAGGGAGTCGCGACTGGCGACATGGGCGTCGCTCGCGACGGAAGCTTCAAGCCCGACCACCAGCCGGGGATGGAACTCCACGCCCGGTACACCTTCTTCGCCGAAGGAGCGCGCGGCCATTTGACCAAGCGGCTGTCCGAGATTTTCGAACTTCGCAAAGACAGTGGCCCTCAGGTTTACGGTCTTGGTGTCAAGGAGTTATGGGACGTTCCTGCCGACCAGCATAAGCCTGGCCGAGTGATTCACAGCCAGGGCTGGCCATTGGAAGACGCGTGGGGCGGCGGGTTCCTGTACCACCAGGAGAATGGCCAGGTCGCGCTCGGCTTCGTTGTCGCGCTCGATTACACGAATCCCTATCTGTCGCCGTTCGAGGAGTTCCAGCGGTGGAAGACCCACCCGGCGATCCGCGCCGAGATCGAGGGCGGCAAACGAGTCTCCTACGGCGCACGCGCGATCAATGAAGGCGGGTGGCAGGCGATCCCCAAATTGGCCTTTCCCGGGGGCGCCCTGGTCGGGTGCGCCGCGGGGTTCGTCAACGTGCCCCGGATCAAGGGCAGCCATACCGCGATCAAGTCGGGGATGCTCGCGGCCGAGGCAGCGTATGACGCCATCGCCGCCGATCGCCGCTCGGACACGCTCGAATCCTATGAGCCTGCACTCCGCTCGAGCTGGATCGCCAGGGAATTGAAGATGGTCCGCAATGCCGAACCCGCGGTGGCGCGGTGGGGCGCGACCCTCGGCACGCTCTACGCCGGGATCGATATGTGGCTCGCCTATCTCGGGCTCCGGATGCCTTGGACGCTGCGCCATCATGCCGACAATGAAAGCCTCCGCCGCAAGCACCAGGTCAAGCCGATTGCCTACCCCAAGCCCGACGGTAAATTGACCTTTGACCGGCTGTCGTCGGTGTTCATATCCAACACCAACCATGTCGAGGACCAGCCGGTTCACTTGACGCTCAAGGACGCCGAGGTGCCGATCACGGTCAATCTCGCGCTCTACGACAGCCCCGAGCAGCGTTACTGCCCGGCGGGCGTTTATGAGATTGTCGAGGAGGCGGGTGCCTCCCGGCTCCAGATCAACGCGCAGAATTGCGTGCATTGCAAGACATGCGACATCAAGGACCCGACCCAGAACATCAACTGGGTCGTTCCCGAAGGCGGTGGAGGTCCCAATTACCCAAACATGTAGGTCGCCAAAGTTCCGCGCGTGGGTGCGAACCGCGCTCGCCGCCACTGCCGCTGCGGCGATCCTTGCCCCGGCCCCGGCCCCGGCCCGGGAGCCGGCCGACCGCGACCGCCTGTCGAAGTATGTCGCGGCGCGCGCCGCCGATGCCGCGGGCGACCCGGCCACCGCTTCGCAACTGATTGCTGCTCTGGTGAGCGACATGCCGGGCGAGGATCTGCTCCGCCGCCGCGGGATCGGCGAAGCAATCGAGGCCGGCGACATGGCCCTCGCGCTGCAGCTCGCCAAGCCGGTCCCGGTGGAACAGAGCACGCTCGACCTTCGACTGCTGCTGGTTGCCGACCAGCTTCGCCAAGGCAGGGACGCCCGCGCCATCGAGTTGCTCAAGACGCGCGGCGGGATCATCGATTCTTCCTTTCTCTCGCCGTTCGTCGAGGCGTGGGGGCGCGCCGAGAGGCACGATTCGAACGCCGCCGACAGTTTGAACCAGGTGCCCGATTCGAGCGCGCTTGCGTCGCTTCGCGACGAGCAGCGGGCGCTGATCCTGCTTAAATTGAAACGTCCGGCGGAGGCTGCGCCGTTGGCCGAGCTCGCGCTGGCCAAGGCCGGTGGCCGCGCCGATCGGCTCAGGCTTGCCTTTGCCGACGGATTCGTTCGGTCGGGCGACAAGGCGACCGCATTGAAGATGCTCGACGGCGGCGACGGCGGCGCGCTGGCCGAGGGCAAGGCGCGCCTCGCCGCGGACAAGCCGCTCGGCCAGGCAGTCGACACGCCGTCGAAGGCCTATTCCGAATTGCTGCTCGGGCTCGCGCTGGCGCTGACCAAGATGCAGAACAAGTCGCTTCCGATCAGCCTCGCGCAGGTGGCGCGCTACGCCGATTCATCGAACAGCGCCGGGACGTTGCTGCTCGCCTTGCTGCTCGACGATGGCGATCGAAGCGGCGACTCGCTGGCGCTGCTGCGCGGGATTTCGCCGACCGACCCATTCGCGGCGCAGGCCGAGGACGCCGAAGTTCGGATCCTCAATGCCGCCGGGCGAGGGGACGAGGCACTGGCCCGGGCGCAAGCCTTCGCCGCCGCAGCGCCGTCGGCCGACAGCTACTCGCGGCTCGGCGCAGCGCTAACCGAGCGCGAACGCTTTGCCGAAGCTGCGGCCGTTTACGGTCGGGCGCTTGCGAACCGGCCGGGGGCGGACGAGCCGTGGGCGCTTCACTTGTTCCGCGCCAACGCGCTTGAATCCGCCGACCGGTGGGATGAAGCCAAGGCTGAGATGGCGGTGGCGATGAAGCTGTCGCCCGACAATCCGCTGCTGCTCAATTTCCTCGGTTACGGCCAGCTCGAGCGCGGCGAAAATCTCGACGCCGCCGAAGCGATGGTCCGCCAGGCAAGTGCGCTTCGCCCCGACGATGCCTCGATCACCGACTCGCTTGGCTGGGCGCAGCACAAGCGTGGCCGCAGCGCCGAAGCGATCGCCACGCTGCAACGCGCCGCCGACGGCGATCCGGCGCAGGCGGAGATCCACGAGCATCTCGGTGATGCGCTCTACACGGTGGGCCGGCGGATCGAGGCGCGCTTCGCCTGGCGAGCGGCGCTGGTCACCGCCGAGGACAAGGCGAAGAAGCGCCTCGATGCCAAACTCGCCATTGGCCTGACCACCGCCAACGCCTCGCCTTAGTCGATGATCGGCGAGCCGGCCCCGGCCAAGCTCAACCTCGCGCTCCACGTCCGCGGCAAATTGCCCGACGGGCGGCATGCGCTTGAGACCTTGTTTGCCTTCTGCACCGACGGCGACCGGGTCGAGGGCGTAGCCGCCGATGACGTCAGGCTTGACGTGAGCGGCCCGTTCGCCGCTGCGCTCGGCGGCGACAATCTCGTGCTGGCCGCCGCGAACGCGCTTCGAGCGGCGGCGGATGTCGAGCAGGGCGCATCACTCCGCCTCATCAAGAATCTTCCCGTAGCCTCGGGGATTGGCGGCGGATCGGCCGATGCGGCGGCGGCGCTCCGCTTGCTTACCCGATTGTGGGGAATCGACCCGGCCTACGCGACCGCGGTCGCGCCCGGTCTTGGCGCGGATGTCCCCGCTTGCCTGCTCAGCCTGACCGTGCGCGGCGAGGGCGCAGGGGACCGGCTCGAACTAATCGAGGATCCGACCATCGCCGGAACCCCGGTGTTGCTGGTCAATCCGCTCGAGCCATTGTCGACCGGAGCGGTGTTCGCCCGCTGGGACGGCATCGACCACGGCCCGCTCTGCGACTGGCGCGATGGCCGGAACGACCTCGAAGCTCCGGCGCGCACGCTCGTCCCCTCGGTCGGCGCAATCCTCGACTGGTTCGCCGCCCGGCCCGGCGCGACCGTCATCCGAATGTCGGGCAGCGGCGCGACCTGTTTTGCCTTGTTCGATGACGAGGCCGCACGCGACGCTGCCGCCGAAGCCTGTCCCGAGCAATGGTGGCATCTGGCGACCTTCCTGCGCTAAGGGCGCGGCCATGATCTTACGAAACCCCCGCCCGATCCTCACCGCCGCCCGGATGCGCGCCGCCGAGCAAGCCGCGATTGATGGCGGAACCAGCGTCGAGACGCTGATGGAACGCGCCGGCGCGGCGCTGGCCGAAGCGGTGTGGCTTTACGCCGGCCCGATCGAGACGTTGATCCTGTGCGGCCCCGGAAACAATGGCGGCGACGGCGTGGTCGCTGCGCGCCACCTCGAAGCGCGCGGGATGACGGTTCGAACCGCCACGCTGGAGACGTTGGCCGACGCCGAGTCGGCCCCGATGCTGATCGATTGCCTGTTCGGAACCGGTCTCAGCCGTGGACTGGATGCCTCTGTTTCCGCGTCGCTTCTGTCTTTAGTCGAAGGGTCCCAAGTGGCCGTCGCTTGCGACCTGCCAAGCGGTGTCTCGGCCGACGACGGCGCGATCCTTTCCCCCGTTGGCAACTACGACCTCACGGTGACGTTCGGCGCGCTGAAGCTCGCGCATCATATGATGCCCGCGATGCGAACCATGGGCCGCATCGTCCTTGCCGACATCGGCATCGAGGTCATTTCCGCTTGGCACGAGATCGCCGCGCCGACCCTCCCGCCGCTCGATCCTTCGGGCAACAAATTCACCCGCGGCATGGTGCATTGCCTCGCCGGGCAGATGCCGGGCGCGATCGCGCTTGCCGCCGGCGCCGCGGCTCGGGCCGGGGCGGGTTATGTCCGGGTTTCGACCTCGCGCGCGATCGACAATCTGCCCGCCGCGGTAGTCCAGACCGATACCGCCGAAATCAACGACCCCCGGGTGGGCGCAATCCTCGTCGGCCCCGGCCTCGGCGACATACCGCCGATCCTGACCCTCGCGCTGACCGTCCCACGGCCAGTGATCATCGATGCAGACGCCATCGCCTTGGTCGGCGAGCCCGAGCGATTGAAAGGCCATGACGCTATCCTCACCCCGCACCAGGGAGAATTCGTCAAATTGTTCGGCGAGCTTCCGGGCTCCAAGGCGGACCGAGCGCTCGAGGCCGCGCGCCGCTCGGGCGCGGTGGTGGTGTACAAGGGCCCCGATACGTTGGTTGCCTCGCCCGACGGTCGACTCGGATTCGCCCCGCCCTCGCCAGCGTGGTTGGCCAGCGCCGGAACCGGCGACGTCCTTGCCGGGATCATCGCCGCCTTTCGGGCGCGCGGAATGCCATCGTTCGAAGCCGCCTGCGCAGGTGTGTGGATCCACGGCCGAGCCGCCGAGATCGCCGGGCCGACGATGATTGCCGACGATCTCGTCGCCGCCATTCCCCTCGCGCTCGCACTCACATGAGTGATCCGATCGTCCGGATCGCCGCGCGCGGCGACGGGGTCAGCGCGTCGGGCCAGCATGTCGCCTTCGCGGTGCCCGGCGATACCTTGCTCGAAGACGGAACGATTGCGCCCGGCCCGGGCCACCAAGTGCCGCCATGCCGTCACTTTCCGATCTGCGGCGGGTGCCAGCTCCAGCACCTCACCGATGCGGCCTATGCCGATTATTGCGCCAGCCGGATCACCGGCGCTCTCGTCCAGCACGGCCTGGAGAGCGATGTTCGGCCTGCCTACCTCTCGCCCCCGCGCACCCGCCGCCGCGCCACCTTGCGCGCGCTGAAGGCCGGCGGCGGGGTCCAACTCGGATTCAACGAAGCCGGCACCAACCGCATTGTCGATTTGAAGGAATGTCACGTCCTCGACCCGCGGCTGTTCGCACTGCTCGGCCCGTTGCGCAGACTGCTGATCACCATCCTCCCGCCCAAGCGTGGCGGCGAGGTCCAACTGACCCTCGCCGACCAGGGCGTCGATCTCAGCCTGAAGGGCGTCTCGGTCGAAGGCTATGAAGCGGCCGAGGCACTGAATGAATTCGCCGAAGGGCAGGGGCTCGCCAGGCTGGCGATCGACGACGGCTTCGGCCCCGAAATCCGCTTCGAGCCGCAGCCTGTCACCGTGACCCTAGGCGGCGTTCCGGTTGCCTTGCCCTCGGGGGCTTTCCTCCAGGCCACCGCCGACGGCGAAGCCGCCTTGGTCGCCTCGGTCCGCGAGGCGATCGGCGACGCTCAGCGCCCGCTCGACCTGTTCGCCGGCCTCGGCACGTTCGCATTGTCAATTACCGGCAAGGTGACCGCCGCCGAGGCCGCGCGTGACGCCATCCTCGCGCTCAAGTCGGCGGCGCCATTGGTCGAGGTCGAGCATCGCGATCTCTACCGCCGCCCGCTCGACCGAACCGAGCTCGCCGCGTTCGATGCCGTGATCCTCGATCCGCCGCGCGCGGGCGCGTTCGACCAGGTCAGGGAAATCGCCGCCTCGGGCGTTTCGCGAGTCGCATACGTCAGCTGCAACCCCGCGACTTTCGCCCGCGATGCGGAGGTGCTGGTTGGCTGCGGCTATCGGATCAATTGGGTGCGCCCAGTCGGCCAGTTCCGCTGGTCGACCCACGTCGAATTGGCCGCAGCTTTATCGCGCTAGCTGTGGAGAAGGCCGAGCGCC